>JBKPSD010000186.1:0-16140 GCA_046734935.1 Nitrospirota bacterium
CCGACTGACCCTTGAAGAGCGCGGGGTCATCGAGCAACATCCCGAACTGGGCTCTCAAGCGTTGCGGAAGCTCGGCACGACGCACGACTGGCTGGCGGAGGTCGTTGTCCAAGCCCACGAACGATGGAATGGGCAAGGGTACCCGAACAAACTCAAGGGCCGCGAGATCAACGAATTCGTTCCGATCATCGGTGCCGTGGATGTCTTCGATGCGCTGGTCAGTCCTCGTCCCTATCGTCGCCGCTTCCTTCCTCACGAAGCCGTGCGTGAGCTCGTAGTCGTCGAAAGAACGGCATTTCCGCGGAAGGTCATCAAGGCATTGATCGAACAGCTCTCGGCCTATCCGATCGGCACCTCGGTCCGGCTCTCCACCGGCGAGCGAGGCACCGTGGTTCATGTCAATACCGGCTATCCACTCCGTCCGGTGGTCTCGATCGGTGACGGCCAGGATCACCTCGACGCACGACAAGTCGATCTGAGCGCGTCGCCGCTGGTGACCATTATTGAGACCGTCGAGCCTCCCGACGTCGCGCGCCTCTCATATCCATTACCAGCTCAAGCGCGTCTCGGCCTCCCAGTACCAACTCACGGCGGAAGAAAGCTCGAGACGGTGAGGTCTGCGTCCGGTCAGTTTCCATTTCTTCTACAGACTCTTGATGCCATTGCCAAAGACATTCAAGAGCTGGCGGAGTCTGTCGCGCCTGTCCGTCAAGCAGTCGAAAGCCTTCCCGACGGCGAGAGCATGTGGCCGCCTCGACGCACGGCTCTTCAAGAGCTGGCGAGCACGTCGTTTGACAAAGAAGTGGTGGGATTGTTTGTTCTGGAAGCCCAGGTATGGCTGGCGCAGATTGAGAGGGGGCTGAAGAAGCTCACCGAGGGGGACGATCAAGCCGTTCGACCAAAGCTCTACGGTATCATGCTGGAGGGAATCACCAATCTGGCAAAATCAGCGGGGAGCGTTCAGCAATCGGCCATTGAACAGATGGCCATGAACCTCGTGCCCATGCTGCATGAATTGGGACGGCAAGACCTGCGCTCAGCGGCGGCGCTGCATAGGTTCCATGAAGGCGTAACACGCATCAGGACAGCCCTTCAGCGTTTGACCCATCACGCCGAAGCGCTTACCGTGCAATCCCGCAACGGGGATGACACGGCCATTGAGGTGCTATCCTCCCATTCGTTGTCGAGCCTGCAAGAGCCGGCCACACGAGAGCCGGTCTTCCAGTCATCAGAGGGGAGCGAGCCACCGCTTCTGAAAGCATTACGCGCACTTCAGCTGGCGCGAGCAAGGTCTGTGCAGCCGGCCAGAGATGTCTTGGAAGCGGTCATCCTCAGGGCTGGACACGAGGCGGGAGAGATCGGCGTATCTGCAATCGAACATATTCTTGATGAGTTACAGCGACATGATGAACAGTTTCTTGAAGACGTCAACCGGCGAGTGACGGTGATCATACAGGCGCTTCACGACTTACGAAGTCAGGAGACGGCCGATCCTCTGACCGCTTCACAACTCGATCCAATCATCTCCGAAGTTGAGGCCCTGTACGAGCTGGCGAATGGGGTCCAAGCCTCAATCATGACCATGTTCCTCGACGGTCTTCGGTCGTTCCTCCTCGATCTGGCATCTCGTGCCAAAGCCTCAAGGTTCCTCCCCGGTCTTCGGTCGTTCCTGCATGTGAACGCCTACACAAAGGCCTCGAAGCTGCGTCCATGGCTTGAGATGCTCGAAACACGAGTGCAGACCCTCATTCCAATGGCCGAACAGTGGGTCAATATCGGGCGGACCGAACGGGCAGACATCAGCAGGATTTTACGAGCCTATCCCGACGGACGAGCCCTTCCTCCTTACAACCCGGCTGTCACAAGAGAAACGTGATGCCAGCTCTTGTGCCTGTGCACGCCGCCTAAAAATTAGCCTGTCTCTTTTTATGTCCCGCCTTGGTAAGCTCCCTCTCCCACGTAGGTCAACGCCACCATGCGTCTGGTTGAAAAACTCGGTCTCGTCTTATTGGTCACGCTCATTGTAATTGGGAGTCTGCTCGCCTATCTGCAGACGCCACACGGCTTCCGCCACATCATTGTTCCTCTTGCCGCAAAATTCACCGGCGGCCAGTGCAAGGCCCGCAACGGCATGCTCACGCTCGGTGGGTTGCTCCGCGTCGAGGGACTCCGCTGTGAAGATCCCACGTCGCAGGTCACGATCGATGCAGAGCGGCTCACGCTACGCACTGCCTTGTGGACGTTCATCACCGAGGGTATCGGGCGGGTCAACGACCTCGAACTGCAACAGGCCCGGATAGTGATCAATCTCACGTCGAGTGCGGCTGGCACCCCCGAAGCGGAGACCGGGCATCAGCGGATGCGCCCGGTCCTGGTCGCCATCGAACGGGCCCGCTTGGAGGACCTGACCCTGATCGTCGAGCAGGCCGACCGTCGGATCACGGGGCGGGTTTCCGGAATGGTGAACCGGCTTGGACCGGGACAGTCCGGGAACGTGACGCTCCAGACCGGCGTACTGATCGAGCGCAAAGGCATAGCAGACCTGGTGGGCTCATTCGACCTCAACCTGCCCGTTGAAATCGCGCCGGCCGGCACCTCAATCCAGTGGAACGGATCGAACCGCGTCCTCCTCAGCACGAGCGCGGGCGCCCTCGAGCCGACAAATCACGACGTCCTCCAGGTCGACCAAACGCTCGCCGGCACCTATCAACCTGCATCGCATCATCTGAGTGCGGCGTCCCGCTTGGCGTTCAGCCGGGACGGAACGGACCTGGGTTCGATTGATCTGACGGGTGAAATGCACGCAGCGACTGATCCAACCGTGCCACCTGTGACGGATGTCTCCGTGAAATGGAGCGACACCAGAGGCGACATACTGAACCTCTTGATGCTCGGGGGCGCCACCCCGCTTGTGCAGGCAGACCGGGTCAATGCGCAACTTCACGTCCACGACGAGGGAAGCCGGACGTCCCTTAAAGTCCATGCGACCGCTTCCGGTGTACGGCTCCGGTCCGGCGAAAGCGAGGCGAGTCCGCCGGTCGAGCTCTCGTTAGAGCACGCCGGATCATTTGATGCCATCACGAAGGTCGTGACCCTGGAAATGCTAACCATCGACGTCACCGATAGGGGCAGGTCGTTCATCTCGGGAGCGCTCGATCGTCCTGCGGTGCTCGATCTCGATCGGCAGGAGAAAGAAGCAGGACTAGCAGAGCTCGATTCCCAGCCGGCTGTTTTGTCTCTGCGCCTCGCGCAATCGGACATCAACGATCTTCGTCCCTGGCTTACCGTGCTGGGCCGCCACCCGTTGCAGCAAGTGATGGCCGGCCGGTTGGAAGGCGGGCTGGTCATCTCGGCGTACGACCAAGGGGCGACTGTGGACATGGTAAGCCGTTTCGAAGGCACCGGAATCCTCGTGAAGAGTGAGGGGAGCGGACGAACGGCCACAGGGCCATTCCGGTTCGTCGCGGACGGCAAGTCGAGACTCACCGGCATGCAGCACCTGACACTGAACCATGTAATGACGAGCATTAGCTTGAAAGGCAAGCCGGTCGCGGAGCTGCAGGCGACCGGCGAATGGCGGCTCGGTGATACGGATGGGTCCTCCGCCCTGAATGGCAACCTGACGCTGACAGGCTTGCCCGGCGAGACGCTGAATCCCCTGCTGGCGCTGTGGAGTGAGACTGCGATCGCACGGGCGCAGATCGATGGCCACGCCGAGCTCGGCCTCGACGACCGCGACATACGATGGAAAGTCGATCTGCGCAGCCGCGGGCTTCAGCTGCACATGCCCGCCACGGCGTCCGATGCGCCGCCGTTGAATCTCCGGATCGAGCAAACCGGCAAGTGGGATCGGACAGGGCGGGTCCTCCGGCTGGATCGGCTACACATCCAGGCGGTCGAGGGGCAGCGGCCCGTCGTCACGGTCGCGCTTGACCGGCCGCTCACGGTGAGCCTGGCGCAGGGACAGAAAAAAGATGACGCAACCTCGGAGGCCGCGGCGGACGAAATTACGCTGAACCTCCGCGTCAACCGATTGGGACTGCATCAGGTCCATCCATGGATCGCCATGAGCGGCAGTCAAGTGTTCGCGAGAGTCCGAAGCGGAGTGCTCGACACAGACGTCAAGGTCCGCCTCAAGGGACTCGAAGACATCGCCGTCGTCGGTCGCGTGGACATGGAGCGGGTCACGTTCAAGCGCGAAGCAATGCATGCAGCCGTTCCTGTCACGTTGGGAACCGACATTCGTGCATCCATTGCCGGCGGCTCGCGCTTGTCGTTCGACTTCTGGACGATCAGAGCGCTGGACGGGAACCGACAGCTCGCAGAGGCGCGCCTCACCGGATCGGCCGATGTGGGAGGGGCAACGGACCTCGTGCTCGATGTCGACACCGCCGACCTGAGCGGCCTGGTGGACCGGCTGGGGCTTCTCACGCAACGGCAACAGAAGATGATCTCAGGAGGCAACCTCGCGGGGAATGTTCGAGTCGTCGGCACAGGCCCGAACCAGCCGCTGACGATCAAGACCGGGCTGCGAGCCGCGAATCTGATGATACGCTTGGATCAGACGCACCGGCTGACAAGAAGTCTCGGCGTGCAGGGCGAGGTGGAAATAGACGGCGCCAAGACGATGGCTGACATCCGGCGCCTTGAGATCGGCATGGAATCTGGCGGCACTCACGCAGGCACCGTTCTTGTGAGTGGCCGGTGGCCGTTGACCGTCGAAGCCCCAATGAGCGGATCCGTGAGCGTGACGATGAAAGAGTGGGATAGCCAGACGTTAGTGGATTTTCTCGGGATCTTTCCCGGCCGCAAGCCGGATCCTTTGATGGTAAACGGCGTAGTGAGCGTGAAGCAGCGAGCCGGTGGAGGAATGCTCGCAGTCGAGGGAAAGGAAACGGTCGGACCGATCACGGTTGCGGTGGCAGGCCGGGCCGGCCCTGAGCCGGCCACCATTACCGTCGAGCACCTCGTGACACGGAGTGGAGAGGAGCTTCAAATCGCGGCACTGTCCCTGACCTCCGAGCGGCCGGCGGGACGGAACGATCAAGTGGCGGTAAAAGGGAACGTCCGCTGGGGTCTCCGGCCTCAGCTGCAGCTCCGTGGGAGCGTGGATGCGCTCGACACAGATTGGTACGCCGCGCTAACGGCATCGGCTACGGCCGAGCCCCGCGAAGAACGACCCGCCGCTGCACAACAGCCTGCTCTCCCTCTGGATCTCGACGTCGATCTTGCCATCGGCACGCTCATCTATCGGAACCTCGCCATCGGAACGGGAAGACTGATCGCGAAGGGAGATGGGAACAGCATGCAGGTCACGCTGGAGCCGACGGGTGTGGCGGGAGGATCAGTGCAGGGGACCTATGCAATCGCGCAGAAGGGCGGGCAGCAAGACATCACCTGGGATGCAAAAGGCCATGCGTTAGATGTCGGCATTCTCCTGAAAGCACTCTTGAACGAACCTGAACCTCGAATCATCGGTCTCGGCAGGTTCATCACCTCGGGAACAGGCCGGGGCCGGGGTGAGGCCTTGCGGAAGAGCCTGGATGGGACAGCGATCCTTGACATCGAGAACGGCCGGTTCACCAAATCGCCCGTCATGGAGTTCATCGCAAAGCAGACCCGCATCGAGGAGTTCCAAGGCGCGGAATTCAAGACGTTGCATAGCGAGCTTCACATCAAGGACGGATGGATCAATCTGAACCAGACCCGCGCCGTCGGCTCGATGTATTCGGTCGAGGCCGGAGGGAAGATCGGACTGGACGGCCGGCTCGATGCTCAATTCTCACCGAAAGTCGGCCCGGCCTTCTCCACGCACGTGAAGATTCCATGCCTCGATCGATTTGCGAAGGCCTCGGACGGTTTGACCGTGTTGCCCGTCACAGTCACAGTGAAAGGATCAGCGGCAAATCCGGAGTTCGGAACGAAAGTGGAGACCGCCGGTGCCGCCAAACGCACGGGGGGAGAGCTCGTCGGGGTGATTACAAACCTATTGACCGGATGCCAAGGTGGCGACCCGGCGGAAAACTCGGCGATGCCCTTCTTCGGCAGGAAGAAAAAGTGAAGCCTCTCGTCACGAATCCCATTCAGAGGGGCCATTCATCGAGAAGGCGTTGGGGTCGCTCTTTGTCATTCTTCCTGCAGTCGGACGAAGGCGCGCGCCGAGACTAAGTCTTGTCGCGTCACGAGCTCCTTCTCGCGGAGCAGATGCTCGAGCGCTGCCACCCGCGCGGTGACTTCCGGCAGGACGAGATCGAATTTGTCGCACAGATCATCCAGCCGCCGAAGGACCTCGGGATAGACGTCGTTCGCCTTCGCTAGACGGGCAGGCTTCTTCTTCACCCGGCTGCGTGAATCAAGCTTTTTCATGGGCGTCCCTTTCCTGTTCTCGCTGGACACCTTGCCGCTTGTGACCGTGGATCAGCGTTTTGGTGTCTTGGTCGTGTACAGATGGGTGGCTTGTCCATGGAACGTTTCGGCCGCTTCCATGACCGTCTCGCTTAAGGTCGGGTGGGGATGAATCGTGGCCGCGACATCTTCTGCCACCGCACCCATTTCGATCGCCAGCACTCCCTCTGCGATCAGTTCTCCGGCTCCGGCGCCGCAGATGCCCACCCCCAGAACGCGGCCGGATTCCTGATCCACCACTAACTTCGTGAGGCCGTCGCTGCGTCCCAACGTCGTGGCGCGTCCTGAGGCCGCCCAGGGAAACCGGGCGACCCTCACGGCTCGTCCAGACGCGTTGGCCGCTTCCTCGGTGAGCCCGCACCAGGCAATCTCGGGATCGGTGAAGATGACAGCCGGAATCGTCGCATCGAACGCCGCCTTCCGGCCGGCGATCACTCGAGCGGCGACCAGGCCTTCATGGGAGGCTTTGTGGGCAAGCATCGGCTCGCCCACCACATCGCCGATCGCGAAGATGGTCGGCTCGGCCGTGCGCATGTGCTGATCGACCTGAATGAAGCCTTGCGGCGAGAGTGCGACCTTCGTGTGCTCCAACCCCAGTTGTTCGGTGTTGGGCTTTCGTCCCACGGCCACCAGCACACGGTCGAAGACTTCGGTTGCCGTTCCCTCGGCATCGGAAAGCGTCGCGGTGATGCCGTCCTTCTTGGCCTCGAGCCGGTCAACCTTTGTGTTCAGCCGGATCGCCTTGAACCGCCGCTGCAACCGCTGCTGCAGAGGCCTGACCAAATCGGGGTCGGCGCCGTTGAGCATGCGTGGCAACGCCTCGACCACCGTCACCTCGGAGCCGAGCGCTTGATACACCGTGCCCAGCTCCAAGCCGATGTAGCCGCCGCCGACGACCAGCAGTCGAGCGGGGACATCGGCCAACGCCAGCGCGCCCGTACTGTCCATTACACGCGGATCTTCGAGTTTCAATGACGCCGGACTCGCCGGCCGGGAGCCGGTGGCAAGAATCGTATGGCCGAACGACAACTCGCTCGGTCCATCTGAGCTGGTCAGCGTGAGCGTGGTCGCATTCTTGAAGGCGGCCCGGGCGCGGATCACCTCCACCTTCCGGCTCCCGGCGAGCGTCTGCACGCCCTTCGTGAGCTTGCCGACGATCGCGTCGAGCCTACGCCGCAGCGCGTCGACATCGATCTTGGGCTTGCCGAACTCGATCCCCCATGTGTGCGCGTCTTCGGCGTCGGTCAGTAGCCGCGCGGCGTGCAGCAGCGCTTTCGACGGAATGCAGCCCCGCAGAAGGCACGTGCCGCCCAGGCGCGGCTCTTCGTCGATGAGGACCGTGCGCAGGCCGAGGTCTGCCGCCTGAAATGCCGCGGCATAGCCGCCGGGCCCTGCGCCGATGACGGCCACGTCATACCGGATGTCAGCCATAGTTGCGACCCCCCGCTAAAGGCCGAGGAACATGCCTTGAAAGTCTTCCAACACTTTGACGAGCTCGTTCGTGAAGCGCGCGCCCACCGCACCGTCAATCAGCCGATGGTCGTAGGCCACGCAGAGTTGCAACATGTGCCGCGGCACCAGCTGGCCGTCGCGATACACCGCTGTGAGGCGGGCCCGACCCACCCCCAAAATACCGACTTGCGGCGGATAGATGATCGGCGTAAAGGGACCGGCGCCGAGCCCTCCCATGTTGCTGACCGTAAACGTGGCCCCGCGCAGTTCCTCCAGCGCGACCTGGCGTTGGCGCGTGCGTTCGGCGAGTTCGGCCAGTTCAATCGAGATTTGCAGCAGATCTTTCTGATCCACATGGTGGACCACCGGCACGATTAATCCTCCGGGCGTGTCCACCGCGACGCCGATATTATAATAGTCTTTGTAGACGACTTCGCCGTTCGTCAGATCGAGCGTCGCGTTCATTTGCGGGTAGAGCTTGAGCACGTGGACCACGGCCTTGAGAAAGAGGCTCGTGAGCGTGAGTGTGGCGCCCTTCTTCTTGAATTCGGGCGCGTACCGCTTGTGCAGCTCCATCAAATCGGTGACGTCGGCATCCTGGAATTGATGGACGTGGGGAATGTTCGTCCAGGACTGCGTCATCGTTGCGGCAATCTTCCGCCTGAGCGACGGAAGCACCTCGCGGCGCTCCTGGCCATATATCGTGGTAAAGACGCCCGGTTCGCTTCCTCCCGATCCGGCCGGGCCGCTTCGTCTCGACCGCTCGCGGACGAATGCCTTCACGTCTTCGGCGGTGATTCGTCCCCCACCTTCTGAGCCCTTCACCTGCACAAGATCCACGCCCAATTCTCTTGCGAGCCGGCGCACGGACGGTGGCGCAGGGATCGCGGCACCGGTGGATGATGCTTCAGGCGAAACCTTGGCTCCGTCTTTCTGTTGGTCCTCCTTCGCCTGAGATGGTTCCGATGGCGCGGCGCCTTGCCGTTCCTTTCTCTCGACCTCTTTGGCCTTGGCCGCTTCCTCTGTCGGGGCGGGTTGCGGCGCTGGCGCAACCGCCGGCTGGGCATTCGACCTTTCTTGAGCGGGCGCGGGCGCCTTGGCCGATTCCTCTTTCGCCGCGGGCTTGGCCTGCGCAGCCGGCGGCGTCTCCTGTTTCACCTCGCCGCCGCCATCCATCTCGATGAGCGCCTGTCCGACCTTGACGTGATCGCCCTGGCGCACGAGCAGGCGCGCGACTTTTCCGGCGGCCGGCGCCGGGACGGGCACGGTCGCCTTCTCGGTCTCGAGCTCGACCAGCGACTGTCCTTCCGTCACTTGGTCGCCTTCGTGCACGAGGACCTGGACAACGTCGCCGCCTTCGACGCCTTCTGCGAGAAACGGCAGTTCGACTTTCATAGATGATCCTTTAACCCGCCAACCCCGGCGCGCCGGGACACGCCATTCCGCGAGATCCTTCCAAGCTTGCTGATATCACTTCCACTAGCGGGTGGCCTCGATGATTGTTCGCGCGCAGCGGTCACGACATCTTCGCCTTCTTCGTCCCATAAGGGGCGGCCCGTTTAGCCTCAACGTGCGCGCTTGAACGAGCACCTACCGCAATGTGCAGATACGATCGTTTCCCGTGTGCCGCGTTCCGCGAGCACAAGAGGCTGACGGGCCGGCCCTGCCTCTTTCCTACACGGGGCGGGGTGCGAGGACGAGCGATGATCGGCGACAGGACCCGCAATCTTCTCCCTATCTATGCCACGGCGCCAGTTCATCCGCCGGCAGCCCTAGATCTTTGACCGCCTGCGCCACCACCCGCGCCTCGAGCTTGCCCTGCCGATGCAGCGCATACAAGGCCGCGACTGCCAAATGCTCGGCATCGATTTCGAAGAACCGGCGCAGCGCCTGGCGCGTATCGCTTCTGCCGAATCCATCGGTGCCCAGCGCAAGCAGGCCGGGAATCCATGGCGCGATCTGCTGGCTGACCAGGCGGACGTAATCGCTCACCGCCACGCAGGGGCCGTCAAATTGCTCGGCCGTCTTTTGCAGATAGCTGACGCGCCGCGGCTCGTCGGGATGCCACATGTTCCACCGCTCGGCCTCGAGCGTGCGCACGGCCAATGTCTTGTAACTCGTCACGCTCCACACGTCGGCGGCGACCTGATACCGTTCCAACAGCAGATCTTGCGCGCGCAAGGCCTCATTGACGATCGGCCCGCTCGCCAACAGATGTGCGCGGTGCTTGCCCTTCGTAGGCGCCGGCCTGAACCGGTACATGCCCTCGCGGATTCCGTCTGCGGTACCCTCGGGCATGGGCGGCATCGGATAACTCTCATTATAGAGCGTGATGTAATAGGACAGCTCTTGCTGATCCTCGTACATGCGCTTGAACCCGTCTTGTAGGATGACCGCCAGCTCGAACATGAAGGCCGGGTCGTAGGCGGCGATCGTCGGGTAGGCGCTAGCGAGCAGATGGCTCTGCCCATCCTGGTGCTGCAGGCCTTCGCCGAGCAGCGTCGTCCGCCCCGCCGTGGCGCCCAACAGAAAACCGCGTGTCCGCATGTCTGAGGCGGCCCAAATGAGATCGCCGACGCGTTGAAAGCCGTACATCGAATAAAAGATATAGAGCGGGATCGTATTAAGAGCGTGCGTCGCATAGGCCGTGCCCGCGGCAATGAACGACGACACCGACCCGGCTTCCGTGATGCCTTCCTCCAAGATCTGCCCGTTCTTGGCTTCGAAATAATAGAGCAGGGAGCTCTTGTCGACCGGTTCATAGAGCTGGCCGATGTGCGAGTAAATCCCGTACTGGCGGAACAGCGCCTCGAGGCCGAACGTCCGCGCTTCGTCGGGAATGATCGGCACGAGATGCTTTCCGAAGTCTTTCATGCCGAGCAGGCGGCCCAGCATGCGGGCAAATCCCATGGTCGTGGATACGGCGCGCTCGCCTGAGCCCTCGAGGAATTCCTTGAACTGCTCGAGCTTCGGCGCCGCCAACGATTCCACCTTGACGCGCCGTTCGGGAAGCGGTCCGCCCATGGCGTTGCGGCGCTCGATGATATAGGCGGCTTCGGGGCTGCCGTCCGGAGGGCGGAAGAACGGCGTCGAGGTCAGCTGCTCGTCTGGCACCGGCACGCCGAAGCGCGTGCGGAATTCGCGCAGCTCGTGCTCGTTCATCTTTTTCTGCGAATGAGTAATGTTGCGCCCCTCGCCCGCTTCGCCCAATCCATACCCCTTGATCGTCTTGGCCAAAATCACGGTCGGCCGCCCTTTGTGCTCCACTGCCGCCTTGTAGGCCGCATACACCTTCCGCGGATCGTGGCCGCCCCGCAGCATCTTGTGGATTTGCTCGTCAGAATAGGTTTCCACCATCTTCAGCAGGCGCGGGTCGGCGCCGAAGAAGTGTGTCCGCGCGAAGGCGCCTCCTTCGACCGTGTACTTCTGATACCAGCCGTCGACGACCTCGCCCATCCGCTTGATTAAAAGACCTTCCTCGTCCTTGGCTAACAAAGGATCCCAGTCGCCGCCCCAGATCACCTTGATCACATTCCAACCGGCGCCGCGGAAGATGGCTTCCAGCTCTTGAATGATCTTCCCGTTGCCGCGCACCGGCCCATCCAGGCGCTGAAGATTACAGTTCACGACCCAGATCAGGTTGTCGAGTTGTTCGCGGGAGGCCAGTGTGATGGCGCCAAGGCTTTCAGGCTCGTCGGTCTCGCCGTCGCCGACGAACGCCCACACGCGCTGCTGGCTGGTATCTTTGAGGCCCCGATCGTGAAGATACCGGTTGAAGCGCGCCTGATAGATCGACATGATCGGGCTCAAGCCCATCGACACCGTTGGGAACTCCCAATAATCGGGAAGCAGCCAGGGGTGGGGATAGGACGACAGGCCTCCCCCGGCGCTCAGCTCGCGCCGGAAGTGATGCAGCGCCTCTTCCGGCAAACGGCCTTCGACGAACCCGCGCGCATACATGCCCGGCGCCGCGTGGCCCTGAAAATACACCTGATCCCCGCCCTGCGGCGCGTCCTTGCCGCGCAAAAAGTGATTGAACGCCACTTCGTACAGGGTGGCCGCCGACGCGAACGTCGAAATGTGCCCGCCGATGCCGGCATGCTCCTTGTTGCCCTTGACCACCATCGCCATGGCGTTCCAGCGGACATAGCTCCGGATCCGGCGCTCGATGTCGAGATTTCCGGGGTAGGACGGTTCCTGGGCGGCCGGGATGGTGTTGATGTAGGGCGTATTCAGCGCGGCGGACACCGGCGCCCCGTGAGCGCCGAGCCGGTCGCGCAGCCGCTCGAAGAGATACGTCGCCCGTTCGGTGCCTTTGGCCTCGAGCACGTACTCAAGGGAGTCCAACCACTCGCTGGTCTCTTCCGGATCCGTGTCGGGCTGCTCTCGAGGAGTGCGATCGTCGTTCATGCCGCCCTCGGGGTTCATCTCTATCTTAATCTTACCGAGGGGGCACTTCGAGAGTAAAACGAATTTGCTTGCCGTCTCCGATATGAAATGTCACGCATGGTGACGAATGGATCGGATGTGATCCGCACTGCATTGGATTTGATGCGGTGAGGAAGGAGCTAATGCAAATGGATACGCCATCCCCGCTCAGGCGAAGAGTAAAACGCAGTTCGGTGCACTGCTTCGGCTCCGCAAAAGGTCCGCGCCCAGTTGGAAGCAAGCTGGATTTCTAGTTTGCTTCTCGGCTCAACCCTTGCAAGGGAATCCGTGTAACCTTTTTTCTTGTCCGAACGACTACGGATGAAAGGGTTGTGACGGAAAAATTTTACGGTCTTTTTACGCAGGGAGCGTACTCGGACACTGAGCAAGAGAGTACGATCAAGTTACTCGTTCACGGCACATACCATCATGAGGTTCGACGTGGTCATTCGTAGACTCACACTTCTGGCCGGGGTCGTGACATTATTGGCGGCCGTGCTCGGGACCGATCGACCGGCGCGCGCCGAATCCGAATCCTTGACGGTTGGCGCTCCTCACAGCTTGAGAGCCGCCTTCAACGAAATCCTGCCGATGTTCGAGCGCGAATACGGTGTCCCTGTACATGTGGTGTACACGCCGTCAAAGACGCTGCTTCGGCAAGTGGAGAAAGGCGCTGCCATCGATGTCTTCGTGGCCGCGGGAGTGGAAGAAGTCGACTACCTGTACAAGAAGGGGCGCACGCTCAACGGCCGGCCGCGCGTCTTCGCGCAGACCTCCCTTGTCCTCGTGATGTCCGCGGAGTCCACCGCGACATCGGTCTCGTTTCGGGACGCGCTTGCCGATCACGGCACCCGCATTGCTCTGGGAAATCCTGAAACGTCTTACTTGGGAGAGGTTAGCGTTCGCGAGCTGACCAAGCTGTCTCCGGCCTATGCCAGGCGGGCCCATCTCACCTACGCCGCCCATAGCGAAGAGATCCTCCATCTGATCACCACGGGCAAGGCCGATGTGGGTCTCGTGTACCGCGCCAACTTGATGAACAGCGGGGATGTGCGCATCAGCGATGAACTCCCCATTGGACGGAATGTCTCGATTCAATTCGGACAAGCCGTCGTGTCGAATTGCCGCCCGTCCATGCGGAACGCCGCGGAACAGTTCTCCGATTTCTTGATGCAGCATCGCATTCAGATGCTGTTGGTGGAACACGGATTTGATCTGCCGCGAGGGGCATCGGCGTCGGTTCAAAGCGTCTCGAAATAAACGACAGGAGGGCTGATGTGCGCACTCTGTTGAGCCGCTGGGGAGACAAAGAGTTCTTATGGGCCCTGCTTGCGCTGATTGCCGCAATCGTGCTGTTCATCAATAGCTGACGTGACGCTCCGGCCTTGAACGCGTGAAAGTCGCCTGAGGCTTTCCTCCATCCCTCCCGTCAGACTGTGACCGGCGGCGATACCCAGCAGGGAGTCCGCGCCGCATGATCTTATGCTTTCCTGAGGCTATTCAATTGTAGCGGTTCGCAGGGACCCGGTCCGTCGGGGAGGCGGGTGAAGCGGTTGATATCGAGCGCTTGATACCGGCGCTCAACGTGGTCGATGCACACGGTAAACGTGTCATCGTCATGAATCGTCCGGGAGACGAACACATCGAGTAACTCTCGTTTCAGCGGCAGGCGCCGGGTCTCGAGCCAAGCGAGGTCCTCCTCGAGATGGGCCTTCTGCGACGCCGTGCTGAAGTTGAGCAGCCGTCCAACCCATGGAACGTCCTGCAACAAACCCGCGACGCTCTGCATGGTGCCTTTCGGCGTCCGGGCCAATCTGAGGCCGGCACCGGCTTCCATGATCTTTTCATCGGCAACTCGTAGCGCGAGCGGCTCCAAGACGTAATCCGTGAAGTCGCCCACGGACGCGTGCGCTGCGGCCGGTGGCTGCGTGAACGAGTGCGCACAGGACGCGAGCGTCACGTAGCACAGAATGAGGAAACTCATTTGAAGCTTGTTCATCGCGACTCTCCTGCCTCCAGGCTTCTCCCCATAGAACGCGTGAGCATAGGGGAAACGAGCGAGCATGCCGACTGGTGGCGTCCCTAGCTCTTCTTTTTGCCGGGTTTTGTTAAGAGATGATCGACCGTTGATGCGGAGACCGCGGATAGAAGAGCGCGGACATAAACATGGAGGCTTGATGCTCGCTCCAAGACATATCCTGATGGCTGTGGTCAGCGTGTTCATAGTGTTCGTAGTCGTGAACGATGCGGAGGCAAGAAAACGCGTCGACGGCCGGATGTTCACGCCGGATCAACTCTATGGATACTGTACTGAATACGGAGGGCAGTACTGGCCTCCCGGACTCGGAGGCGCGTATGCCTGTGTTCTGCCGGACGGCACGTTGATCGTTTGCGGCGGCGACTTCCCGTATTACTGCGTCGAATCGCGCACGCTCGACGACAAGGGGCTGGGATTGTCGGATGCGCAGATCAAGAACATCACCGCGCTTGCGGCCGACTATGAAAAGCACAGCATTCGTACGGAGGCGGAATGGGACCTGGCCGAAGTGGAAGTCGAGGCGCTGATCCGGGATGAGAAATCGGATATGGGCGCCATTGACAACGCGCTCAAGAAATCCGAGGCGGCACGCACGGCGTTGAGACAGGGCGGCGTCAAGACATTCAGAGCCGTTTCAGCGGTCTTGACCGCAGAACAGCGCGAGAAATGGCATCACAGAATACAGATGCACCTTGCCGCCAAGGGCGAAGAGCGCTATATGCCGGGCGGTCATCAAGGCGCCGGGGAATCGGGGCATCGCCGCTGACTGCAGACAAAAAGAGAGGTGCAAGCGAGGCCAGGAGGAAAACCTTAGACTCGAGGCAGTGGGCATGTGCCTCGTGCGCTTGCACCTCCCGTGTGTGGTCTGCCGTTACCACCCGCATCTTATGTGGCGCCGAGATCTGTCGACTCGCCGGGACTCGGTTCGGCAACCCTTCAGTCGCCCTAGCGCTGGTTGCCCCGCGCCGTGGTCATTGCGCCCCTCATTGGCGGCCGTGCCTTCTACTGGCACTGAGCATCACTGGCGCGTACCTCGAACCGTCATCCCTCCACTGAAGCAGAACCGGCACCCTGTGCACGCTGGCTGCATAAGAGCGAGCCAGATACTTTATTCGGTCCCACCTCCCTTCGACTCCCAATTTCTAGCTAACCATGTGCGGGCGTGAATCAATCGCAAGGTATAGGTTTGCAAAATACCACGCACCACCAGGGGGGGCCAGGAGGCAGTCAGAGGATGACTTCACAGTCGAGCAGGAACACCTTCAGCGGAATCTCAAGGCCGCGGCAGCTGTGCACGTGCCTGTCATGCATGTCCCGGACGCCATTGACGATCTGTGTCATGTGGATCTGTACGTCTTCGATCGCGACCATATACAACGTGTTTCGATCGACCGAATCGGCGGTGCCTGATACCGTCCCGGTCACACCGCTGCCGCCTACACCGCGAATCACCGTATAGCGTTTGATGCCAAGTGCAGCGAACAAGTCGAGCACTTCCTGTTCGAGCTTCTCTCCGCAAACGATGTGCAACATCTTCATGCGCGGTGCCTTCTATGGCATGGATTCGAGCGGTGTGAGTGTATCGCCAGCCATTGAAGCGCACAAGCAGGAGGGGAAAGACCCCTGACCTCGCCGCTTGACCTCCATCCCGCCGCGTCGTAATGTCCTCGCCTATCCTTTCGCGAGGTCGTGCCATGGCTCGATCTCTCCTTGCATTCGCTGTCGTCGTCGCCGCCTGGCTGACCGGTTTAATCGCACATCTCCTGTGGCCAAGCGACAGGTGGGTCAATCTTCCGCTCCACTCCACCCTGGAAGCC
>JBKPSD010000187.1:0-9352 GCA_046734935.1 Nitrospirota bacterium
AGCATGCTCACGGCGCCCCTGGTGGCCGGAGCCTTGATCCTCGTCATCGGCGGCAGCACCGCGCTGTTCATGCCGATCGTGTGGGGTGTCTTGCAAGAAGTCACGCCTGCGCCGCTCTTGGGCCGCGTCTTTACGACCTTCAGTACCGGCTCGATGGCGTCCGCCATGGCCGGCATGGCCGGCTTCGGATGGGCGGCCGATGCAATGGGTCCGCACGTCAGTCTGCTCGGTATCGGGCTCGTCCTCCTCTGTACCGCCTGCATCGCCGCGCTGTCGTGTCGGCGATTCCGGCAAGTCCCTACCCCAGAAACTGCGCAAAAGCTCGCAGCCTGATTTACCCTGCTGTCAGGCCGCTCGCAGGTGCGGAGAATCGGACGCGACACGCCTGTCGACCACCCGCCAGTTGACGTTCGCAAAGAACGCATCGATGTACCGGCCGCGTTCGGACGGCGGGTAATCGAGCAAAAACGCGTGTTCCCACACATCCATGACGAGCACCGGTTGAAAGCCGGCGACGTTCCCGTGTTCGTGCAAGGTGATCCAATGGTTGCTGAGGCGTCCGGTCGCGGGATCCAGAAAGCAGATCGCCCACCCGACGCCGCGGATTTTTCCGACGCTGACGAAGTCCGTCTTCCAGCGTTCGTAAGTGCCGAATGACGCCTCGGCGCGCCGCAGGAAAGCTGATGCGCTGTCCGGTTTCGGGGAGGCGTTCGGCGTGAGATTGTCAAAGTAATATTCGTGCAGCACCATCCCGTTGAATTCGAATCCGAGCCGGCGCGTCAATTCGGAATAGGCCGGGAACTCCTCCTGGTCGATCTGTCCATCCTTCAAGAATTCAGCGATCCGTCCTTGCAAGGCATTCGTGGCCTTTACATACCCTTCATAAAGCGACAAGTGGGTGTTGATCGTTTTGTCGGAGATACCCTCAAGGCCGTGGAGGTTGAACGATTTCGTCTTGTACGGTTGATCGGGCAGCATAACGCCTCCTTCTCAAATGGTTATGTCCCGCCGGTCGTCCATGCTCATGCCCTCCTGGGTCGGTGGCGATTCCACGTTGAGGATCTTCACGTCGATGATCACATGCTTGCCCGCGAGGGGATGATTGAAATCGATCGATGCCACGGGGCCGGAGAGCTCGGTCACGACGAACGGCACGCCTTCCTCGGTCGTGAAGATGGTTCCCGGCTGGGTGCCTGGCGGTAAACTCTCGGCGCTGATGACCCCCTTTTTCGTTTCGTCGTACGGGCCGAATGCGTCATCGGAAGAAAGGTCGACCCGTTTTTCGTCGCCCTTTTTCAGGCCCGCCAGCGCCTTCTCGAGATTGGGGAGGAGTTCATTGTGGCCTGGAGTGAACTGGCTGACATTCTTGGGAATGACGAGTTCCGATTCCGGAACCGTGATGGTGAATTCCATCAGCACCACCGCCCCTTCCTGAACGACCGGCACGCCTTCGGCCCCCACGTACAGCATCAGCGGCGGCGCGAGCACGCCCGCAAGGCCCGCGGCCAGCACCCACATTGTTGATCGAGCCATGATGAGCTCCTTCCTGTTCAGAGGGATGTCGACTCCCGTTCAATGCGGAGCAAGACGTCCTGCATCGCCCGGATCCGCGTCGTATTGCTCGCCGCGCTCCTGATGAGGCGCACCCTTGGCGAGCTGCTCGCCGGCATGGTCTTGACGCCATTGACCGTACTGTTCGGGGCGCAGGACATCTCTTGCTTCGCGAAGCGCCTTGATTCCAGTCATGCGAAGTTTGCTGTGCTCCTGGTCGGCCTTTTGAACGGCGCTCTCTATGGAGAACAACGAACTGCGGCTGTCGTGGATCAGTTTCAGCGCCTCCATTTCGCTGCGCTTGTAGGCCGATTCCCGGTCCCGTTTCGTCCGCTCGTACTGGTCGGCAATCGTCTTGATCTTTTCCGTCTGCTGTTGCGAGAGATTGAGCTCCCGGCTCTGTCGCAACATCGCCTGCAAGCTGTTGGTGACATAGTCATGATCCGGCCTGTCGGGCATCTGCGATGCCATGTCCATCAATCGCTCGAGCTGGCCCTCGGACACAGGATCCGCGCTCAAGGCGGGGCTTGTGAGCCCGCCAAGAACGACAACCGCGATCAGAAAACGGTGAAGGTGGGGCATATGATCCTCCTTCCAGTTCCTTATCCGTCAGTAAATCAGCAAGGGGTATGCCGCCAGGGAACGGTCGGCACGCGACACGAACTTCGGGAACTGACGTCACCGCGGCCAGGCAAGCTGTCCGTGCTGGGACAGCTTGTCTCGCACGCGGACTAGAGGCGATTGGGCTCAAGCCAGAGCGTCTGCCAACTCAGGCCGCCTTTCGCCTGGCCTGTTTCGAGGAAGGAGCAGGGCGCTGCTCGGAAGCAGTTGGGCGGTTTCGGGGGGCCTCAGAGCTGTCATAATTTTGACTACGCACGCCGAAATCTTCGGACGACGCGGGATGTAGCTCCCACCGTTCATCGTCCCGCCGCTCGATTTTGTCGGACATGTCGAGAGGCTCGGCGTCCTCGTAGCTGACTCCTGCCGCGAGCCCGATCTCATCGACAATGTCCTGGTCGGGCGTAGGCGTTGACCCTCCGACGGTTTCCTCCCCAGACGCCGCCTGGTCCCAGGCAGCGTCGAGGTCTCCGCCGGTGAGCACCGCGTCTGGCGGCACGGTCGTATCCTGGCTAGCCTGCTCATACCATTCCATTGTGGTCTGATTATCTTCCTCCTCGGTCGCGGACGATTCCTCATAATCTCGAATCATGTCGTTGGCGTCGGTTTCCGTCTTTTTAGAGTTCCGGTCATGCTCAGACATGGTCACCTCCTGTTAGAAAAACGCGACCCGATAGCGGACCGCTCCGTAGAGCCGCCAGAACACGGCGTACGGCGGAATGATCAGCGAAGTCACCGCCATTTCCACCACGTGGCCGGGACGGTGAGTCGCGCCGCGTAATCGACGCACGCAGAATACCGCCGCCATGCATAACCAACCACTCGCCAGCAGGATCGCGAGGCCGGTCGCTCCGCGATAGGCCGCCAGCGTCCCAAGTACAAGCAAGCCGACCGTGACGTAATAAGCCCACGGCGGTTCATGGCGGTTGAATCGACCGTAGAATTTTGGATGTTTCTTGTACAACAACGCGTTGAAGCGGTTCTGGCGCTGAAGCGCGATGCTGATTCCCCAGCGTGCCGGACGCACGGGATGCGTGACAACGGCGAGGGGTTGATGGACGATGGTGACACCCTGGGCCAGTGCACCGAATTGCAAATCGCTGTCTTCCCGCCAGGCTTCGGTGAAACGCTCATCGAAGCCCCCGACCGCCTCCAGCACCGCTCGGCGATAGAAGCAGTTGGCCGTCGCACAGGGGGCTCGCTCGAGTCCCGCAACGTTGCGCTCCCAATCGGTGGGCTGCGCACTCACGGGCACTACAATCCGTCCCCATGCCGCGCCGATCTGAGACTCAGCCAGCGCGTTGAGACCCTCCGCAAGCCAGCCAGGCGCCGGGATGCAGTCGTCGTCGGTAAAGGCGATCACCGTACTGCTGGCCGCACGCCATCCCACGTTACGCGCCGCGGCAGGACCGTGCGCCTCGGTCGATCTCAAATAGCGAAGTGAAAGCGAGGGGACCCTGCGACGCCATTCGAGGACGACGGCCTCCGTTTCCACATGGGGCCCGTCGTCAACCACAACGATCTCGTAGGCTGAATAGGGCAGCGTTTGATTCACCAACGCTTCGAGACAGCGCTCAAGCAATGGCGGCCGGTTGAGTGTCGCCATGACGACAGAAACAGCGGGTCGAGAAGACTGGCTCATCGCTTTTCACCCTGTTCTTTGGTGACCACGAACGATCCGATGACCAATGCGTCCAGTGGAGAGGCAAAAAACGCGGACACCGCGTCGCGCGGCGTGCACACAATCGGTTCCCCGCGGACGTTGAACGACGTGTTCACCAATACCGGCACTCCGGTGCGCCGCTTGAAGGCCCGAAGGAGATCGTAATACAGCGGATGTTGCGTTCGATTGATCGTCTGGACTCGAGCCGTTCCGTCCACATGGCGTACCGCCGGGATCCGACCCGCTTTATCGGCCCGGACGTCGAAGACGAACAGCATGAATGGGGACACGCGCGCGTCGACGAACCAGTCATCGGCCTCCTCTTCGAGGACGACCGGGGCCACGGGACGAAAATCCTCGCGATCCTTGATGTCATTTAGACGGTCCTGCATCGCGGCACTGATCGGAGAAGCCAGGATCGAGCGAGCGCCGAGGGCGCGGGGGCCGAACTCCATCGGTCCTTGAAACCAGCCGATGATCAGATCGCGCTCCAACAACGCCGCCGTGTCTTCCGCCACGTTGCCCAGGCGCCGGTAAGGCAATTTTGCGCGGCGCAACAGCGCTTCTATTTCGGCGTCGGCGTACGCGGGCCCCCAAAAGACGTGTTCCATCATAGACCGCCGGGCGCCCGACGTCGGATTTTCCTGCGCATCCACCCATAGCGCTGCGCCGAGCGCGGTGCCGGCATCGCCCGCCGCGGGCTGTACCCACACGTCTTTGAAGGGACCTTTCGCCCGTATCCTTGCATTCAGTACGCAGTTCAAGGCGACGCCGCCCGCTAGACAGAGGGCTTGCTGCCGCGTGGACGCGTGCAGCCACTGCACGAGTTCCAACGTGGTCTCTTCCAATACGTGTTGGAGGGATCGAGCCAGGTTGTAATGGCGCTGCTCCAGGGGGCCGCCTCGAGCGCGCGGCGGTCCGAACCATTCATGGAGATTTACGGGCTCAACGACATAGTGCCCGTCGCCGAGGACCCGCACGACCTTTCGAAGCTGGTCCACGTACTTCGGCTTTCCGAAGGAGGCCAGGGCCATCACCTTGTATTCATCGCTGGAATGCAGATATCCGAGATGACTGGTCACCTGCTCGTACAACAGGCCCAGTGAATGAGGCATCGTCACGGCGCCGTGCTCGATCAGTTGCTGGCCACGGCCAACGTAATAACTGGTCGTCGCGCGCTCTCCCCGGCCATCGAGCGTCATTACGGCGGCTTCCTCGTAAGGCGACGCGTGGAACGCACTTGCGGCATGCGCGACGTGATGAGGCACATAATGCCAGCGCTCCGGCCCTTCCTCCGACAGGCCGCGGCAATGTTCCTGCAAGTGATGCGGCACACCGCTGGCCAAATGACGAGGGGCATTGACGATGGCGGACAAGGACAACGGATCCCATGGAGATTCCCATTCGGAGCTGCGGAGTCCCGCGCTGTGCAGCGGAATGGGAATATGTGCATCACCCGCGCGAGCGCCCAGCAACAGGTAGGGGTCAAATGAATACGCGACGTGATCGACGTCGGTTAAGCTGATGCCGGCCCGTCTGACGCAGAATTCAACGGCGTTGAACGGCAGCTCATAGGTGCTGAACGGAATGGGTCGTTTGCCGTGCTTGATGCGTGTGAAACGTTCCTCTTCGGCGGCCGCCACAATGCTGCCGTTATGGACCAGACAAGCAGCAGAATCGTGGAAAGCAGCGTTGATACCCAGGGTATACATGAGAGTGCGTTAGGAGCGAGTTGTGAGCGTGGTGATGTCAGCAAGGCCGGCTGGGGATCACCCGTTCACGCTCTTCGGGATTGGTCACGTTCGCATTGGCCTCGGCGACTTCCTTGAGCAGAGACTCCGCCGCAGCGTCGTTCTGATGCTTTTGTCGTTCAGCCTGCGTGCTCCCCGACTTGCTGCGCCGGCGGACCGCCGCCGTTTTTCGTTGTTTCATCGAGTCCCTCTCTGAGCGCCGCAGTTTTGGTCAAGAGTAATTCCGAACGGCGGGTTGTGACACTGGCACATCCTCTAGTCCATGACCGCATGCCATTGCGCCCAGCCCTACGCCGCTATGCGGGTCGTTGGGAGCTGGAAATTGTATGTCGCCCCATGGCTCAAGTAATGCACTCGATCTTCGAGCCCGGCCGCCGACACTTCTTTCACAAAATCGGAGAGCGGCGACGTGAACACGTCGTAATCGTTGAAATGAATCGGAATGGCGCGGCGCGGACGGATGAGTGTCATCAAGTCCACACCCTGTTTCGCGTCCATCGTGACCAAAATGCCGAAGACTCTCGTGCCTCCTAAATGAATGAGCGCCAGATCGATGTCACGATGCCGCCGCGCGATTTCACTCAGGCCCTCGAACATCAACGTGTCTCCCGTGATGTAGATGCAGAATGGCGAGCTGCCCGGCGGCTCGAATTCCAGCATGCTCCCCATGACTTCAGGCATGACGAGGTCCGACAACGGCGGCCCGTGCCTCGCGGGCAACGAGGTCACGCGCAAACGCATGTCGCCCTTCTCCACCGACACAAAAGACCAGGTCTCGATCGGCTTGGCATAGCGGAAGCCTCGTTCCTCCAGCTGCTTCGCCGCTTCCCCATTCGTGATGATGGGAATGGACTTGTCCAAATCCCGTTCGGCCACCTGATCGAAGTGATCGCCGTGAAAGTGAGACAAGACGATCAGATCCAACGGCGGCAGCTCCGTGATGTCCATGGCCGGATCCACGAGCCTCGTACTGTGCATGCCATACCCGATGGACACCTGTTCATGACTATGGATGAACGTCGGATCCGTCAGAATGGTCAGCCCGCCGTAGCGGATCAAGACTGTCGCATTGCCGATAAATTGCACGGAGCCCCGCTCCGACGCCGCAACTTCGTCTCGAGTCGGCAGTATCAACCTGGTCTCGTTCTTCATCGTGTATCCGGATCCGACCTTCAGGCGGCGCGTACGATCATCTCTTCCAACCGTTCGTCGTCCTCGAGCCACGCGTCGTTCAGAAAGAACGTCGGCGTGCCAGTGACTCCGCTTCGCCTCCCGGACTTCACGTCGTGGAGCACTCGCGACGCATGCACGCGGCCATGTAAATCCTGTTTAAACGACGGAAGATCCAGGCCGGCCGCCTCCGCGTACTCATAGAGGTTCTCCAGTTCCAGGTCTTCCTGATGTTCGAAGAGGAGGTCGTGCATGACCCAGAAACGTCCCTGACGCGCGGCAGCCTCTGAGGCTTCGGCTGCCTGCTGTGCCAACGGATGCTTGTCGACAAGCGGAAAATGGCGATACACGAAGCGCAGTTGCTGTGCAAAGCGCTCACGGAGACGCCGGACCCTGTCGAATGCGCGGCCACAGTACGGGCACTCGAAATCACAATAGGCCACTACCGTGACGGGCGCCGAATCGGCGCCGACGACGTGATCGTCCGCCCGCAACGGTTCAATACTGACCGGTCTGTTCATGGCCTGTCGTTGAGAGGCGCGGCCGCCGGCGTTCATGCCTGGTCGTTTGCCGCAGCCGCGAAGAGCTCGGCCGTTTTGCGATCGCCCGGCAATCTCGCCTCGTCAGGGGAGCCCGCGAGATCTGTCCCCCGGACTCGCATCCCGTGGTGATAGACGAGATGGCCGCCATACCAAGCCGACACCGTCAATCCTGCAATGGTAAACAAGGAAACCATCATGGGGACTGCGCCCGCCGACCGCCGTTTCCTTCGCATCAAGAGGTTGAGTCCCGTCAGACCCAGAAGTCCCACGTTCATGATTCCGTGTAGACGGCCGACCTGCTTCGCCTTGCTGTCGGAGGGGATCGTGCCGTAGTCCGCCGCTCCGGCCGCCCCGGCGGCAACTCCGCCTAGAAAGCCGCCGATCATCGTGTAATATGCGGCGTCGGCGTAGGATTGATCCCGAGTGGCGGCATGTATGGCATCGAGCACGAAGCTGAATGGCAAGAGCCCCGCAGGCAGCACGATCAACTGCGGATGCAACGGATGTCCCATTAACGTCACTTGCGGCATGGTCGCCTCTCATGGGTGTGTCGATGTATGGAGCAGTTTAGCTGCCGGAAGTCACCGCCTTGCCTGCCTCCATCGATTCCTTGAACCGCTGTAAATCGTCGGCGATCTTGAGATCGGGATCCTCGCCCAACAACTTTGCCACGGCCGTCCCGATCCGACCGGCAATCGGCGCATATTGCAAAGTCACGGTCAGACGCGTACTGCGCCCGTCGCCCACCGGCTCGAACTCCACCGATCCTGCGTGATCGACGTCCGCATCCTTCAACGAACGCCAGCCGATCCGTTCATTCTCGACCTCATTGATGATCTCGGCATCCCATTCGATGGTCGGCAGCCCTGTCATCGTCTTTACCACCCAGTGTGAGAAACGGTCGGTAATGACCTGGACCGATTCCAGATGACTCATGATCCTGGGAAGATTGTCCAGGGTCCGCCAAAATTTGTAGAGCTCATTCGGCGGCCTGCTAATCTCAATGCTTCTTCGGATTTTTGAGGCTTGCTCGGTCGGCACCTTCCGCCGGCCGAGCCAGTTGGTGTTTTGGTTTCCGCGCATATCGATTCCCAACGCGCTAAACGCGGGACAATAGCCGCTGGCGGCTCGGTACAGTAGACTGATGCCGGCGAACGCCAGCGCGCCGCCAGCCAAGGACCGGCGACGCCACCCTCCTACGATCAAGCCCGCGCCTGCAATGGCCGAAATCAGCCGTTGCGTTTCTCCGATATTCCCCGACCCACTCGCCCTTTCTTCCGTCCAGTCGAGATCCTGCGTGTTGGTCTTATACCGATACCGCTTCCCCGCCTTCCGTCCCATAAACATCCTCCAGTGTTGCGATTGCTCCGGTGCTTGTGGACCTGAAACTGCAAGACACAGACCTTCACTCGGTGAGAGCGTCCGTCAAATGAGTCTGGAATTCCGCCGTGGTCCCTGCCTGGCACGTAAGGGCCCCGTGCAGTCTGTCTTCCCACGGACAGCTTATCCGACCCATACCGCCTGGCGGCTTAGGACGTTCCCCAGGCGTCAAGCGGTATCCCCACGCGTAGCATGAATAGATGCTTGATGCCGACCTGTTGCTCAGGCAATACCTTCTCTTTTTCATTCTCCCGTTGTGGATGCTCGCGGGGCTGACCGATTATGTCCTGCATAAGCGTACGCGGATCGAAGAAACGGCCGGCATCAAGGAGTCGGTTCTGCATGCTTTGCAATTGGGCGAAGCCGGGCTCCCGGTCTTACTGGCTCTCCTTCTCGAGATCAACGCTCTGATCATCCTGTTCATGCTCATCGGGCTCCTGCTTCACGAAGTGACTGCGCTCTTGGACGTGAGCTACGCCTCGAGCCGGCGCTACGTCAGTCCCCTCGAGCAACACGTCCACAGCTTTATGGAAGTCCTTCCGCTCATGGCCTTGTCGTTCGTCACCGTGATGTATTGGAACCAATTCGCCGCCCTTTTCGGGTTCGGCCCTGAAACCCCTCGGTTCGATTTGCGTTCGAAATCTGATCCGATTTCATGGGTCTATCTCGCGGTCTTA
>JBKPSD010000188.1:0-13360 GCA_046734935.1 Nitrospirota bacterium
CCGCCCGACTCGCTCGTCATCTCCCGCGTCATGCAGGTCACCCGGCCGGGCTGGGCGGCGAAGCGGCGGGTCCTCCTGGCCGAGGGCGCTCAGGCCGCCTCCAACAGAACGTCGAACGCCAAGACCGGCAAGCGGGCGTCGCCCCGCCGCAAGCCGAAGCGGTCCAAAAGACGGCCGCGGTGACACCCTCACCACCTGGGAGTTGATCCAATGTGCGGAATCGTCGGATACGTCGGAAACCAGGAAGCAGTGCCCATTCTGATCGCGGGCTTGGCCAAACTTGAATACCGCGGCTATGACTCGGCCGGTGTCGCCGTGATGCAAGGCGAGAAAATCGAAGTTCGCCGCAGCGTCGGGAAACTCGCCAATCTGCAGAAGTCGCTCTCCGAAAAAGCCATCAGCGGCTCGATCGGCATCGGCCACACGCGCTGGGCGACTCACGGCAAACCGTCCGAGCAGAATGCGCATCCTCATCGATCGAATGGATGCGTGCTCGTCCACAACGGCATCATCGAAAATTATCAGCCGCTCAAACAGCAGCTGCAGAAAGAGGGCTACGCCTTTCAGTCGGAAACCGATACCGAAGTGGTGGCTCATCTCATCGACAAGCACCTGCAACGCGGGCTGGCCCTGGCCGAGGCGGTGTGTGCGGCTGCGAAGGAAGTGCGGGGCAGTTATGCCCTCGCTGTAATTTGCGAAAAAGAGCCGGATCGTCTGATCGCCGCCCGGTCCGGCTGTCCCCTCGTCGTCGGACGAACCAAGCAGGCCTCCTATGTCGCCTCCGATGTCATGGCCATGCTGGCGCATACCCGCGATGTCTTGTATCTCGAGGAAGGCGACGTGGCGGTTGTGACCCAAGACGACGTCCAAGTCATGGATGCGGATGGACGCGAGGTGTCGCGAAAGGCGACGCGGATTACCTGGGACGCGTCCGCGGCGGAAAAAAGCGGCTATCCCCATTTCATGTTGAAAGAGATCAACGAGCAGCCGCAGACGATCCTCGACACGATGCGCGGCCGCTATTCATACGATACCGGCGAAGCGGATCTTGCGGATATCGGTCTCACGCCCTCCGAGTTGCAGGCCGTCGACCGGATCTGGATCGTCGCCTGTGGTACGTCGTGGCATGCAGGCCAGGTCGGCAAGTATCTCTTGGAGGAGATGGTCCGGACTCCGGTTCAGGTGGATATCGGGAGCGAATTCCGCTACCGCGATCCGTTGGTCGGCAAAAACGATCTCTTCATTACAATTTCACAATCCGGCGAAACGGCCGACACCCTGGCCGCCGCCCGTGAAGCCAAGGAAAAAGGCGCACGCGTCTTGTCGATCGTCAATGTAGTTGGCAGCACACTCGCCCGGGAATCCGACGGGGTGCTCTATACACATTGCGGACCGGAGATCGGTGTGGCTTCAACGAAGGCGTTTACCGCCCAACTGACCGCCCTCTATCTCTTTGCGCTGCATCTCGCCCGGGTCCGTAACGTCATGAACGAGGCCGACGGAAAGGCCTGGCTCGACCGGTTGGTCAGGCTGCCGACGTTGGTGAAGTCCGTGTTGGGCCGCGAGGCCGAGATCGTGGCCATTGCCAAGCGATACTACAAGAAACGTAATTTTCTGTTTCTTGGGCGCGGCATCAATTACCCGATTGCGCTCGAAGGCTCTTTAAAACTCAAAGAAGTTTCCTACATCCATGCCGAGGGCTATGCGGCAGGGGAAATGAAACACGGGCCGATCGCGCTGATCGACCGCGACATGCCCGTCGTCGTGCTCGCTCCGAGGGACCGGCTCTATGAAAAGACCGTGAGCAACCTGATGGAGGTCAAGGCACGCCGGGCTCCCGTCATTGCGCTGGTGGCGGAGGGGGAGCGAGAATTAGGAAAAATTGCAGATGCCGTCTTCACGATCCCGGATACCCATCCGTTGATGTCGCCCATTCTGTTTACGATTCCGCTGCAGCTGCTCGCGTATCACATTGCGGTGCTGCGGGGCGCGGATGTCGATCAGCCGCGGAATTTGGCGAAGAGCGTGACGGTGGAATAGCCGGGAAAGGCATGCTCCTCAGCATGCCGGGGTGGGTGGGTGAGAAAGACTATGTTGAAAATGGCATGTAGCTTCGTTCTCAGTCGTCCGTCTATCTGCAACGTACCCCAGAGGGTACGCCTCGATTGCCGGACTCCTTGCGGCCTTGCTGCAAGACCATTTTGAACATTCGCCCAGGGAATCGGGATGAAGATTACGCATGAGGATGTTGAGAAGGTGGCGAAACTGGCACGGCTGGAAATATCGCCGGCTGAAAAGGAGACCTTCGCAAAGCAGCTCAGCCAAATTCTAACGCATGTCGAAACGCTGAAACAGTTCGACACCGAAGGAGTCCAGCCGACGGCGACGGTGCTCGGGCAGGTGAACGTATTGCGGGACGACGAAGTCCGGCCGTGTCTGCCGGTTGAGAAGGCGCTTGCCAATGCTCCGGAGCGGGAAGCGGACGCGTTTTCTGTCCCGAGAATCATTGAGGAGCGGTAGACGTACATCAGACGAGGGTGAAGTCATAATGTTCCGACAAATGCTTAGGTCCAAAATCCATCGGGCCACGGTCACAGGGGCCCATCTTGAATACGAAGGCAGTTTGACGATCGACGAAGATTTGATGGAAGCCGCGGCCATTCTGCCGTATGAGGCGATTATTTGCTCGAATTTGAACAACGGCGAACGGTTCATGACCTATGCCATCGGCGGTCGTCGAGGCAGCGGCGATATCGTGTTGAATGGTCCCACAGCCCGCAAGGGCACGGTCGGCGATCAGATCATCATCTTTTGCTACGAATATTACGGCGACGAGGAAATTAAAAAGCACACGCCGAAAATCGTGCGGGTCAACGAGAAAAACAGGATCGTCGAGTCGAAATAGACGCCATGTCGCTGCACAAGCTGTCGCTCTGCGAATTGCAGAAGAAATTCACCGCCGGAGAAGTCACAGCGGTGGAGATCGTGCGCGCGTATTTCCTCCGGATCGGTCAGGTCGAGTCCAAGATCAGGGCGTATGTGACGCAGACGAAGGATGCCGCGTTGCAGCAAGCGGCCGACCTGGACGCCAGGCTGAAGGGATGGCGAAAAACACTGCCGCTGACGGGGATGCCGCTGGGGATCAAAGACAATCTCTGTACGGACGGCCTGCCGACGACCTGCGCTTCCCGCATGCTGCAGCATTTCGTGCCGCCCTATGATGCGACGGTCATCGCGAAACTGCGGGCCCAGGACTATATCCTGCTCGGCAAGACGAATCTCGATGAATTCGCGATGGGCTCATCGACCGAACACTCCGCGTTCGGTCCCAGCCGAAATCCGTGGAACCTGCATTGCGTGCCGGGCGGATCGAGCGGTGGCTCAGCTGCTGCCGTGGCAGCGGACGAATGCGTCGCGGCGCTCGGGTCCGATACCGGGGGGTCCATCCGTCAGCCCGCCGCCTTTTGCGGCGTGGTCGGTCTCAAGCCGACCTACGGGCGGGTGTCCCGCTACGGTCTGATTGCCTTCGCGTCTTCATTGGATCAAGTCGGTCCCATCACGAAGAACGTGTCCGATGCTGCGCTGCTGCTCGGCGCCATCGCAGGTCACGATCCGATGGACTCCACGTCGGCGGATCTGCCGGTACCCGATTACGGCAAGGCGCTCAAAAAGAAAGATCTCAAAAAGTTGACCGTCGGCGTGCCGATTGAGTTTTTTGCGGAAGGTTTGGATTCTGAAGTCGAACAGGCGGTTCGCGCGGCGATCTCAGAATTAAAAAACCTCGGCGGGACGATCAAGGAAATCCATCTGCCCCGGACCGATGCCGCGGTTGCGGTCTATTACGTCATCGCCACGGCGGAGGCCAGTTCCAATCTGGCGCGCTACGACGGCGTAAAATTCGGATTGCGGGCCAAAGAAACGAAAGATTTGCTCGATCTCTATACGAAGACGCGCCAGGAAGGATTCGGACCTGAGGTCAAGCGCCGAATCATGCTGGGTACGTATGCGCTGAGTTCTGGCTACTACGACGCCTATTACGCCAAGGCTCAGGCAGTCCGAACCCTCATCTGCCAGGATTTCCGGGACGCATTCAACGATGTCGATCTCATTGTAGCCCCGGTCACTCCGACACCGGCGTTCAGACTGGGAGAAAAAAGCGAAGATCCCCTGCAAATGTACCTTTCGGATATCTATACGATCTCAGTCAATCTGGCCGGCTTGCCGGCCATTTCCGTGCCATGTGGAATCAGTACAGGTGGTCTTCCGATCGGTCTTCAATTCATCGGACGGGCGTTCGAGGAAGAGACATTGCTTCGGGGCGCCCATGCCTACGAGCAGTCAACGCAGTGGCACGTCAAGAAACCGGTCGTGCGATGACGCCGCCGTTCGATCGCCTCTAGCCCGGAGGTTTGTATGAGCTTGGTTGAAGTTGCCGCCTGCCTGGCCGCCGCGGCCTTTGCCGTGCTGGTCGGCTTTTTGGTCCCGGTGTTGATCCGCCTAAGGAATACGGCGATCCAGTCCGAGCAGTTGTTGGCCAAGATGAATGCCGATCTTCCGGCGCTCGTGTCGGATCTGCGCTCGATGAGCCACAATCTGAATGCCCTGACCGACCAGATGCGGGAAGGCGTGGAGCACGCGTCGGTGCTGCTTCACGCGGTCGGAGAGGTCGGAGAGTCGGTGCAACAAGTACACGATGTCGTGCGGGGATCGAGCGGCACGCTCCTGACCAACGTCGCCGGCCTTGTTGCGGGCGTCAGGGCGGCCACACGGGTGATGCGTGAACGGTATCGACAGGAAGGAGAACCACACAATGGGGCATGAACGGGGATTCGGGACTACCGCTGTCTTGGCATTCCTTGGCGGTGCCGCCTTGGGGGTCGTCGCAGCGCTCTTGCTTGCACCGCAGTCCGGGCGCAAGACCCGGGAGCAGCTCCGCGGCTTTGCCCGAAAGGCGGAAGACACGCTGCGCGAGGCGGCGAATGAAGCAGGCCAGAAGTTTGAGGAGGCGGTCAGTGAAGGCAAGGAATACGTTGAGGCGAGGAAATCGGTCCTGCGCGAAGCCTTCGAGGCCGGCAGGGACGCCATGAAACGGGAGCGCGAGCGGGCACAAACCGATGGCTGAGAGGCCGACATACGAAGTCGTGATCGGCGTCGAGGTCCACGCGCAGCTGCGGACGAAGTCGAAAATGTTTTGCGGCTGCGGCACCGCGTTCGGAAATGCCGCGAACACTCAAACCTGTCCGGTCTGTCTCGGGCTGCCCGGCAGCCTGCCGGTGGTCAACAAGGCCGCGGTGGAGATGGCGGTTCGCGCCGGCCTGGCGCTGAATTGCACCATTGGTTCTCGCAACCGATTTGCCCGCAAGAACTACTTTTATCCCGATCTGCCGAAGGGCTATCAGATTTCGCAGTACGAGGCGCCGATCTGCGAGCACGGTTGGCTGGACATCCACGCCGGCGCTAGCAAGACACGTGTCCGCATCAGGCGGGCTCATCTGGAAGAGGACGCCGGAAAGAATCTTCACAGCACCGGAGGGGGCCGGAGCCTAGTCGACTTGAATCGCGCCGGAACGCCGTTGCTGGAAATCGTCACCGAGCCCGACATGCGTTCCGCCGACGAAGCGGTCGCCTATTTGAAGGCCCTCCGCGATATCCTAATGTACCTCGAGGTGTGCGACGGCAATATGGAGGAGGGCAGCTTTCGCTGCGAACCCAATCTATCGCTGCGGCCGGTCGGGCAGCGCGAATACGGCGTCAAAGTCGAATTGAAAAACATCAACTCCTTCAAGTTCGTCAAGGACGCCATTGAATATGAGGTAAAGCGTCAGACGAACGTGCTGAGCGAGGGCGGAACAATCACGCAGGAGACCCGTCTCTGGAACCTGGATCGCGGCGAAACCGCCGTGATGCGGAGCAAGGAAGAAGCGCATGACTACCGTTATTTTCCCGATCCCGATCTCTTGCCCTTGACGCTGGGTCACGAATGGGTCGAGGCCTTTCGCGGAAGCCTTCCCGAATTGCCGGCCGCCCGCGCCCGCCGATTCGTCGACGCCTATGGCTTGCCGGAATACGACGCCGGCGTCCTGACTGTGACGAAGGATGTCGCGGAGTATTTCGAAGCGACCGTGAAGCTGTTCCCGCAGCCGAAGACCGTGAGTAACTGGGTCATGGGAGAACTGACCCGGGAGCTGAACAAGACGGGAACCACCGTCGCCGACTCTCCGGTGTCTTCCGAGCGGCTTGCGGGGTTGCTGCGCTTGGTAGAAAACGGCACGGTGAGCCTGAAAGTGGCCAGGGACATCTTCCCGGAGATGTACGGCAGTGGAAAAGCGCCGGAGCAGATTGTCCAGGAAAAGGGGCTGACCCAGGTGTCGGATGAAGGAGCGCTCGCGCTGATCATCGACGATGTGCTTGCCAACAATCCGGCGCAAGTCGCGCAATTCAAGCAAGGGAAGCAGCAAGTCCTAGGATTTCTGGTCGGACAAGTCATGAAAGCCAGCGGCGGGAAGGCGAACCCTGGGAAAGCTAACGAACTGTTGAAGGCGAAGCTGGGATGAACGGGGGCAATGGTATGAGCGCAATCAGAGAGATCAAGGGCAGGCAGGTCATCGACTCACGGGGCAATCCTACGGTCGAAGCGGAAGTCACGCTGGAAAGCGGCGCGAAAGGCCGAGCGGCGGTTCCGTCGGGAGCGTCGACCGGTGAAAAGGAAGCGATCGAGTTGCGCGACGGTGATAAGAAGCGCTGGATGGGCAAAGGCGTCTCCAAGGCCGTGGCCAATATCGCCAAAGCCATTGCGCCTGAATTGCTGGGCAAGGACGCGTTTGACCAGGCCGGCATCGACCAGGCCATGATCGAGTTGGACGGCACAAAAACCAAGGGCAAACTCGGCGCGAATGCGATTCTCGGAGTGTCGCTCGCGGTGGCCAAGGCGGCCGCGAACGAAACCGGGCAGCCATTGTACCGGTATCTCGGAGGCACCAACGCACGGGTTCTCCCTGTGCCGCTGATGAATATCATCAACGGCGGAGCACACGCGGACAATCGGCTCGATCTCCAAGAGTTCATGATCGTGCCGGTGGGCGCCGGTCAATTCAGCGACGCAGTGCGAATGGCGACGGAAGTGTTCCATTCCTTGAAAGCGCTCTTGAAGAAGAAAGGACTGAGTACCGCCGTGGGCGACGAGGGCGGGTTTGCTCCCGATCTTCAATCCAACGAAGAGGCGCTCACGCTGATCATGCAGGCGATCGAGGAAGCCGGGTATCAGCCCGGGCAAGACGTCGCGCTGGCATTGGACTGCGCGGCTAGCGAACTGTACGACAAGAACCGCTATGTGCTGGAAGCGGAGAAGCAGCGCGAGCGCTCTTCTGAGGACATGATCGCGTATTACGCGAAGCTCCTGGATCGCTATCCCATTCTTTCGATCGAGGACGGGTTGAGTGAAGTGGATTGGAAGGGCTGGAAGATGCTGACCGAGAAACTGGGAAAACGTGTGCAGCTTGTCGGCGACGATATCTTTGTGACTAACGTCGAGATTTTCGCCAAAGGCATCGATGAAGGCATCGGTAATTCCATTTTGATCAAGCTGAATCAGATCGGCACCTTGACGGAAACCCTTGAGGCCATCGAACTCGCCAAACGATCAGGCTACACGGCGATCATTTCGCATCGTTCGGGAGAAACCGAAGATACGACGATCGCCGACGTCGCAGTCGCGACGAACAGCGGCCTGATCAAGACGGGGTCATTGTCGAGGACCGATCGGGTTGCCAAGTACAATCAGCTGCTTCGCATCGAGGAAGAACTCGGGGAAGCCGCCGTGTATCGTGGCCGGGAGTCCATGCCGGGCAGAGGCTCATGAGGGATCGTCGACTAGCGCCTGCCGGAACATCGATTGCAAAGCAATCGGTGGGTGAGCGGCTAAGAAAGCTGTATGCTCGTTAAGCGTAATCGAGGGCGGGAATGGCTGGATTGGCAGCGGCGTTGGACGACCGGGGGCCAGTACGTGGCCGCCGGTATGTGCCTGCTGTTGCTCCTGGCGCTCTTCTTTGGTGAGATGGGTCTTCCGCGGTATTTTGCAATGCGGGATCATGCCCGGCAGCTTGAGCAGGACATTCGAGAGCTGCAGCGGACGGCCACGGGCTTGAGGGGGGACATCGACAGGCTCGAGCACGATCCGGGCCGGATCGAACAGTTGGCCCGGGAGCGGCTTGGCTACGTCCGCAAGGGCGAAACGGTGTACCACGTGGTTCCCGAAGGACCGGAGCAGCGAGCGCACCCATGAAGTTCGGTACGGTAGCAATCGTGGGACGGTCCAACGTGGGCAAATCCACATTGTTGAATCGTCTCTTGAACGAGAAGATCGCCATTGTCTCGGACAAGCCGCAGACGACCCGAACGAGGATTCTCGGCGTCGTGCATGCACCGGGGGCGCAGATTGCATTGCTTGATACACCGGGTCTGCACAAGCCGCAGCATCTCTTGAATCGCCGGATGGTCCGCACGGCTGTTGAGACGATCGAGGAAGCCGATCTCTTGTTTGTCCTGATGGATGCGACGAGTTTACCGGGACCCGGAGATCTGCTCGCAGTGGATCATGTCAAGGCCGCGCTCAAGAAGCACGTGCGCCCCGTCATCCTCGTCCTGAACAAGGTGGATCTCGTGAACAAGATGAAGCTGCTGCCCGTCATCGAGGCCTATGCCAGGATGTTTTCCTGGACCGAGGTCGTGCCGGTTTCGGCGCAGACCGGGGACAACGTTCAGCGGCTGCTCGCCGTCACGGTCCCCCACCTGCCCGAAGGAGAAGGGGCCTACGATGACGACACGGTCACCGACCAATCGATGCGCACGTTGGCAGCGGAGATCATCCGAGAAAAGCTCTTGCGACAGACGCATGAAGAGATACCCTATTCGCTGGCAGTTGAGATCGACGAGTTCACCGAGGAAGGCCGGTTTGCCCGTATCGCCGCGTCCGTCCTCGTCGAGCGGGAGTCGCATAAAGCCATCGTCATCGGAAAGCAGGGAGAACGGCTAAAAACGGTCGGTACTGAAGCACGGGTCGAGATGGAGCGCCTGTTCGACATGAAGGTGTTTTTGAAGTTATGGGTGAAGGTGCGGGAAGCGTGGCGTGAAGACGAGCATGCGCTCGTCGAACTGGGATATTAGCAGGCAGGTCATGCAGCCGATTGAAAAAGTTCCTGACGTCCGTCCCGTCGAGACGAAACCGCGGCCCAGCGAGAAGGATGGTCTGCGCGACGCCTTGAAGGATCAGGGCGAGCGGGGGCAAACCAAATCCGACATCGTTCTGATGTCGGTCCAACGCCTGTTGCGGCGGGGCGCCATTACCAATCTGGCCAAAATGCTCGGCCGGATGCATCCCGCCGATATCGCCAAAATCATCGTCCATCTCTCGTCTCCCAAAGAGAAACGGGAAGTCTTCGAACTTGTGCGCGGGGAATCCAAGCGCGGGCAGGTCCTGTCGGAGCTCAATACGGACAGCATCACGCACGTACTGTCCGACCTGCTTCAGTCCGATATTGCGTGGTTGATCAAGGACCTCGCGCCGGACGACGTCGCGTACATTCTCGGTGTGCTGCCCGAGGAGCGCGCGAAGGAAATTCTGTCGTTGATGCGCACGGAGGACTCGACGGAAGTCGCCGACATTCTGAAGTATCCAAAGGATACGGCCGGCGGCATCATGACGACGGAGTTTTTTGCCCTCTCCGAGGATGCGACGGCGCAGGATGCCATTAGGCGTCTCCAGCAGGCGACGGACGCCGAGATGGTGTTCTACATTTATGTCACCGACAAGAATGATCATCTGGTCGGCGTATTGTCCTTGCGCCAACTGTTGACGGTGCCTCCCGCGACGCCTTTGAAGAACATTGCCACGCGCGAGGTGATCAGTGTCAGTGTGGACATGGACCAGGAAGAGGTTGCGCGTCAGGTGGCGAGCTACAATCTTCTCGCGATTCCGGTGGTCGACAAGGAAGGGGTGTTGGTCGGCATTATTACCGTGGACGACGTCGTCGACGTGATCCGCGAAGAAGCGACCGAAGACATGTTGAAAATGGCCGGCGCCGTGGAGGAGGAGGCGGTTTCAAAGTCCTCGAGCCTTGCGGCAGCGAAAGTGCGTTTGCCATGGCTGTTTACCAACCTCGTGGGTAGTTTGCTTTCCGGCGCGATCCTTTGGGAATTTCGCTATACGATTCAGGAAGTCGTCGCCATCGTGAGCTTCATTCCCGTGATTGCGGCGATGGGCGGCAACGTCGGGCTACAGTCGTCCACCCTCATCATCCGTGGACTCGCGACAGGCTCGGTCGAAGTGACAGACGTATGGACGGTGTTTTTCCGGGAGGTCAAGATCGGGCTCTTGATGGGTGTGGCCTGCGGGATGATACTCTCACTGGTCGGATGGATTTGGCATCAAGGCTTCCTGGGTGTGGTCGTCGGCGCCTCGCTTATCACCGCATTTCTTGTATCCACCAGTATGGCGACCTTCATGCCCATCATCCTGAAGCGAGTGGGCGTCGATCCTGCCGTGGCCGCCGGACCTTTTGTCACGACGGCGAACGATATTACCGGGATAACGATTTATCTCACGCTGGCCACCATCTTCATGGAATATCTCCGATAATGCCTTACGGCAGATATCCCTCTTTTCTGCCGACGCCTTGTCGCTGGGTGATGCAATGCCCCTGGTGAAGACTCCGGCCATTACGCTGAAAAGCCGCAAGTGGGGCGAGGCCGACCGCATCGTGACCTTCTATGCGAAGCATTTGGGCAAGATACGAGCGGTGGCTCGGGGAGCGAGGCGGCCGAAGAGCCGAATGGCTGCGGCGCTGGAACCATTGACGCTTTCCGACTTGAATCTCTTCGAGAAGCCCGGTGATACGCTGTACCGGGTGTCGCAAGTGGATTTGGTCGAACCGTTCCTCAGATTTCGCGAGGATTTGACGATGATGGCCGCGGCCGCCCGCATGGCCAATGTCGTCAGCGCTGTGACCCCGGACGGCGATCCGGATCCACATCTCTTCGACACGTTGGAGCAAGGGCTTCGCTCATTGGTGGCGAGCGATGATTCAGCGCTCACGGCCCTGCTGTTTCAGATTCGGCTCTTGGGTTTGACCGGGTTTCGCCCGCAGACCGATCATTGTGCGGCGTGCGGCAAAACAAAAGTGATTCAGGAACCCCAGTTTTCTCCTGCCTCAGGCGGACTGGTGTGCGCGGCTTGTGCGGCCCGCCAGCGGGTGCCATGCCTGCCGTTATCTCGTGGCAGCCTGGCCTTCTTGCAGCAGGCCCTTTGTTTGGCGCCGGAGGTGGTCACCCGGTTGAAGGCCGCCGGCCAAGTCCGATGGGAAGTGGAGGATGCCATTGACAGTTATGTGACCGTCGTGGCCGGCAGACGCATTCCTCCGGTCGATTTTTTGACAGCATCGGTGTGATCATCGCCGAAGTGAAACGACTCCACATGACCGACACCCATCTGGAACCAAAGGATTTGTCATGGCTCGACAAGGGCGTCCTCGGCATCGAGTGGAGCGACGGGCATCACGCGGTCTATCCCGTGCGACACCTTCGATTGCATTGCCCGTGCGCGGCCTGTGTCGACGAATGGACCGGCGTACGGAAGCTACGGAACGACGACGTGCCGATGCTGATAATGCTGCAGGACATTGAGTCTGTCGGACGCTACGCGTTGCAATTCAAATGGAGCGACGGCCACGACACCGGCATCTATTCCTATAAACTGCTTCGCGACTTGTGTCAGTGTGATGTCTGCCAGCCCGTGAAGCCGACGGAACCGAAGAGCCGGAGGCTCCTGTGAGACTCCGGTGCTTGATCCTTGCCGCTGTGCTGGCCGGCGCCGGGTTTTCAATGACGGCTTGCCTCGGCATGTCGCTCGCCGAACAGGAGCACAAGATCAAGAACAATGACCTGCCGCTGAGGAAGCTCGAGCCCCGTGCCTTCGTCCGCGCATGGGGGATGCCGACCTATCAGCACATGGAGTTCACGCCGTTCTTCGGCATGAAGGACGGATCAATGGTTCCGCGATCACGGGTGGACGTCGGGTCGGCGCCTCCTGGTTGGGAGGCGGGTGTTGACGCCGGAGAGGCTCTGTTCCTGGCCTACCCAGACCGCGGCTGGCTCGTCGTATTCCTCGACGAGGTGTTCGTCTATCGGGAAGAACTTTCAGCCGACAAGCTGCACGAAATTGGACGCGGATGGGCGCATGAAGATAAGTTTCGTACGAAAATCGAACTCCAACCAAGACCCTGACTCGCTACCCCGACCTGTGGTGAAGCAGTCTCGTCCCCTCAAACTCCTGATCGCCGCCTCCGAAGCGATACCCTATGCGAAGACCGGAGGTCTGGCGGACGTCGCCGGGGCCCTGCCTCGGGAGTTCGCCAGGCTCGGTCACGACGTGGTTCTCCTCGTGCCTCGATATCGGGAGTTGGATCAATCCGGGCGTTCGTTCCGCCCTCTGGTGACTCTACCCATCAAGACTGCCCAAGGAGTGCTTCCGGCGATCATCGAAGAAGACATGGTTACCGTGGATGGCCGTCCGGATGCCGTTCGTGTATGGGCCATTGCCAACGATGGCTACTTTGATCGGCCTGGACTCTATCAAGAGGCGGGCGCTGATTATCCAGACAATCTCGAGAGATTCACATTCTTTAGCCGTGCGATTATCGAAACGGTGGCCTATCTGCGGCACGAAGGGCAGTGGCACGCTGATCTGCTGCATCTGCATGATTGGCAAACGGCGTTGTGCGCTGTGTATCTGAAGACGACCGATGCCGGACGAAGCGAGGTAAGCGGCGTCAAAACGGTCCTCACCCTGCACAACGTCGGCTACCAGGGTATCTTTCCGGGAAGCGAGTTCCCAAAAACAGGACTGGCCCATTCGATGTTTACGCCTGAGTTTCTCGAATTTTACGGATCGCTGAACCTTCTGAAAGGGGGCATAGTCTTCAGCGATTATCTGACCACTGTGAGTCCGACCTATGCGAAGGAGATTCTGACGCCGCAGGGCGGATTTGGCCTTGACGGCGCTCTACGCAACCGCCAGGCTCAATTCGAAGGCATCTTAAACGGTATTGATGTGGATCTCTGGAATCCCTCAACAGATGCGTGCTTACCCGCCTCCTACACGGCGTCGAATCGGGAGAACAAACGGATTTGCAAAGGAGAGTTGCGCCGGGAGTTTCAGCTCCCTGACACGGTTGACCCGCTTGTCGCAGTCATTGGACGCATGGCTTCCCAAAAAGGATTCGACCTTGTCGGAGAGGCGATTTCTCACTTCATGAACACGGGCGTGCAGTTTGTCATTCTTGGAACCGGCGATCGGGAGATGGAGGAG
>JBKPSD010000189.1:0-10786 GCA_046734935.1 Nitrospirota bacterium
CCGAGAAATATCCGAACAGCACCCACTCCGGTGAGGGCGCAAAGCTGCTCGCCAAAATCATGAAAACGCAGCCATCCGTTGTCACGGCGAAAAAGCCGGAGCCACCGGCCGCCAGCCCTCCACCCGCCTCCGTTGCCCAGACCCAGCATTCGGCGCCAGCGGGCGGAGTCACTCCTCAGGTGGCGAACGGGCTGATGCGCCTTCCCTCAGCGACGGCGATGGGGCAGGGATTTGTCAGCTGCCGACTCGGCGCCTGGTGTTAGTTACGGCAACTGAAACAGGCTGTCGACTGCGTTCTCGCTTCGCTCAATTCCTCGACATACCAATCTGCGTATGCCTCGGTCTTTCGCTTGCTGTTGCCTTCTGGGGCAGGCACGTCTCGGCGCGCCACGGTTTGACAGGTGAGAACGACAGACCTGCCTGAGTGTGTGGCGCTTTCGCTGAAAAGGCTTTTTGACACACCTCTAGGACAGAACACTCAAACCACACACATTCTGCATCGCATTACTGGCCCAGATACCAGCCAATACCGTTCCGTTCCAAGAAGCTCGTGATAATTGTCAGCGTGTTTGCATAGATCATCACGCCGACGATGACGAGCAGCACTCCGCTGACTGTAGAAACTCCCCAGAGGTAGGCGCGCGCCTGCTTGAAATAGGCGAGAAAGCGGTCGACGCCCAGCGCCGTCAAAAACAGCGGCAACCCCAGGCCGAGCGAATAACTGGTGAGTAGGAGCACGCCGTTTAGCAAGGAATCGGTCGTGCTGGCGTACAGCAGAATGGTTCCCAGGACGGGCCCCACGCAGGGCGTCCATCCCGCCGCAAAGGCAATGCCGATCAAAAACGATCCCAGATAGCCGACCGGACGGTTGCGGAACTGAAAGCGGTGCTCCATCTGCAAGAAATTGATGTTGAGGACTCCCAGCAGATAAAGACCGAAGACCACGATCAGGACGCCGCCAATACGCCGAATATGGTCCTGATAGGTGATCAACATCTGCCCGATGAAGCTGGCGGAAGCGCCGAAGGCGATGAACACGACGGAGAACCCGGCAATGAACAAGAGGGCGTTGAGGATGATGGCCCTTTTGAATTGTGACCGCGCACTGGCATCGGTCAGTTGTTCGACCGACAAGCCCGTGATGTAGGAGATGTACGAAGGCACCAAGGGAAGGACGCAAGGCGAAACGAATGAGAGCAGGCCGGCTGAGAATGCGGCAATCATCGAAATATGCGTGAGAGATTGCGACACGAGAATTGCCTACCGTGCAAATAGGAGAGCTAGGACTTCATCAACATTTCGATCAGTTGGTGCGCTTCCGGAGCTTCCCAATCACGGGCACCGAAAATGTGCTGCCGCACGATACCCTCACGGTCGACCATGAACGTCATCGGGAGCGTGCGTGCGCCATACGACAACCCGACACGAAAATCCGCATCGTGAAGGATCGGAAACGTGAGCTTGTTTTCCTGCTGAAACGGTCTGGTCACGGCAACCCCCTGGGCATCCGTGGAGACGGCGAGAATCTCGAAATCCTTCCGGTCATAGGCCCGATACAGCCGTTCCATGGCCGGCATCTCGACGCGGCACGGTCCGCACCACGTGGCCCAAAAATTCAAGAGCACGACTTTGCCGCGCAGGTCCGAGAGCGCCACGACCCGTCCATTCATATCTCGAAGCTGAAAATTCGGAGCCGGCTCGCCGGGCTTGACCACCCCCCGTTGGGCGACTGAAGCCCCGATGCCGGCGTAGCCGAACGGCGCGGCGTTCCCGGCCACGACCAGCAGCAGCGCGACGATCAGACCTGCTTTGTTCATCCCTGCTCCATCCGCCCGGCGGTCTTGGGCGTCACATTCAGCAGTTTCGTCAATGTTTGTAAACTGTCGAGCCTGGTCCAATCCCGCGGTCCGATGACAATTTCGCGAATGATGCCTTCTTGGTCGATGATGAAAGTTTCAGGGACGCCCATCCGTTTATACGGTTTGTCCGTCCGGCCCCATGAATCGATCAACACAGGAAAGGTCAGGTTGAGCCCTTTCACGAACGGCGGAATGTCCTTGGTCGTTGTGACACGATCGATACTCACGGCCAAAATGACCAAACCATCCTTTTCGAAATTCTTGTTCAGAACCTCCATGGACGGCATTTCTTCACGGCAGGGTTTGCACCAGGTCGCCCAGAAGTTCAGGAAAACAACCTTCCCGCGAAAATCCGACAGCCGATAGGGCTTGTCGTTCAGATCCGGCAGTGAAAAGTCGGGAGCCGGTTTTCCGACCGCGAGCGGCTCATACTTGGCACTCTGGAGCCAGACGAGCGTGAAGACCGCGATGAGAATCGCCGTGCCAACGCCGGCGATCAACAGTCGTGATTTGCCTTGCGCAGGAACTGAGACTGGAATCGACTGCTCTGTCATGAACGATTCTCCGCTACTTGCCTTGTCCGGATCTCAAAACACTCGGTGAGCGGGAAACTGAGGAGGCCATATCCCAGCGTCGATTGAGCCGCTCGCTTCGATCAAACGCGAGCGGAAGAATTCTTTTCCTCCAGTACGCTTCTTTCGGAGGTTCAGGGGAATGAACGATCGAGAACAGAATTGGCGACTGTTTTCATCATCGCACTTGACTACGCATAGGCATGGAGACCGGACAGGAGGAAGTTGACTCCCCAGAAACAGAAAATAACCATTAAAAATCCGAATACCGCATAGATCGCCGCCCGCCGGCCCTCCCATCCGCGCGTCATGCGGGCATGGATGTATGCGCCATAGATCAGCCACACGATCAGCGACCAGGTTTCTTTCGGGTCCCAGCTCCAATAGCCACCCCAAGCGTAATTCGCCCACATGGCACCGAGGATGATGCCAAAGGCGAGCAAGGGAAATCCGATCATGATGGCCTTGTAGCCCAATTCATCGATCGTTTCGAGGTCGGGAAAGGCGGCATAGAAGCGGGATCTGCTGCCACGCTGCTCTGCCCGTTCCTTGAAGAGGTACATGACGCCGAGACCGCCGGCCATGGCGAACGCCGCATAGCTGGTCAAGGTGACCGAAACGTGAATATAGATCCAATAGCTGTTAAGGGCGGGCACCAGCGGTTCGGCCGTCTGATACCGGTACGGAAGCAGTGAGGCGGCGCCCATGGCAATGAATCCGATGCCGACCACGAATGCGCCAATCGCTTTGATCTTGTACCGCAACTCCAGCAGAACATAGCCCAGGATGATGGCCCACGATACGTACGCCATGGCTTCGAACTGGTTAGACCAGGGGGCGAATGTCCCGGAATGCTCCAGGCGCTCGAACGCCCGCGTGATCAACGCCGCCGTATTGACCATCCAGCCGAAGACCGTCACCAGCGTAGCCACCTGGCCCAGCTGCGTGGCCCAGGCACCGTCCCGCTCATCGTAATCCTCCAGCGGATGGCCGGCAGCTGCAAAGACCATGGCAGGCCGGCGAGCGAAGAGGTACGCGATGTATAGGGTTAACGAAGCCAGATACAGCCAGAACGTCATGTCGAACAGAAACAGTGAACGGGCCATCATATCCTCCGTCGATCGCTTCCACTACAGCGGAACGCGTCTATCATACCCAACCCCGATGCCGTTTGGCCACTGTCAGGGCTGTTCATGGAGCCGCTTATGGGGAACAACAGCAATCCGTGGCCGGGAGCGCCCAGAAAGATCGCCCCCGGAGACCGACCAGAACGCGGCCTTTCAGCAGCCGACATCATGCCGAGAACGTGCGTATCTTTTCCGTCAGCTTGCGGAATTCCTTTTGAAAGTCGATCTGGCTCTTGTGTGTCGTCCCGCCAACATGAACTGTTACGCCGCCGGCTGACGGAACGATTTTGCTCCACAGCCGGCGATGGTAGATGAACGACGACAGCGTGATGCCGACGACGATCATGGTCGAACCGATCCAGACAATGTTAATGCCCGGATTCTTGGCGATTTGGAGGCCGGTATACTTTTTCGGCTTGTATCCGATTAATTCAAATTGGTACTTCGAATCTTTAATCTCGAACAAATCGGGAAATTGGTAGAAAATCCAGGGTGTCGCCTGCACCGTGCTTCGCTCGTTGACCGCCAACTTGATCGCGGGGTTCGCGTGCTCGATCGTCTTGGAATAGACCTTTTTTTCCGTTGAATTGAAGGCAAAATCCGCGACAAAGTCAGTGATGGCGAGCTGCAGATTCAAATCAGGCAGCGTTTGCTCCTTCTGCCATTCCAGATCAATCGTTTTGACAACCTTCTCCGTCTCTTTATCCTTGATGTTGATGCGGGCGACTTCAATCTGGTCCCAGGCATCGCCGTAGCTGGACTGGTAAAACCAGATGCCTTTGTACACCAGCGGATCGTTGACCGTAATCGTCTTGGTCATCCTCGGCTCGCCGCCCTCGAGCACCGTCAGGGTACTGTTGTAGCTCTTCACCGCGCCGTTTTCGTGGTAGTCGATCCAAAACTTGTCGACCTTCAAATCGAAGTTGCCCCTGGGGATATGATAGGTCTGTCCTTCGAGGCAGACGCCGAATTCCTGGAACCCATAATAGCTGCCGAGCAATCCGCCGAGCACGATCACCGTTGCACTCAGGTGCGCCATGTGCGCGCCCACCCGGCCCATCACGCCTTTCGTCGCATACACAGTGACTTCCCCGTCCTCGTTCTTGGCGAGGACCCGGTAGCCCTTTTCGACGTAGTACTGCGCCAGTTGGCGGGCGACCGATTCTTTGGTCCCGGGCAGCGCCACCTCTGCCTGCTGCTTCATTCCCTTGACGAAGCTGAGCGACACGCTGACCTTGTCTTGCTTCATCGACCGCCACACGGCCGGAAACCGCTTGTAAAAACAAGTCAGCGAGTTGACGCAGAGGAGCCCGAGCAGACCGGTGAACCACCAGGTGTGATAGACATCGGTGAACCCGAGGCGGAGAAACCAGCGGTATGCATCCTCACCGTATTCCTGAATGTAGGTTTCCGGCCGCTCTCCCTGCTGGATGACTGTCCCGATGGTGGCGGTGATTGCGATGAACAGGAAGAGAAACATCGCCAGCTTGATCGAGGCAAAAAATTCGACCAACTCGCGCGAGAACTCTTCCCAGCCGACCCCTGGGGCCGGCGTGCGGGGCGTATCCTGTTCAGTCAGTGTTTCGGGCCGGCCGTTCATTCGCTGACGCTTCGCGCTGCCTGACCAGACACACAACCTTTAAGGCCCGGGAACGCAGATGTTTGGGCGAGGGACGGTCGTGCGCTGGAAGGCGATTTCCCTATCCGGTCAGTATTGTGGTCCTGGCCGCAGATCGGGCGGAATTTTCTCAAAAGCAAGGCATCTTACAAGCGCCGGAAAAGGACTGTCAAGCAAAGGGCCCCCCGATTCCGGGCGGGGCCCCCTACGAGAGAACTAATGGACAATCCAGGCGATTCTCGCTATGATCAGGCCCGTTTCCGCAACAAGGCTTCCTTCTCACACAGGGCCGTTACCCCCTACTGAGATCGAGCAACAGTTGTCCCGTGAACTATTTTGAGGAGTGGCAATGAGAAACAACTATCTCTTTACGTCCGAATCCGTCACGGAAGGGCATCCCGACAAGATCGCCGATCAAATTTCTGACGGCATCCTTGACGCCATTATTGCCCAGGACAAGCACAGCCGCGTGGCTTGCGAGACGATCTTGACCACAGGCATCGCGTTTGTCGCCGGGGAAATTTCCACCAAGGCCTACGTCGAAATTCCCGACATCATTCGGGACGTCATCAAGGATGTCGGCTACTGCGACGCCACGTGGGGATTCGATTACAACACCTGCTCGGTCTTGACTTCGATCCACCAACAGTCTGGCGACATTGCCATGGGCGTGGACTCAGGCGGCGCAGGCGACCAGGGTCTGATGTTCGGCTACGCCACGAACGAGACCGCCGAGCTGATGCCCATGCCGATAGTGCTTGCCCATCGATTGACGAAACGGCTGGCCGAAGTCCGGAAAAAGAACATTCTCCCCTGGGTCCGTCCCGACGGGAAGTCGCAGGTCACCGTCGAATACCGCAACGGCAAGCCGATCCGTATCGATACCATCGTCGTCTCGACCCAGCACAGCCCCGACGTGACTAACAAGCAGATCGAACGCGGCATCATGGAGAAGGTCATCAAGCCGGTGATGCCCAAGGGGCTGTACGACCCGACGAGCGTGAAGCACCACATCAATCCGACCGGCCGGTTCGTGGTGGGCGGTCCGCAGGGCGACACAGGCCTCACAGGCAGAAAAATCATCGTCGATACCTACGGCGGCCACGGCAGCCATGGCGGCGGCGCCTTTTCGGGGAAGGATCCCACAAAGGTCGACCGTTCCGCGTCATACATGGCGCGCTATATCGCCAAGAACATCGTTGCGGCCGGCCTGGCTGACAAATGCGAGGTGCAGCTGGCCTATGCGATCGGTGTGGCCGATCCCGTTTCCGTCCTGGTCGACACGAAAAACACCGAAAAAGTATCCGTCGATAACCTCGATAAGCTCGTGCGCAAGCATTTCCCGATGACTCCCCGGGGCATCATCGAGCACTTGAAACTGCGCCGGCCCATCTTCAGGAAGACCGCGGCCTACGGTCATTTCGGCCGAAATGAACCCGAATTCACGTGGGAGAAAACCGACAAGGCCAAGATCTTGAAGAAGGAAGCGGGCGTCTAGCAATCCCGACAGGGACTCAAAAGCGAAGAAGGGGACGGACCGAGCCCGTCCCCTTTTTTCTGACAACTTGCCGGCTCGGCGCATCGTTCATGATGAGGTCATTGCACGGGAGGTTTTTGTGGATTACGACGTAAGGGACATCAAACTGGCCGATCAGGGCAAACTGAAGATCGAATGGGCGGAGGCGACGATGCCCGTGCTTCGGCTGATTCGCAAACGGTTCAAGCGGCAGCAGCCGCTCAAGGGGGTGCGCGTCACGGCCTGCCTGCATGTGACGACGGAGACCGCAAATTTGGCAATCACGTTGAAGGCCGGCGGCGCCGACGTTCGGCTCTGCGCATCGAATCCGCTCAGTACGCAAGACGACGTGGCCGCCGCGCTGGTGCAGCATGAAGGTATCCCGACCTTTGCGATCAAAGGCGAAGACAATCCGACGTACTACCGGCATATTGAATCGGCCATCGCGCACCGGCCGCACGTCTCCATGGACGACGGCGCCGACGTCGTCTCCCATTTGCATTCAAAGCGAAAAGACCTGCTTAAAAACGTGATCGGCGGCACCGAAGAAACGACCACAGGAGTGATCCGTCTGCGCAGCATGGCGGAAAAGAAGGTGCTCCGGTTTCCCGTCATCTCCGTCAATGACGCGGACACCAAACACATGTTCGACAATCGCTACGGCACGGGACAATCGACGATGGATGGGATCGTGCGGGCTACCAACCGCCTTGTTTGCGGCTCCGTCGTGGTCGTCGTCGGCTACGGATGGTGCGGACGCGGCATAGCCATGCGGGCCAAGGGAATGGGAGCCGACGTCATCGTGACCGAGATCGATCCGTTGAAGGGCTTGGAAGCGGTCATGGACGGCTTTAGGGTGATGCCGATGGACCAGGCCGCGCCGATCGGCGACTTCTTCGTCACTGTGACGGGCAACATCCACGTCATCAGAGCCGAACACTTCGCCGTGATGAAGGATGGTGCCATCGTCTGTAACAGCGGGCATTTCAACGTCGAGCTCGATATTCCGAGTCTGGAGAAGCAAGCGAAGAAGCGCCGCAACGTGCGGCCGGGCGTGGAGGAATTTACGCTCCGCAAAAACGGCCACCGCGTCAGTCTGTTGGGTGAGGGCCGGCTGGTGAATCTGGCGACGGCCGAAGGACATCCGTCGAGCGTGATGGACATGAGCTTCGCCAATCAGGCGCTCGGCGCAGAGTACATCGTCAAAAACTACAAGCATCTGGAAAAGAAGGTGTATCCGGTCCCGCCGGCGATCGATAAGGAAATCGCGCGCCTCAAGCTGGCGGGCATGGGCGTGGCCATTGACACGCTGACGCCGGAGCAAAAGAAATACCTCGCATCCTGGGAAATGGGAACGTAGTCGCAATACTTATCACCAGCTTTTGCACGGGTCTTGTCGATGATCATCGCTTCGTCCTCGCACCCCGCCGGTGTGGGGACTCCGCTCGGCGAGCGGTTGATCGTCACCACCCGTGCAAACACTCGTCCATAATCTCTTCCGGCCCGTTTCTCCAATCCAGTACCAGTCCGCTGGTAGGAACGTAAAGATGGAGCCCGTCCCGGGCGGCTTTTCTTTTTCGGCAAGGCGGTAACAGAACCTTCCGGAAGCGCACACCTGAACCTACCTCGTAAGGCTTGGCAAACAACGATGATTTGCTTTTTGAATGAGCAGACCCATGCTACTGTGATGCCGTCAGCTTCACTATGGAGGGATCGCCATGCTGGACATCATTCTCGTTGCTGCCGCAATGTACATGTGTCCCGGGGATGTCTACACGGACGTACCCCGCCCAGGATGCACGCCGCTTCAGGAGTCCGGCAAAGAAGGCTTCAGTACCATTCCGGAAGCTCCTGAATTCAATGGCAGATCTGCGGCTCCCGGCGGCGGAGCGGGCACGGCAATGAAAGATGGGCAATCCAAGCTCCCGGCAGCATCGCCTGAGGAGTGCGCAATGTACGACGAATGGGTCAAGCTCTCCACCAAATCGAGCAGCATCGGAGCCCGAGATCTTTCGACATCCGAGTTCGAACGATGGACCAACCTCAAGCAGGTTTTTGGCAATAGCCCGCCTCCCAACTGCCGGTGAGTTCCTCGTTCCGTTCACCGGTCATCGAGTATGTTAGAGTGTGGCGAACGCTGCACTGCTGTCGACCGGAGTCCTATGAGCCCGCCCTCCCACGCACCGTCGCTGTCGGATTTCGACGTCTCAGCTGAACAAGGCTTTCTCCCGCCGGACCCACGTGAGCATGTCGAGGGCTGCCCGCCGCTGAACGATCTGGGGCAGAAGTTGCCGAAGCTGCTGAGCGCACGCAGGGTGCGTCCCTACATCGACGGTCAGTCCGTTCTGTTGAGTTCGATTCCGGCCTCTTGGCAGGAAGAGGATTACCGGGCGGCGATGCGGATATTGTCCTTTGCCGGCCATGCCTATGTCTGGGAATCACCCGATCACCCGTCCAGCTCGCTGCCCGTTCAATTAGCGCAACCCTGGTATGAGGTGGCAAAGCGCCTGGGCCGTCCTCCGGTGCTCTCCTATGCGTCTTACGCCCTGGACAATTGGCGGCGCCTCGACCCGTCGAAACCGATTGCGCTCGACAACATCGTGCTCCTGCAAAACTTTCTGGGCGGTCTCGATGAAGAATGGTTCGTTGTCGTGCACGTCCAGATCGAGCGGCAGGCTGGACCCGGCCTGGCCGGCTTGCTTCAGGCCATGCAGGGAGCCGCGCGTGATCGTGAGGCCGAGGTCGTCAGCGGCCTCCGAGCGTTGGCTTCGGCCCAAACCCACATGCGCGACACCCTGCTTCGCATGAAGGAGCGTTGCGACCCCTATGTGTACTACACGCGTGTCCGTCCCTACATTCACGGATGGAAAAACAGTCCGACGTTGACCGAGGGCCTCCTGTACGACGGCGTCTCTGCATACGCCGGTCGGCCGCAAGCTTTCCGCGGGGAAACGGGCGCACAAAGCTCCATTGTCCCCTGCCTCGATGCGGGTCTCGGAATCGCGCATGCGCCCGATCCCTTGACCGTCTATCTCCGGGAGATGCGGGAATATATGCCGCCCCCGCACCGGGCCTTTCTTCAGAGCTTGGAGCAGGCCGTGGACGATCGCGGCAGGCCGCTGCTTGCGGGATACAGTCGGGATCGAAAGACAGAGAACCCGGACCTCTGGACCGCCTATTGCGCGTGCGTTGCCTTACTCGCGCAATTCCGCGAGATCCATATCGGTTATGCCGACAGCTACATCCATCGCCAACACCAATCGTATGTAAGCAATCCGACGGCCGTCGGGACCGGCGGCACCCCGTTCATGGCCTACTTGCAGAAACACCTGGATGAAACGAGACAGGTCATCGACGCCTAGCGGACGCCGCTTTTCACATTGAAAGTCCGGTGGGAGTGGTCAGGGGATGGAGGCGCTACACCTTCAAGCAGTCGGCTCTTTGGGCGCTTCCGATCCCGGCAGGGGAGCTTTTGTCCAATACAGAGCCGCACTGGACAACAACTGGGGCCGCCGGACGGCTTCCGCACCGGCAAGAACCATGAGTCCGCCCACAATGGTGCCGGCTCCTAAAGGCTCATTCAAGCACGCATAGGCCAAGAGCACGGTGCAGACGGGAATGAGGTTGTGGTAGGTCCCGACGGTCGCCGGCGAGAGCGATTGCAAGGATCTGCAACGCAGGAGGAAGACCGCTGCCGTCGCGCATCCAACGTAGACTACCGACAGCATGACCAGCGGCGACGAGTCCTCCTGCAGCGAGTCGGACCAGGGTATCGATCCAAAAGTGAGCAGCAGAGAGCTGCTGCCGAACATCACGGTGTTCGTCACCATCACGCCGAACCGTTTGACCACGCCGGAGCTGAACACGATGTGCGCAGACATCATTGCCGTGAAGAGGAGCACGAAGAGATCGCCGACTTGTAGTACTGGCTCCTCCTGTGGAGCGGCAGCGGAGAGGGCGACCACACAACCCACCAGTGAAAAGAGAATGCCCAGGGATTTGGGAACGGTCATCCGATCGTGTCCGCACATGACGCTCAAACCCGCCGTCATAGACGGCAGCAGCCCATAGATGAGGGCATAGTGCACGACGCT
>JBKPSD010000190.1:0-3558 GCA_046734935.1 Nitrospirota bacterium
CTCGATAAAGCGGTCATAGAAACAGATCAAGGGACCAAGACGTTTCTCGTAGCGGAACGCGCAAAAGGGAAATTGACGGCGATACCGATCGGCGCCGAAGTGCTGTTCCTGGCGGATGAAACCGGCTATTTGGTCGACGCGCAACTCGCCAGCGCGGACGCGGTCCACCAATCTGCGCTCAATAATAAAGCGCACATCAAGGGCGCCCATACGCAGCTGCAAGCGGTGTATCAGGGGAAAGCCGGCGATGACCGCATGAAGATAACCGAAAATAGCAAGCCGCGTGAAGTCCCGTTTCGCGCACCTCTCCGAAAGCTGGACCGCCTGCATCCAGGCCAAGAAGTGGTGCTTCTGATGGACGACGCAGGATATGTCATGGAGGTCTCGACGCCTGATCTCTCGCCGACCCGTTGATCGAAGCTCGAATGACAGCTGGGGCTCGGGCAGCGGCGACATCTGGAGGTCCTGCGCCGTTGCCTTAGTTTCCTGCCCTGGCTGTATGCGATCGTCTGTCCCTCAGCCTAAGATATGTCGTCGTGTCCCGTTCTCCGCGACGTTTCTAGTGAGACGAAGCGGACGGGCCATGGCGAGCCTTAGCCTTTTTTATTGCCCACCTTTATACGCGTTTGTACGCGTTGGCCTACGAGCGCGTAGTAAAGTTCCTCAAAATCCCATTAAAAATCGCCCTCTGTCTCGTTTTGAACAGCAAAGAGAGAATCAAATTGGAACAATAGGGTTCCGGCGCCCGTTCCGCATCCATCAGTTTCAACTATGCTCCGTTCTGCTGGAGCGACACATGAAGATGTCTTCAAAGCATCTCCTTATCGAATCACTGAGTGTTTGGGGGTTGGCTTTTTACCTGTGACGATATCACTGACCTCGGTTCGATGCCGGCCCCATGTTACTCGAGGAATTCACAGCGAGGGCAATTCTGCGGGGTTCTCGTTTATGCTTTCCGAATCACCCGACTACACGTAATGCAGTACAAAAAGTAGAGAGCGATCGCATGGGAAAACGCGTCGTGTATGTCGGTGGTCTTTCTGACAGTGTCTCTGCCAGCAACCTACGCGACCTCTTCAGCACATACGGATTGGTGGCACGGGCTCATGTCGTCCGGCATAAGCACAGTCGAAAATCAGCTGGCTATGGGTTTGTCGAGATGGGATCCGGCGAGCAGGCCCTCGAAGCTGTCGCTGCATTGGAAGGGACGCAGTACGATGGCAATTACTTACGCCTCTACGTCACTCCTTTTCCATCAAGTTGCTAAGCCTCTTACTCCAACATTGGCACTTCCATGGGCACTTCATAAAACTCGTAAATAACCTCTTCCTGCTGCCGATTGCTGAAGTCCGGCCAGTGCTTCTTATCGAAGCCGGGGGCTTTTTTCAGATCTCGCTTGGTCGTATCGAGGGCAATTTTTTTGCCATTCTTCGTTCGTTGTAAGGCATCCCACGGCACAGCAAAGTATTTATCGCCTATTCCCAAAAATCCGCCAAAATCGAGGACGGCATATCGCACGTCTCCATTGGGGCCAATCACAAGATCTCTGATCTTTCCTACATTCTTGCCATCCGATCCCTGCACTTTCATCCCAATCAGTTCGCTTGCTTTGAGCACGCCGCTCTTATCTTTGGCATCCGCGACACTTAAGGTGCCAGACAGAGCGATTATCATTCCTACGCCTACGACGCCACTGAAAAGCCCGTATCCATTCACAGGTCACCTCCTTTATCTCGCATTACCGAAGCCACATCGCTGTCAGGTCTCAAATCTGGTCAAAACGGTCCAGAGAATGACTTTATCGCTTATGCGAGGCGCCCGTAACAACCGTCCCGTCCTGCCTCTCTTCGAGCAGCACAACGCACCAAATCTGTGGGCGCTTGTACGCCGAAAGTGCGGTGAGGTCAAGGCGAAGAAAGACGATGGAAATGGTTCATTGGAAGCGAAGCCCGCTGGCCGATCGTTTATTGCTTGCAGTCTTCTCTTTCTTTCTGGTGAAAGGATTATTATGGTTGCTCGTTCCGACCCTGATCGCATTGTTCCGCTGAGCAACCGAGATCCACGGATACGAAAGGAAACCCACGATGACGACAGAGAACAAGATAGCAGAGGTAACCGGTCTCTCCCGGCGTAATTTTCTGCTCAAGGGAGGTTCCACGCTCGCCCTACTGGCGATGATGGATTCGGCGCTGTTTGCGCATCTGGCTGGTGCGGTCGAGGAGGGGCAAGTCATCCCGTTCCTGGATCGGCCGCCCGAAGCGCCGGAGGCCGCAGTGAAGGCCTATGGGGAACTCAATCGGTTGGACTGGCAGAAATTGAGCGAGTGGATCACCCCGAATGATCAGTTCTTCTCCGTGAGTCATTACAACCGTCCGGTCATCCGGCCGGAAAACTACCGCTTGGAGATCACGGGGCTGATCCGGCATCCGAAGGCCTACACCTTGGAAGAGCTGAAACGGCGGAAGCGGCAGGAGGTGGTATTTACACTGGAATGTGCCGGCAATCACGGATTCGACTGGTTTACCGGCGGCATAGGCACGGCACGATGGGCTGGCACCCCTCTCGCCCCGCTCCTGCAGGACGCGGGCCTAAGGCCCGAGGGCATCGAGGTGGTCTTTTTCGGCGCCGACGCGGGAGAAGAGGAAGTGCGAAATGTGAAGATGGTTCAGCAGTTCAGCCGCAGTCTCTCCGTGTCTGAAGCCATGCGTCCCGACCTGTTGCTGTGCTACGAAATGAATGGCGAGCCGCTGCCCCAGGAGCATGGGTTTCCGGTTCGTCTCATCGTGCCCGGTTGGTATGGGGTGGCGAACGTGAAATGGCTCTCACGAATTGATGTCATGGAGACGCGTTGGGCCGGCCGGTTCATGTCGCGGGACTATGTGACGATTCGCGAAGAGCCTCGAGAGGGCGGTGAATCCGTGTGGACGCAGAAGGTCGTCGGACGCTCGCGGGTCAAATCCATCCCGGCACGCGTCGTCTCACGAGGCGGCCGCTATCAGATCGAAGGAGCCGCGTGGGGAGGTCCCATCCAACGCGTCGAGGTTCGCGTGGACGACGGGCCATGGATCCCTGCCGCGATTGTCCGCGGTCAGGATCATGACTTTGCGTGGAAATTCTGGACCTTGGACTGGAAAAATGCCGGTCCGGGCGAACATACGATTACCTCCCGCGCGATCGACCGGGCAGGAAATACTCAGCCTGCGGCCGACGATCCGTTGTTGGCGAGAAAACACACCTACTGGGAGAGTAACGGACAGATCACGCGCCGCATACGAATATCCTGAGGCAGTACGCGTGAACGCGTCGGCCGATCGTTCTCGGAGGATCTAGACCGCGAACCGAATCACCGGCGGGGAGATCTGCTATCGCCTGAGCAGGGACTGTTTGACTCATGGAATGTTAGCATCATAATCTTTAAAGACTATTGGGCATCTGCAAGCTAATTGATGAACGCATCACGATACCAGGGCGTGGATCGCCACGTCGGCAAGACCCCGCTCATCCGCCTGCGCCGCCTTTCGGAACTGACCGGCTGCGAGATCCTCGGCAAAGCCGAAT
>JBKPSD010000191.1:0-8105 GCA_046734935.1 Nitrospirota bacterium
GTCACATGGCGAGTCTATGACTTAACCGTAGTCCCCACAATCCTCCAAACGAACTGCGGGAATCTACCTGCGGCGTCATGGCCTCATTCACGGGCACATAGAGCGCATGTCAGTTTCTCCAAATGTCGTGACTAAGTAGAGTTCCGGTCATACCCTTGTTGATAGACGTCATCAAGGGAGGACGAAATACATGGCAAGTTATAAAGAAGGCGAGCCAAGGAGTTCTGACGGTATTCCCGCACTCGACGATCTTGAGCCTGGCAAGCCTTGTGGCACGGTCCTTCCTATGTCTGCCTCTGCTCGAACACAAATGCGAGAGCGCATAGAGGTGATCGAGTACCTTCTATATCGAGAACGAGTTGTTTGTAGTTAAAGTCTAAGCCCAGGTACCGAGAAACCAGATTGGATAACCGTCTACTCTGCCTCCGGCCTCATCCTCAATCTTTCTTCGGGTGGTTGCCGAGTTCGGAGCAGACAGAACCTTCGCCAGGGTGACGTACTGCGACTGCTGATTGACATACCCCGCTACCAGACCCTTGTAGAGGTGAACCAAGCTAGGGTTCAGTGGTCGAGCGGTGAGGAGTGTGGGTTGAAGTTTTCAGGCAAGCCAGCAGAAGAGGACCACAGATTACTGAATGAGCTAATACTGGCGGCTCAAGCGGCTCATCAACTGAAAACCTGAGGGATCACTGTGGGTGTTCCGCAAATGTAAAGGAATATCGATTCGAGCTTGATTCCCGCCTTATTCTCCGTGGGCGATTATGCACTCTTTCCCCAGGCCATGAAATGAGTTCATCTGATACTCCACAGTCTTTACTTTCGTAATACCTCCACGACTCATTGCCCCATTCCCAGTAAGTCCACGTTGGGACCAAGTGCGAAGATGACAGGAGAACACTCCTGTCCTTGTTTGTCATCACCCACAGGTGGGTTTGCATATAACAACCACGTATGAGACTGACAGCTAGGCATGACAAGCAGCAGCGCGATCAAGATCATTGGTCTCGCCATAAACACCTCAATACCTTCCTCGCCAGAGTATCCAGACTAATGTACATGCGTCAACCCTGTATATTGGTCGAGGGGGCGGCATTCACTTCAGCTTTCCATAAGGCGCTCGGACGAAAGCTGACCGCTTTTCTTGGGCCGATGACAATAGCCTCGCCGGTTCGCGGATTGCGGCCCTTGCGTGTCGATTTATCGCGAACACCAAACGTGCCAAAGCCGGTGATGATGACATGCTCGCCATTGCAAAGCGTAGACGTAAGCAGTTTTAACAAAGGTATTTGGCTGCGGCAGGAAACATTTGTGCCATTCTCAAGAAATGACATTCGCGATCGTCCGGGCCGTACTTGAGCTCTCCGAGGGTGCGTAGTGCCAACGGGACTTCCAAAGAGGGAGCGGGATTTTGGAGCTTCGAAATCACGTCATGGTCTTAGCGGCCTAGGGTCACCGAAACTGATAGGACAAAAATTGTGCAAGATTGCTAGTAGGAGGCCTGCCCTTCAAGGTGGAGGGACGCCCCTGGCTGTTAATTGTTTTAATAACGTGTGCGAATTTTTAAGAGCATACCCCTCCCGATCATTGTTGAAATAAGCCCATACACGCTTAGCTTTACTATGTCGAATCTTCTTAACCCACTCCATCAATTCTTCATTGCTGTAGTCGTGTCGATACCATTGCTTGGTACCATGAAACCGAACATAGACATCATCGGCTGTTTTAATTAAATCGTCAGGCAATCGAGGACCGCTACAAGAGCAAAAGATTATGCCCTGTTCACGAAAGGCTTTATAAACTTCTTCGTTCCACCAGCTTTTATGACGAAATTCGACCACGTTCCGCCGATTAGGTGCAAGCTGGCTCACAATCGATTTCAACCGTGCTGGAGTGTACTTATAACTTGGAGGGAGCTGGAACAGGAAGCATCCCATGCGCCGGCCCAGAAGATCCGCTATAACCCCAAAATCACGGATCAATTCCTTAGTGCCCTTGAAGCGTTTGATATGGGTGATTAGCTCACACACTTTGACGGAATACACAAAATTCTTGTCTGCGGCTTGTCTTTCCCATGTTTTCACCGTCGCCAGCGCGGGCCAGGAATAAAAGGGCGCATTTAGTTCAACGGTGCTGAATGTTTTCGCGTAGTATGAAAACCACGCATTTGTCGGAAGGTCTTGCGGATAAAACAATCCTCGCCAATGCCAATAAAACCAGCCTGAGCACCCTATAAAGAATTTTTGGCCTTCTAACTGGGGCTTTTTAGAAACAACTTTATTTCCTTCATCATAAGCAACTCTAAACTCATGCATGTTTGCAGCGCGTTTTATATTTGCAACACGCTGTTTTTCACGTCGCAATTCGCGCTTGGCTCTTCGTTCTTCTTTGGTGAGGACGGGTTTTGTTTTGGCAAACAAGCTTTCCTCTTTGTTTCCTCGCTTCCATTCCAGGCTTGGATAACAATCTTATACGGAACTTTATACATCTCGGTAACTCTTGCCTGCTCAGCAATTACACCTCACTCTGTTTTGATGGACTAACTTCCAAAGTCGGAGAATCTGAGTATCTCACCTGGTCTTCAAATTTTTAGTGGTGAGCCATGCGGACGCCTGGTGCTGACGACGCCTCCTTCAAACAGCTGTTTACGGTTCAACCCACAAGCCCTGGGGTACATATTCTTACTCAGCGATCTGAGATTATAAAACCACTGGAGTTTAAGATAGCGCAAGTATTGGCCTTACATGCCGCGCTTCCACCGGTTTTATCGCGACCTGGTTGGAAAAACCCGATACCCCGCACTTCAAGAACGAGGTGCAGTTGGGCAAGTACATTGGCGCGAATATCGAGCGGCGTGCAGCTGCCGCCTTCGAGGGTGGCGGCGGCGGTAGCGGTAGCGGTGGAAACCCCTGCAGCAGCTATTCGGGTCCTATGGCAGCTGCCTGCAACCAGGGGGATAAAGGCGCAATGGACCGTTACCAGGAGCATCAAGAAAGCCACGAAGATAAGCGGAAGTATGGGGTCCAGTGATCGTCTCCGTGGCGCCATCAATCCGTTGCAACACCTCATTGGGCCTTCAGGGATGCGTCTGTAATCCAGCTAGGAACCTATGCAACGAGCCCGGATGGAATCCTGCCGCTTCGCGCTGTAAACCTGTATGGTTTTACATGCACCCCTAAAAGCCCAGGGAAATCCCCCTCCCGATCCCTCATCTCCGTCCCTACCTCCATGATTTCGTTGATTCCTCTAGGTATTGCCACCACCAAAAACATCTGTATGGCTCCGACTACATATGGAGTCGACGAGCCAGAGCTGATTAGCTACGTTCCCGGCTTCATGGGTCGGTCCTTCGACACGAAAACCCGCTTTGCTTGCAGGGTCATGCAATTCCTCATGGCCAACGTAACCATTGGATATTTGCTCCTTCTGCAAGCACTTAGCTGAGAACGATATGTGCATACGCCGGCCGCGCCTCGTGCAGTAATAGCAAATGACGTGTGGCTGTGCGCTCGTCGGCAGAGAGGCGCTAGGAATCTCGCACCATTTCATTCTTTCTCGCCATCATCACATCTTTAATGAAAGGAAGAGCTCATGAAAATCGCGCAAGTGGCTCCCCTGTGGGAGAGTGTTCCGCCCAAGCTCTACGGGGGCACTGAACGGATCGTCTCATACATTACTGAAGAACTCGTGCGCATGGGACATGAGGTGACCCTGTTCGCCAGCGGGGATTCCGACACCGCGGCGCGACTTGAGGCGGTGTGTCCTCAAGCCCTGCGTCTCAATACCGGCATCTTCAACCGCGATGCCCCCATGCTCATGCTACAGGAACGCTCCCTCGGAGCCGAAGGTGATTTCGACGTCATCCATTCGCACTTGGATTTTCTCGGGTTTCCTTTGGCACGAAGAAATCCCCGTCCGGTCGTGACCACTCTTCATGGGCGGTTGGATCTACCGGAATTGCAACCGGTTTTCCGCGAGTTTGCCGATATGCCGCTGGTTTCGATCTCCGACGCCCAGCGTCGGCCGATTGCCTGGGCGAACTGGCAGGCGACCATCCATCATGGGCTTCCCGCGCATCGGTATACCTATCATTCACAGCCTCAAGGATATCTGGCGTTCCTGGGACGAATTTCTCCCGAGAAACGGCCCGATCACGCCATTGAGGTTGCCAAGCGGGCCGGCCTTCCACTTCGCATTGCTGCCAAAGTGGATCCGGCGGATCTGCATTATTACCGTTCCGAGATCGAACCTCTGCTCGACCATCCACTGATCGAATTCATCGGGGAAATTTCCGACGCAGAAAAAGACGATTTCGTGGGGAATGCTTTGGCATTAGTGTGTCCGTACGATTGGCCTGAACCGTTTGGTCTGGTCCTCATCGAAGCCCTGGCCTGCGGGACCCCTGTGCTGGCGTACCGACGTGGGTCCATCCCTGAAATCATCGATCACGGGACCACGGGCTTTGTGTCTGAGAATCTTATGGAAATGGTCGCCGCAGTGGAACGGATTGGAGAAATCGACCGGCAGCGGTGTCGTGCCTCCTTCGACCAGCGGTTTACAGCGGATCGGATGGCGCGTGACTACGTCGCGCTCTATGAACGGATCATCGAAGAGCGAATGGCCTTGGCAGGCCCAAAGATCCACGTTGTCGGAGCCGGCTTGCGCTTCGAAGGAATGAACGGAGCGTCCAAAGGGCACTCGCAGGATGGGCCGCTGTACATGGCGGGAGGAACCCATGCCTGACAGTCGGGCTCTACACGAGAATACGCAGAACGGATCCCGATGGTGGGACTTGCTTAAGGCGAGGGACTTCGGTCTCCTCTTTGCCGGGCAGACGATCTCACAGATTGGCGACAGCCTCAATAAGGTGGCGCTGCTGTGGTTCGTCTATGAATTGACAGGGTCGGCGCTCAAGATGACGGTGATAGGACTCCTGCAGACCCTTCCTCCGCTGGTCATGGGGCCGCTGATCGGCGTCTATCTCGACCGGTTCCACAAGAAACCGGTCATGATCACCGTTGACCTTCTGCGGACCGTGCTGATCCTGCTCATCCCGTTGCTCTATTTGGCGGAAGCCCTCACCTTGGATCGCCTGTACATACTGGTGTTTGCCAATGCCATCGTTTCGACCGTGTTCGGGCCCGCTCTCGCGTCGGCCGTTCCGCTGATCACGCCGAAGGATCGGCTCGTTGCTGCCAACGCCTTGATGCAATCCACCGCCAACATCGGGCTGCTTGTCGGTCCTGCCGTGAGCGGTCTCGGCATCGCTCTCATCGGCGCGCAGAACGTGCTCTACGTCGACGCCGCAACGTTTCTCGTCTCAGCGCTCTGCCTCATGCCGATACGGACGAAAGAAACACTCGACCCTGACCTGCGCAGGAAAAGCTGGACTGAGGATGTCGGCTCTGACCTACTCGCAGGATTCCGGTTTGTATTCGTCGAGCAGAAGACCGTCTTGCTGTTGATGCTGACTGCCACCTTGTACAGCGTTGGGATCAGTGCCTTCGTGTTTTTGCTCCCGGTCTTCGCGAAGGACGTGCTCGCTGTCGGTCCAATCCAACTGGGGTGGCTTTGGTCCGCCCTGGGCGTGGGCATGCTGATCGCCTCGTTCGGCCTTGCGTCGATTGCCCAGGGAGACTTCTCTCGACGACTGCATTTGATATCTCTCGCGCTTGCCGTCGGCGGACTCGCCGTCGGCACGCTCAGGTTTCTGGAGGCCCCTCTCGCGGCCGGCCTCGTGATCGCCATGATCGGCGTCAGCACCGCGATGTTCACTCCGTTGGTCTGGACGACGCTCCAGGAACTGACGCCCGCTCCACTGCTGGGCCGTGTCTTCACCAGTTTTGCGACCGGCGGGATGGCTGCCTCGATGGCGGGAATGGCGGGATTTGGATGGGCCACCGACAGATTGGGTCCGGGCGTCAGTCTCGGCGGGATCAGCTGTATCCTCCTTATAACCGCGATCGCCGTCGGAACGGTTGGCTGGTACAGGTCACAGATGCCCGAACTGCCTCCGAACGAGCCGGGAGCGTTCGCTTTGTGATCCTTCCTGGCGCGCCTTGACTGGAATGTGCGAGGGCAGGCGTCCAACACAGGTTCCCAAGAAAAGGTGAGGGCTCTCGCATGACGCCATATTGCCGAATTCTCTTGTTTGCCACCTTGGGCATGACTTTCCTGCCGCCCCTCTCAGCCGATAGGGCGCTCTCGGACCAACCTTCGTCTCCGCCCGATAACAAGCCGGCGAATGAACCGGCGCAGCCGTCGGACACACCCACCGCGAAGCCGGAACCGCCGAAACTTTCGACCGAACCCAAATCCTCGCCTCAAAGCGCTCCGCCCACATTAGAGCCGCCGCCAGAACGCGACGCAACGGAAAAGGGGAAAGAGAAGGACATCCGCAAGAAACCATTGGGGTCGTTGATACTGACGGTCAAGCTCGCACTGCTCGCCGACGCCCGCTTGTTTCGGTATGAAATCGAAGTAGGGGAGGATGGGCAGAACGTTGCCCTGGCAGGACGCGTCACAAGCGAGGATGAAAAGCGGGCTGCAACCGAGATTGCGCAATCGGTGTCTGACGGAAAAACAGTCGTCAACAAGTTGGACGTCGACAAAGGGCTCTTGCAGTCGCTAGGGAAGAGGCAGGACGAAATCATCAGCACTCTGGTCAAGGACCGGTTCGCCAAGAGCGCCACGCTAAAGGCCGCAAACTTCGAGGTGAAGACAGAAGAGGGCGTCGTTTCGCTGAGCGGGGCCGTGCGTTTCCAGGTGCTGGCCCTCGAAGCGGCAGAAGCGGCTCGTTTAGTGCCGGGTGTCAGAGCGGTGAAGACTGACAGAGTCCGCCTTGGGGGCGAGGGCTGATGCAAGGCCCGTCCAGCCCCGCCGCGTGTGATTTTCCGGCGGTTTCAGAAACGGACCTCACCGCCTCGAGTCGTCCGTTATTGCTGACCCGCAATTTCGGGCTGGTTTGGTCGGGCCAGCTCATTTCGCAGATCGGCGACGGCATCTCACGGCTCGCACTCGTCTGGTTCGTTTACGCCATCACCGGGTCGGCGCTGAAGACATCGATCATCGGTCTCCTGCAGACGATTCCGCCGATCGTTCTCGGCCCGCTCATCGGAGTCTACGTTGACCGCTTGCCCAAGAAGTACTTGTTGATCATCAGTGATGTCCTTCGGGCGGTACTGATAGGCTTTATCCCCTGCATGGTCGCGGTGGAGTCGTTTACCGTCTACATGCTGTAAGTGCTCGTCCTGCTTAACGCCATCGCCACCGCGGTGTTCGGACCTGCATTGACCGCGGCGGTGCCGGCCATTGTTCCAAAAACCCAGTTTACCGCAGCGAATGCGCTCCTCCAGAGCACGACCAGTCTGGGGATTATCCTCGGCCCGGCCTTGAGCGGATTGGGAATTGCAGCCTACGGGTCGCAGGAAGTGCTGTGCCTCAACGCCGTCACCTATCTCGTCTCAGCCCTCTGTCTCTCGCTGACGTGCTTCACCGAAGCCAGGCCAATCACCGTGTCCGAAGCGCCCCGCTCAACACTCGTACAGGATCTGATAGAGGGATTTCGCTACAGTGTCATCAACCGGCCCCTCATCCTGTTGCTGACAGGCACGGCGGCACTGTATACATTCGGCACCGCGGCATTGACGTCGCTCTTTCCCGTCTTCGCCAGAAAGTTGCTTGATCTGGGTCCCGTGGAAATTGGCTATCTGTGGTCGGCATTAGGAGGCGGGCTGCTGCTCACCTCCATCTCGCTCCTGTGGGCGACGGGCTGGACCGTCAAAGATCGCAGTAGATTGATCTTCAGTACCAGCTTGCTCAGCGGCGCAGCCGTTTGCGCATTAGTCTGGACGCCCCACCCCTATCAGGCAGGCATCCTGATGGGTTTGATCGGCAGCGGCATGGGTGCCTTCACCCCGATCGCATGGGGCATCATTCAGGAGCTGACACCCGGGCATCTGATCGGGAGGGTGCTCGGTCTGTATGGAACCGGCGCCATGACCTCCGCAATCGTCGGCATCTCCTCATTCGGGTGGATCACGGAGCATTATGGTCCCGGACCCGGCCTGCTCGGAATCGGGATGGTGTTGTTCGCGACCGCGCTGGTG
>JBKPSD010000192.1:0-6475 GCA_046734935.1 Nitrospirota bacterium
CCGGCGCGGGCCTTCGCGATGGCGCGCTTCGTCGCCAGATACACGGCCGCGACGTCGTTGCCGTCCACGATTTCTCCTGGCATTCCATAGGCCGCGGCCCGCTGAACGACGTCGGCAATCGCCATTTGATAACGCAACGGCGTCGAGTAGGCATACTGATTGTTGTTGCAGAAAAACACCACGGGCAGCTTCCGTACCGCCGCAAAATTCATGGCTTCGTGAAAATCTCCACGGCTCGTGCCGCCGTCTCCGGTTCCCGCCACCACGATGCGTGATTCTCCCCTCATCTTGAAGGCGAGGGCCGCCCCGGTCGCCACCGGCAGGTTATCAGCCAAATGGCTGACAAAGCCGATGATCCCCCGCGCGAGATCGCCCATGTGCACGTTGCCGTCTTTACCCTTTGTGGGCCCTGTCCGCTTACCAAGGTACTGAGCGAGGACTTCGCCGGGCGTGATGCCGCGGATCAGGAAGGCGCCCATATCGCGGTGGAACGGCGCGATGACATCGTCGCGTTCGAGCGCCGAGGCGTATCCGACGGCGATGGCTTCCATCCCGTGACTGGTGTAACAACCCCCGACAATCCGCCCCTGTCGATAAAGGGCGGTGACGCGGTCTTCGAGCGCTCTCGTCAGCCGGAGGTAGTAATACATCAGGAGCAGGTCGCCTTGTTTTATTTCGCGGGTGACGTCTGCCAGGTCCATGAGCACCTCCTCGCAGAAGATCGGCTCTCAGATTTCAGGCATGTCCTTCCAGGACAACAACGGTTTGTTTGTCCGGCACAGCGGACAATGCGCCGGTTCCCATTGCGGCATGTGCAAGTCCGCGGCGTAGTAAAAGGGATGTTGCCCGACCAGGTCGTTCACGAGCGGGAACTGACCGCTGTCCCGTCTGGCGAACACCATCATGCCGATCAGACGGCCGCCGTTGTCGGTGATGACCTTGCCGAGCTTGCTGACGCAATTACCCCTCGTCGTAACGTCGTTGAGGGCGAGAAATTTGTCCTCGGCCGCGACGGTTCCCACGCTGATCTCAGTACCGATCCGCCCTGTGTCGCAACTGTAAGGCGTCACGGCTACGCGCAACGGCGTCGTGCCCTGAAGCCTGTCCGCCACGGACAGGGCCAATGGTTGAGCCGCCGATCCCGTGGTCAGCAGCCCAGTTACGGACTCGCGTTGAAACGCTCGACGGATCCAGTCCGCCATATCGTGCGCAATCATTCCAATGAGATCGGGAAAACGGGCAATGGATTCGAATCTCAGATAGGTGGCAGTGTGGTGTCCGGATACGACCTCCACATGCGTGTCCAAAAACACCGAGCGGGCCGACCGAATGACATGGAGCAGATCCCATTCCGTCAGGCGGGACTCCGGACCCGCGCGAATGATGGCCGCGAGCTTCGCGTCGATCTCGGGCGTCGCATACAGCGCGCGATGACGCTCCTCTAATTCTGCAAGCGCCTGCTCCACCGTTACGGCGGTCATGGTGCCTCCCGGTTGCCGGGTCCGAGAACCTGGTTTCTCAAGATTCCGATCGGTTGAATTTCTAGCTCCACGACGTCGCCAGGCTTCAAGTAACGGTCGAACTCCAAGCCGCAACCCCCGCCGACGGTACCGGATCCGAACACGTCGCCCGGATAAATCGTTTCGCCCCTCGAGACGTGGGCGATCATTTGGGCGAACGACCAATGGATCGTCCCGAAGCGTCCCTTCGACCATTGCTCTCCGTTCACTCTGGCGATCATCGTGAGTGCGTCGAGATCGGTAATCTCGTCAGGCGTCAGCAGGCAGGGCCCGAGGGCCGTCGCGAAGTCTTTGCCCTTCGCCGGACCGAGCCGGCAGGCCATTTCTTGGAATTGGATGTCGCGGGCGCTGAAGTCATTCATGATCGTATAGCCGGCGATATATGCTTCCGCTTCGCGCTCGGAAATGTCCCTCCCCTTGCGGCCAATGACGCATGCGAGTTCCAGTTCGTAGTCCAATTTGACCGTGTCGAGAGGCCACGGCAAGACCTGATCCGGACCGATGATCGTCCGATGGTTTCCCTTGTAGTACACCGGAAATTTGTACCATTCAGGAGGAATCGGCTGTCCCCGTTTCTTCGAGGTTGCCGCGATATGGTCCTCAAAGGCGATGAAATCCCGGAGAGAAGGAGGATCGGGGATCGGCGCTACCAGCTTCACGGCATCGAGCGGATGCAGAATCGTTCCTCCGCTCGGACCGGTCACCGACGGACCGGAGCTCGCCGCATGGTCGATGGCCCGTCGCGCAGCCGAGATGGTCGATGCCCCTCCCTCGAGAAAGGCCACCATCGTCGCCGGCACCTGTGCGTCCGCCAACCGGCGCGGCTGCGCCTCTCCGTGTTCGGACAACCAGCCGGCGTAGGCCATGTTCAGGTCCACCACGTGCCGGCCGCGCACTGCCCCGACGCGCTGAAAAACGCCGAGTGGCGTGAGGATTTCGAAGGTCACCAGTTTCATCGGCGGCTCCAGCTCAACGCATACTCTTTCATTTCCGTCGCGTCCATCCGTGTGTGCACTGTAAATGGACGCTTGGACTCAATCATGACCGCGACCTCGGTGGTATGGGTCTTCGCCTTGCTCGCTTCGACCGCGTTGGGCTGCGGCCCGTGGTGAATGCCTTGGGGGTGCAGCGTCAACATGCCGGGCTGGATACCGGCGCGGCTGAAGAATTCCCCTTGGTGGTAGAACAGTACTTCATCGAAGTCCATGTTCCGATGATAAAACGGGACGCGCAACGCCTCGGGATCGGTTTCGAGCGGCCGCGGCGCGAAAGTGGAAATGAGGCATCCGCCCGCCTGAAACGTGCCATGCACGCTCGGTGGCAAATGATACCGGGGGCTCGTCACCGGCCTGAAATCACGGACATTCAATTTGGCCACCCAGAGGTCCCCTTTCCAGCCGACGACATCCATTGGATAAAACGGATAGACGACGCGCGTCCATGTTCCGCGACTCTTGATGCGGACTTCCCACTCAGCTCCCTCACGCTCGACGCCCTCGGGCAGAACCAGTTCCGGCACGACGAGCACACCTTTATCGAACAATGCGTGCTGCCCCAACGGGCCGCGATCGGCCAGGGAAATGGGCTCGGGCGTTTCGATGAGGAGACAGGACGCCGGACCGGTGTCGACGTGAATCCGGTAGGTCGTCCCTTTGGGAACAGCGATGTAATCGCCGGATTCGTACGGCAGCACACCATAATCCGTCTCGAACCGCCCCGTTCCCTCGTGGACAAAAAAGACGACGTCGCCGTCTGCGTCGCGGACGAAGTAGCGCATGGTTTCGGTCAGATGTGAAAAATAGAGACTGACGTCCGTGCTCTGCATCAGGAGCGCGGGCTCGTCGGATGCGGGAAAGCTGCACAAAAACGCCCGGGGTCTAAGCGGCCCCTCGATGCGCACCCACCCCGTCGGCGGGTGGCTCCGGTAGAGATGAGAGACCGGCCCTGAGAAACCGTTCCGGCCGTGCTCCTCTTCGCAAAGCCCTTCAGGAATTCCGACATGGGCTTGTCGGGGGGCTTTCCCTTTACTCGTGAGGTACATGCCGGCCTCCGCGAGCGTTGATCAGGACGCTTTTTTCAGCGATGCAGGCTTCGTATGGGACGCTCTCGAGTCGTAATCGATGATCGTCCTCTGGTTTCCGGACGCTTGATCGCGCTCAATATCCTTGTACAAGGATTCGACCGTGCTGCGGACGAACGTCTTGGCTCGCTGGTCTCCATGCTCGCGCTGCGTCAATTCAATGAACAGCCCGCCACCCGAAAACAGCGGATACGTGAAACGCTGCTTCAGCGGGCCGAAGCCGTCACGCCCTTCCTTCACCGGCCCACTGAACTTGACGCCGTGCGCCTCCCACTCCCTGCAGACCGCCTCGATGTCGTCCACTTCGAGCGCGACATGCTGCACACCCTGCCCGTATTTTTCGATGAAGTCGTTGATTTGCGACTTCATGGCTTTGTCGCGGCCCTGCATGAGCGCGACACGCGCGGCCCCGCACTGGACGACCACCGTATCCATGGAGGACTTTTCCGTACCAACGTCACGCGCCGACCAGATCACTTCGAAGCCGAGGACCTTGGTGAATAGGAACTCGGCTTCCTCGAGATTTTCCACGCAGAGAGTGATGTGATCGATGCTTCGTGGCTCAATCATGGTGGGGATCCTCCTCTCCGCGGTACAGGAATGAGGGTTGATCGACTTCGCGCGCCAGGCACCAAAGCGATACGATCAATTTATTGTCTGATAGGATATTACTATTATTCTTTGCTGGTGGCAACATCATTATGCATTTTTCTACTGTATAAACTTATTGCACAGGCAATATAAAAGATATATCATCAAACCGTATGCGCCTATGACAGGTCGCTCTCCGATCCACTCCACGTCCGGGAGGGATTGCCATGACGTTCCATCAAGACATGCGGCGGCTCGTGCTCGGCCACGGCGCAATCAACAACACCTACCTCACCCGGTTTCGTGCCGGAAACCTTTCTGACCGAGACTTCAGACAATTCGCCGTTGAATTCTACAACTTCGCTCGATTTTTTCCGCGTATTCTCGTCGCCCAACTCGTCAATACCGAGGATGAACAGGTCGCGGACGAGCTTACGAAAGTGCTGTATTCGGAACTGGGCGATGGCCAGAGCCGTCACCGACACGAACTCCTCTATAGGGACTTTCTTCGCTCCGCGGGCATCGATATCCATGACGCCATGACGAGGCCCATGCTTCCCTCGACGCGCAGCTACATCGAGGGAATGGAACGGCTCTATAGCGACGGAAGGCATACGAGGGCGCTTGGAGCCTCCTTCGGCCTCGAGAACATGGCGATTACCATGTGGGATCACTTGATTCCCGGCCTGACGCGGTTGAAGAGCACTCGTTATCCTCAGATGGATCTCACCTATTTCACCTTCCACCGGGAATTGGAACGTACGCACGAGGAAGCGATGGAGCATGCCGTGGAGGCTGTCGAAGGCGCTGCAGGGCATGGCCTGCCGGAGTGCGACAAAGAAGAGTTCCGCAGCGGCATCGTTGCGGTCCTCGATTATCTCGAGGGCTTCTGGATGGGGTTGCAGCAGCAAATATTTCCCGACGACACCACCCACCCGATGTACCCTCACGCGGCCTGACGATGGCGCTGGTCCGGTTGAATACGGCCGGTCCATGCCGAGAGGAGCTGCATGTCTGAGATTTCTCCCTACCTGGAAGCGATTAAACAGCGCTATGACCTTGGCAGCGATTACGCGCTTGCCGACAAATTGGGCATCGCGCAGCCTGACGCCAATCTGATCCGCCGTGGATTGAAAGTCCCAAAACCGGAAGTCTGCATTAAAATCGCGAAGCTCTTGGACAAGAACCCCGTCGAACTGTTGTTGATAGCGCAGAAAGCCAAAGCCCCGACCTCGGCCAAACAGTATTGGACGCTGGCGCTGACCGCGGTCGACGTGATGCTGCACGTCCCGAAGACGCCGCGTTATATCCCGAAGAAAGTCGAGGCCATCGGACGGGAGCTTCGCCAGCTCGAGACGCAAACATTGACCTACGAGGGAGCAGAGGCGAATGCCGAGGCCGTCCGGCTGGTACAAACGGCCGATCGATCCATCGACGCGGTCATGGAGCGCTGGAACATCTGGAAGAAAGGGGAAGCGCTCTATCCGAATTATCTTCTGGCCAACCAGGCCGCCGCCAAGCGAGGAGTCACGATTCGGCGGTTGTTGGTCCTGACGCGCGAGCAGATGCAGCAGGACCCGGTCGTTGGCGACGCGGTGCAGGTCATGGACGATCAGCACCGCGCGGGCATCAACATTTTTTATGCATTCCGCGAGCAACTCGACCGCTCGCCGGCGTTCCGCCGCTTTGAAGAGGATTATCGGCGGCAAGGAGCGGCCACCGACCTGAACGCGGCGATGTTCGACCGAGAGATTCTGATCTTTTCCCAGTCCTATGCGCAGACGGAACTCGGCGTCGTCGGGACGCCCACACCCATCACGATGATCAACCAATTGGAGATCACCTGGAAGCCGGACTTGCTCAGAGACATGGATCCCGCCCCACTGTTCGACATGACCAAGTATGTCTTCGAGTATTCGGGCGCTCCGGCCTTTAAGGTCGAGCTGGCGCGATTTAAGAGGTCGCCCGCATGAGGTTTCCGTCGGAGCCGTTTAAGATCAAAGTGGTCGAGCCGATCCGCCGTACCACGCCTGCGGAACGCGACCGCCTGTTGAAGGAGGCCGGCTACAACCTCTTCCGGATACCGGCGGAGAGCGTCTATGTCGATCTGCTGACGGATAGCGGCACCTCCGCCATGAGCGACCGCCAATGGGCGGGCCTGATGCTGGGAGACGAATCCTACGCCGGGAGCAAGAACTACTATCACTTTGAAGAGACTGTCCGGTCGATTTTCCGATACCGGCACGTGATTCCTACGCATCAAGGACGCATGGCGGAGAATCTT
>JBKPSD010000193.1:0-3818 GCA_046734935.1 Nitrospirota bacterium
TTGAACCGAGCGTGATCTACGAGTATGTGCCGGCGACCGATCAGTCGCAAATCACGCAGATCGATCAGGTCGACGACCTGCCGAAGAAAAATCTTCTGACCTACATGCTCCGGAGCCGGCTGCTCGAGCAGGATGGAGACAACAGCTTCAACTGGCTGGACCTCACGCTGGCCCAAAGCTATCACGTCGGCGGGGTGCAAACCAGCGCGCGTGACTTTACTCCCGGCGTCGTGCCGCCCTTCGGCACCGTGACCCAGCCGTTGCAGCCGGCAACTGTTCCGATCCAGGGCAAAAGATTTTCCGACCTCTGGCTCCGTGCCGTCGTCGGCAACAACGAACCGCAGTTCACCGTCGCGCAGTTAGGTCCGGTCTTCGGGCGGAGCCCAGGCGGGCTCGCGGCCTTGAAACCGCCCATCAACCGCTACGTCATATTCGACGCCTTTTTCGATCCTTATGCCGGGACCCTCAGTCAGTTCAACACGGACTTCCGAGTGCAGCGGTCCAATGAATGGTACGTGGAAGTGGGACAACGATATTCTCGCGAGGGAAACCGGCCACGGCGAGGGGACATCTGGAACCCGATTTCGTTCAACGAAGTGTACGCTCCGACCGACGAGATTCAGTTTGTCACGGCCGGCGGCGCCTTCCGGACGCCTTTTGGATGGCTCGTCGGTGCCAAAGGCTACTATGATATTAAGAATCGCCGGAGTCCTGAATACGATGTGGTGGCACTGTACCAGAATCCGTGCAAATGCTGGTCGTTCGGATTGTTTTATCTGCAATTCCCCGACCGGGCGCAGTACAATTTCATGCTCAGTCTCACCGGAATCGGATGGACCGAGAACTACGGGACGACCGTCGTGAGAACGATCCTGAGCCCGCTCACATGGGGCGAGAAAGGATTGCCGTGGGCATCACCGGGCGGCCATTACGGCCGTACGGAAACCGTTCAGCCGCAGCCGCGTGCAGGAGCGATGCCACGATGAGCCGCCTGTCGGTTATCACACGGCGCTGGTTTTCGGCGTGCGGGTTCGCCATTCTCGTCTCGGTGTCGGGGTGCGGCGAGGTGATGCCTCACGCGCACACGCAACTATCCACGCATTTGCAGCGCGCGAAAATTTTTCTGGCGGCCGGAGATTTTCGGCGGGCCGTCGAAGCCTGCAGGCAGGAGGTTCAGGAACATCCCTCGGCAAGGAGCTATCTCTATCTCACGTACGTGTACCAGGCCCTCGATGCATATGTGGAGGCCTTGGCGAAAGCGGATCAATGGGTGGCGATGGAACACCTCTCGCTCAACCTGAGTTCAGGCGGGCCGGAAGAGCTGCTCGATCCTCCCAACGTGTTGGCTCGCATGGCGAAAGAAATGATCCAGGCGTCCGCCCGGCAACAGGCCGATGTCACGGCTGAGCTGGCAACCAGGCTCGATCCCTCCCTTGTCACGATAGTCTGGCCTCAGCAAACGGCTTGGCGCAAGGCGAAGCCCGATGGATGGTGGCTTGGTGTTCCGCCTGAGTGGACCTGGTAGCCTGGTTTGACTCCTCCAAGAAGCGTGATATAGGATTCATTCATGCAATTCAATTGATTTTCAAGGAGGCTGCGACGTGGCAGGTAATGCATTGAAGGTCGAGGATGCGACGTGGGATTCCGAAGTGATGAAGGCTCCCGAGCTGGTCATGGTGGATTTCTGGGCGGTCTGGTGCGGCCCATGTCAGATGGTTGCGCCGATCGTCGATGAATTGGCGAACGAATATAGCGGGAAAGTGAAGGTTCGAAAGCTGAACACCGACGAAAATCCCGAGGTCGCCGGCCGCTACCAGGTCATGAGCATTCCGACGATTCTCTTCTTCAAGAATGGCCAAGTCGTGGAAAAGCTGGTCGGGGCGCGCCCTAAACGCCAGTTCAAGGAAATGATCGATCAGCTTTTGGCTCAACACGCCGGCTCCGCCTAAACCAAGGGATCGTGAAACAGTCCTTCAGCTGCGTTCCGGCAACGCTCAGAACTCAACGAGGAACGGCACTGGAGGCAACATCCCGATCCGCTCGCATTTGAGCGAAGCGAGCGGTTCAAACGAAGCTTGGTATGTACCTCCTTGGTCGCCAGCTGGGGCCGGCCGGGGAAAAGGCGTGCACCACGCCGGGGTGGGCGGGTGAGAATGCCGTGTTTGACCGTCCCATGAGTAATTCAGGCACCCAAGCTGCAAAGAGTCGCGCCGACTCCTCACGATGCTTGCCGAGCTGCGCATAGTCAATTTCGCCCTCATCGAACAGCTTCACCTTCAATTTCAACCTGGATTTACCGTGCTGACAGGTGAAACCGGTGCAGGGAAATCGCTGCTCATCGACGCGATCGCCCTCCTCGTCGGCGGGCGGGCAGCGGTCGATCACATACGTTCCGGCGAAGAGGAGGCGCACCTTGAGGCCTCGTTTGACCTGTCCGGCGCGCCTGCGCTCGTTGAACACTTGCGCGCGAAGGATCTGCTCGGTCCTCAGAACAGCGAGCTTGTGGTCAAGCGCATCCTCTCCCGGTCCGGCCGTCACCGCGTGTATGTGAACGGGAGTCTCAGCTCTCTTCGCGCGCTCGAGGACCTGGGCGGCACTCTCATCGACGTACACGGTCAGCATGAACAACAGTCGTTGCTGGCGGCGGCCAGGCAGCTCGAAGCCGTGGATGCGTTCGGTTCGCTTCTGGAGACACGGACTCTGTATGAGGCGGCGTATCAGGAATGGAAAGCTTTGGCGACAGAGCTCGATGAGCTGCGCCGCGCAGGGCAGGAGGGGACGAGACTTGAGGAATTGCTCCGCTTTCAACTGGCGGAAATCGAGCAGGCGGCGCTCTCGGTCGACGAGGAAACCCGGTTGCAAGCCGAAAGGCAGCGGCTGGGGCATGCCAATCGACTCCGGGAACTTGCCGAACTGTCGTATGCGGAGCTGCAGGGCGATGAGCGGGGCATCCTCATACAACTCGCACGGCTCGGGCGGCTGTTGGGCGAGCTCGCACAAACGGATCAGACCATGAGCGATTGTGCCTCCCAGGTTCATGAGGCGGCGATCCAGCTCAAAGACTTATCGGGTCGGCTTCGCGATTACGCGGCTGACCTCGACGCGGATCCGGCAAGGCAGACGGTGGTCGAGGACCGTGTCGATGTGATTCAACGGCTCAAATCGAAGTACGGAGGGTCGGTCGAAGCCGTCATGGCCGCGGGCGCACGGGCCCGGCAGGATCTGCAGGCGATGGAAAACCGCGACAGCCGGATTGCGGCGGTGACAAAGCGGCTGGACGCCGCGGCGCGTGCCGTGCTCGGCAGAGCGGAGCAATTGACGAAGAAACGCCGGGAAGCCGCCAAACGGTTGACCGTGCTGGTCGCGAAGGAATTGGCAGCACTCAAGATGCAGCACACAGCCTTCGAGATTGCGGTCCATGCAGAAGAATCGCTGGACCGGTTCGGGCCTGCGGGCCGGGACCGCGTCGAATTCTTGTTATCCAGCAACGTCGGCGAGCCGCCTCGGCCGTTGGCCCGCATCGCCTCGGGCGGTGAAATGTCGCGCGTCATGCTCGCGCTCAAGACGGTGTTGGCGGACAGTGATCACGTGCCGGTGCTGGTCTTTGACGAAGTGGATGCCGGCGTCGGCGGCGCGGTGGCCGCCGCCATGGGAACGCGACTGCGCAAGCTGGGTATCCTGCACCAGGTGTTCTGCATAACCCACCTGCCGCAGGTGGCCTCTCAGGCCGACCACCATCTCCTGGTTGCCAAGGGGCAGGAAGGCAAGCGTACGACCACGAGCGTGAATCTCTTGACGGGGTTCGGCCGGGAGGAGGA
>JBKPSD010000194.1:0-10706 GCA_046734935.1 Nitrospirota bacterium
GGGCGAGGTTTTGATGCCCTTCAATACGCGGCTCTGGTCGGGTATTTGTTCGTTGTCAACAATTGTGGCGTTGGATGTTGAACCATTGTATGCCGAATGGATGAGCGTTGGTGGCAAAGTTGAAAAAGGTCTAACGGTGTACACAGTGTACATCGATACAGATAGTATTAGCCGCACGGGCAGTATTGTGACGTTGTGGGCGTTGTTCGACTACATGAGCATACAAACGATAGTCGGAGGACCCTGGTTATCCAGCAAAACGCGAAGAGAATATGACTGCGTCAAAGAGCGTGTCCGGCTGCTGGGCTATATGACTTTCACTGGCAACATGGGAAGCGGTGAGTCGGTATATACCAACTCTGATCAAAGCAATTGGGAACCAATGGCGCCTGATAGCATTGATCTACAGCTATGGGAAATTGCCTGCCGCCAAAAGTAATGGAATCAGTCGTGCTCGTTCCATAGACCGGCTAGGAAGGGCACGCTTAGCGTCTCGTCATAGTCTCATCGGAACTTGGAACTCATGCGTGATTCGGTCTGCGAGAGCATTCCACTTCTTATGGCAATGACCGTCGCATTCAGAAGGTCATCGGTGAAAAGTTTCTTTTTAATGCTCTGCTGCCCCCACGTCAGCAGCATCCTGGCTTGTTGTTTCTTGTGGGTTTAGGTTGTCTGAGGTTGGATTCTCGGAATTTCGTAAACCGCAGGTCGCCGGTTCAATCCGGGTCGCCGACTCCATCGTAAGTGCTTGGAGATACGGCCCTTGCTTTTCAGAAGTGAGGGCCGTTTTCCTCCCAGACAGCCCTTCTGCTACCACCCTGCTACCACTTGCTTGCTCGGCCACAGAATCCAATCGGTCTAACGCGCCCGGTGCCTTCTTTCAGCCATCGCCCATAGGTGGAAACAGTCAAACCGCAGGTCACGACGGACTTTTAAGATTACATCCAGGCGGCCTGGATCTGAGACCGATATCACATATGCCAATCGTGATGAAGCCGATATCAGTGGCCTTTCCATGCGCATCTGGAATTGACGCTAAAACCTGGAAGCCTACGAAGCTCATGCGTCACAATCCGATGACATCTTCATGTCGACGAAATTGCAGCTGGGGCATCTATGGCCGTGCGAATGATCTGACGTATGAGATCACCGCCCACGCCTCCTCTTCCGTCAAGACGAGGGGAATGAATGAGGCCATGGCTGTCCCTTTGCTACCGTTCTTGAGGATCCAAAACAATTCGCCGTCTGTTCGAACTGCCTGCCAGTCGTTGTCGGTAAAATTTCTGGGCAACGGCCCCCTAAAAGTTTCGGGATTGATATCCGAGCCCAGGCCTTTGCCATCGATGCCATGGCAGGTGCGACAAAACCCCTTCCCTTCAAAAATCCGCTTACCCTGCTCGATAATTTCAGGCGTCGAAGGATACGGGTTCGTCACGCTCCTCGCGCTCTCTATTTGCTCGACAGGCACACGGGGCCTCAACACAGTAGGATCAGCCGGCCAAACGGCGGAGGACATCATCGCTATTAAAAAGGGCGTGGCAATAAGATCTGCAGTCACACACACGCTTCATCTTCCACATCAGATAAAGGGCGCCGAGGCAAGCAGCAAGACCAGTGTCTCCTGCTTGCCTTGGCGTGTTTAAGTTTTTAGTAGTTCAGCCAGCCCTAGTCCTTCCTTCGAGGAAATTCATGTCCGACTGATTGCGGGAAGGTCACGCGACCGGTTGGGATGGGGTCGTCTTTTTGCCAGAGATGAAAAATGATCCCATCGGTTTTTGATGCTGCCTCAGCGATCTCTTTAGCTTTGTCGGCCGGCTCGAGCACTTGCACGCGACCGGTGTCAATCTCGACCTTGTGATCATGATAGTGGCGATGCCACATGATCAATGGAATCTCTTTACGGGAAAGGTCCTTGGCCACAAAATAAGACCCGACTTCGGAGTATCTAACGCGCCATCTTCAGAGAATGCACGCTCAATGCGAATCGATTTTGTTCAGGAGGGCTTGCCTGAACTCACTCATCTACACGGGTCGGGCCGATATCAACGACCATGTTGTCTTCGTTGAGCTCCGCCCGCACAAGGTTGCCTTTCTTCAGCATGGAAAGCTTGCTGCCTGTAGCCTCATCCATCGCAAACGTCTGGTTGCCTTCAGTAGTGGTGATCTCAATTACTTCCCAAAACGGGTCCGCATAGGTCAGCTTGCCAGCGATGAGGCGATGGCCTGCAGGCTGGGTACCTTTCCTGTGCAGATCGATCAGCATGTTGCTCTCATCGATGACCAAGATGACTTCATCACCCGCCTTTGCCTCGTTAAGCCCCATGCGCTCAGCCTTGTGGACGCTGACCGCACGATCCTGCAGGCCAGCTGTCGGTTTAAAAAACACTAAACCCGATTGGACCTTCTCGACCGTGGTCGATAGGTGTTTGTGCATGTGAGGCTCAGCTTGGCCTACCTCGCGGGCAAACGTTAGGCTCCCACACCACACCAGGCCCGCCGCTACAACGATGCTGACAAGAATGGGACGCATAAATCTCCTCCCTTCCTTCTCTTCCTCAGCAGGAGGAAGTCACCACCAGGTTTAATATGGATCGTCCGACGTAACCGTGTTATGCGGCGCACAGAGCAGACCCAACCGCGTATCGGTCGCGCACCGTGGCAGGCCCCCACATAAATCCTTGGACTCATGGGTGCCTCGTGAAGAGCGTGGCAGTTAGTTCAGGCGTTGAAGCGGCGGAGACTGGAGAATCGGTCGCGCGAAGATGGATCTGGCACGCGAGGGATAGGGCAGTCAGCGGGGCTGGAACACCCTTGGGAGATGCTATGCTCAGAGACGCGGCTTCGTCAAGCGGCATGCGCAGTGTGCCCATTTTTGACTCAACTTCACCTAACTTAAGCTATATCGGCTGGCGCATCTTTATCCGCCCCTCTCCGAAGCCAAAAACGCAGGAAGCGGAGAGGCGTGCCAACAGGAGCCTGCCTGGATGTGCAGGAACTGAGGTGCGGCAACACGTCAGTGAGATAGCCGCATTGAGGGCCCACTTTGCTCCGGCCTTGGTATGCCGCGCCGCGGACCTCGCGGCGGGAGGAAAAGCTGGCGACTTGGTCGATTGGTTGCTGAAGGGCACCCGCGTGATGCAGGGAAGTGGAAACCTATATCCGACATGGACCAGTCACTATGCCGCGCTCGGGACAAGACGGCCGAGGAGGCCGAAGAAACTTGAGCCATGCGGCGGCGGCGGAAACAATTGAGGAACGTGTCGTCCAGTAAACGGGAAAACGGGCAGGTCCGGCAGAGCGAGGGTATCGTTGCTGGGATCTCAAGCCCCGACCCCAAATAGCGCGCCAACTCCAGCGGTCAAAGCCATGGCTAGGGCGCCCCAAAAGGCCACCCGTGCAGCAGCGGTGACCATCGAAGCCCCTACGGTGCGTGCGGCTAGGCCGCCGAGGAGCGCGAGAAACAGGAGTGCACTGCCGGATACCACCCACATGAGTGCGGAGACCGGTACCAACAGGACAATCACAAGAGGCAGGGCTGCGCCCACTGAAAATGTAATGGCCGACGCCAATGCGGCCTGAATCGGTCGTGCGGTGAACGCATCGGATATTCCCAGCTCATCCCGAGCATGGGCGCCGAGTGCATCGTGCGCCATTAACTGAGTCGCGACGTTGGAGGCGAGCCCAGGATCAAGGCCGCGCTCAACGTAAATGCCAGTCAGTTCTTTGTGCTCCTGCGTGGGGCGGGTCGCTAATTCCTTCTGTTCGCGATCCAGATCGGCACGCTCAGCGTCGGCTTGCGAACTCACCGACACATATTCGCCCGCCGCCATCGACATCGCTCCAGCAACCAGACCGGCAATGCCTGCGATCAGAATACCCTTTGAACTTGTCCCTGCTGCTGCTACGCCTAATACAAGGCTTGCTGTTGAAACAATGCCGTCATTCGCGCCAAGCACAGCCGCACGGAGCCATCCGACGCGCTGAGTATTATGTATTTCTGAATCTGGCATTATTCCTTGTGGTGTAATAGGTGCGTGCTCGGTTTCAGAGTCCGTCGTGGGGGCCAGCCATTCAAGAGGGCTGGTGAGTCTCAATAACCTGTCGGCGAGTTTACTGCAAAGTCAGAAGCGTATCCATCATTCCGCAGTGAACTGCGGGATACGCTAATTTCATTTGGCGGATTCCAGGACAATCCAAGAAGTTCTGCTCGAAGAAGTCCAAAACGGCCGGCTACGCTGAATCCCAATTGAGAATCAGCACGGTCTACTCAGAGCTCTTCACAGTGATCAGATCCAACATAACCGCTTCTCCAATACGTGCAATTTCGACGAGCCGATGAGAGCTGTTCTCTATTGACCATAGTGTGAAAGAGTAGGGTGCTATCCTCGCTACACTTTTTCATCTTTTTCGCTGATCAAACTGCCAGCGAATCCGACACTGTGAGGAAAGGAAACGACCGCACGGTCATTGCATGGGGAGTATGCGTGACCGCTCACGCATAGTCACGGCACGCTCATATTCGCGCAGCACATTGAAACCTATCGCCACAAGAGCAGCCAGCAAGATCAGCGGGATTAGGGGACTGAATAACAGCTCCATGGCGGGCTTTTCCTCTTCAGGCTAGCGATTAAACTGAGCGGGCCCAGCTTCCTCTGGCTCGAGGGGGCTCGAACCCTGACGTGATCCTATATAGACTGAGCCCTCAAAGCGGGTGGCAGTTTGAGCATAAGACAGTAGAGTTAGTTCTTGGATCTATTCATATCTCCTTGTCCTTCACGCTTTCGCATCTTTGAGTGACAATGGCAACAAGGTTAACTCCCCCCCAGCCATGCCGCAGCTCCAAATCCTAGAGCCGCCAATAATCCCAGTGCGCCCGCGACAGGAAGACTCGCCCGCCATCCTGCAAACGCGATCGCATAGATGGCTTTGACGAGGTTGTTTGATGAAGCCGCGATCAGTACGGCAACCATCACCGTATGAAGAGGAAGCCCCGCCACGCTACCCTGTGCCAAGCTCAGAACAAAGGGGTCAATATCGGTCAAGCCCACAAGGCTGGCAAGCCAATACAGCCCGGTGTGACCGAATCCTTGTTTAATCCAGGATGATAGGAAAGAGGTCACAACAAAGATCGTGGCGAACAGCAAGGCAGCCCGTAACTCTAATGGATTTAAGGGAGGTGCCCCTCGCTGCTGAGCCGTTGCTGGTGCGGCATACCAGAACCACAAGCCTGCCAGTGCCAGACCCCCAATAAATAACAGAAGCAGACTCGCTCCCAACCCCCTTACAAGGGACAGGTTGAACACTGCAAAGAGAATGATCAACCGCAGATACATGAGCGCAGTTGCGAGGATCACGCCAGCCTGAAATTCACCTTGCGCCTCTGGGTCATCTCGCATTCGGCGAGCTAAGGTCACCGTGGTCGCCGTGGACGAATAGAGTCCGCCCAACACGGCTGTGAGCAGCACTCCCCGTGCTGGAGAAACCAGCCGCTGGGCGAGGTAGCTGCCATAGGAGAGGGTAGACACCACCACCACCGCTAACCAGATTTGATATGGGGTGATTGTTGTGAGACTTGTCAGTGGCTGATCGGGGAGGATGGGCAGGATGACGCCAATGAGGACGAGGAATTTACCCAACGTGGTAATCTCATGAGATGGGATTGTGCGGGCAAGCTTATGAAGGGGATCTCGTGCATGGAGAAACAGGACTGCACTGACGGTCATCCCCACAGCGAGCCAGTGGGCTTCTAAGAGGGCTATCGGACCCAGCAGGTAGGCGAGAACATTGCTGATCAGCGCGACGAGTCCTGCCTTTGTACTGTCAGGAGAAGCGGGTTCTCCTAAGGAGGCGCGATAATAGGCAAACAGCCACGCCCCCAGCGTGAGCAGACCCGTACTGAATACGATCGCCTGCGCGGGGTCAAGCAGGTACAGCATTGCTCCCGTGAGTGCCAGGAGCGGAAACGTCCGCACCCCGCCGGGAATCCTCTCACTGCTGGGGCCAAAGTATTCCTCAAAGGCGAGTCCAAAGAAGAATGAGAGCGCGAGAAGCAGGGCAAAGTTTTCGGGCGAAGGGTTTACGCTCATGTGGCTTTAAACCGTGAGTGGAGTCTGCCCTAAAACTGAGCTACAGCCTTCCCTATTCAGCACGTACTTGTAAACTCTTTTAAGCGCCAACGTTGATTTGTCCTGCATGCAACTATTGACCTCTTAACTCTTGTTGAGAGCCTCGGCATATGGAATAGCATTGGGGCAGTGGCAGCACCCAACCAAGTGGACCACGAGGCACTTTGATTCGAAGGCGTTCGCTAGGTAGCGAGCCTTCGTGTGGCCCTGACGTCTGTCCAAAAGCGGACATGCATAGGTACGCCCCATGCGGAAAGGACAAGTCAACAAGCCCCTGAGAAGATAAGAAGAAAGGTACATTAAATGTGCTGGGGGCGGCGGGTGGTAGCGCTCGATGATTAGATGGGTTGCATTACCCAGTTAGTCCACCCCTTGACACGAAAAAGGGGCCATTCAGCGAGCCGCTCAGAGCCCCCACATGACCACTCCCACCAACGAAATTGCGACCATCAGTGCCACCAGCAGCCAGTGCGGCCTATACAGACCCCTTTACCACGCTAGGAGTATGGTCAGTTTTATACAGTTTGATCCCGACCACAGCTCTATCATGCCCGCACGATCAATGTTTTCCCTTCTCCTAAAGTGAAAGGACTGGCCGGGACCCTGACACGAAAGGAGGTTGCAGTGGCACGCCCTTCTTCACAAGCCGAAAGGCCCATAAAAAGGAACCATGAAGATTGCACCCATGGTCGAGTGATTGATGAGGTCCGCGATGATGATGGGCAGACAACCGGACAAGTGCGATGTTTTGAGTGCGGGACCGTGTTTGATGATCCACATCGCGAAGCGAGGTAGGGCCCACGATGCATCTTCCGCGGTATAAGAAAGACCGATCCGTTCGCGCCCAGAAACATGACCCCCTATAAGGCGAAGGGCAAACTCTCTGAACCCTCTGTCTGTCGTCAGTGTAAGGTAGTGTATCACAAGGGTCGGTGGAGCGTGGGGCCAGCCTCCTGCAGGTAGTCACGAGGTGCTCTGTCCTGCCTGCGAACGGATTCGAGACGATGCAGCCAGCGGCGTACTCCTCATTACGGGAGGCTTCGTCGCTTCGCATCGCCAGGAGGTTCTCGGGCTTGCTCGTAATGAGGAAGCTCGCGTCAAAGCTGAACATCCCTTGGCGCGAATAATGAAGATCGAGGATCAAACAGAAGCACCGCAATGAGTGGTCATTACAACAACCGACCCCATCTCGCACGGCGCATTGGCGAAAAACTACATCGTGCTCACCACCGCACGTTCGTCTGTCGGTATGAAGAGAATGAGGACCTGCTTCGGGCAAACTGGGAAAGCTAGAACGGAAACCCATCCCAATGTCGTCACCCTAAACGAAAAACTATTGATCTTTACGGTTGTCTGCTATCACGGGCCTGTGGTCTCTGTCCATGAACTCTCGATCATCAATGGTCGTTTGGCTCCTCGCAATCATGATGGTGCTCAGCGTTGGTATTGCTCTCTCCACATTCGTCTATGCTCGCGGGGCATCCTAATCTGACGGATGATCACATGAGTTCTAAAGAATGCCCCGACAATATGTAACAGTGATCCCGGTCAGACACCACTTTTGCTCGATGCACAATCAGAACTGTAGGGAAAATGGAGGTAGTTATGGCGCAATCTCTTCTGGGGGCCCTGGGTGTACTGTCTTTATCGCTGATAATATCCATCAGTTCCATGGCTGATGCCGCTTCCGCGCGAGACGAGAGTGATGCACAGCATATGTCCGGGAACCGGGTACTTCTCGGGACCGTCGAGGAAGTGAGAAGTGACCAGGCCAGAATCAATACAGGTGAAGGGCAGCCGCGTTTCGTTCCGATGAATGTGCGAAAGGATAAGGGCTTGCTCGATTTGAAAAAGGGAGATCTGGTTGAGATCACCGTCAATGACCAGAATCTTCTCGTCGATGTGCATAAGCCGGGAGAGTCAAGCCACCATCGCATACTTCACGGTCAGCTCGCCGAACCTTTGGACACGGGGCACGATAAAGCCGTGATTCGGACTAAGGACGGGAAAGAAGAGTCGCACCTTGTGCGACCGGTTGCACGAAGTAAAGTAGCCTCGATCCCCGTCGGGGCAGATGTTATTTTTCTCATTGATGAGTTGGACAAAATTGTCGACGTGACAATGGGCACTGCCGAATCCGTTCATCGGTCGGTCGAACTCGGGCAACAAAAATCCCCCCTCAAAGGCAATCTGACACAGATCGCGGGTGTAATTGTCCAACCGTTGAAGAACAATGCTATTACCATTCGCACGCAGGACGGCAAGGAACAGGTGTATGAGGCACGCCCGCTCATTCAGGAGAGACTCGGGCAGTTATCTCGCGGCCAATCAGCCACGTTGTTGGTGGACGACGAACAGAAGGTAACGGATGTGGCCTTCAGTCAGTCGGAAAAGAGTCACCCTAGACAGAAATGAAGTCGAGGCTTGCGACCCGGAATTGCCTCCGCTGGAGATGATCAGAGGGACGAACAGCGCCAGCACGACCGCCTTTTCGATCTCCTTCTCAAAAAAAACCCCATGGCGGTAGCGGTAAACAGTTCGCCGAGGAACAGGACGACCAGCCATCCGGCACGCTTGGTGATCATCCGTCGCAGGCCGATGAGGATATAGGGTTCGTCGAGGGGAGCGGTACCCGCCGATTTTTTGGATGTCTTCGGTTGCCGCAGCTTCGGCGACACGAAGCACGTCGTCGATCGTCACGATGCCGATCAAAACTCCGGACGAGTCGGTCACGGGCAGCGCGGTACGATCCCGTTCAAAGACACCGATCGCTGTCTCTTGATCGTCGGTCGCTTTGAGCGCCACAAATTGGTGATCAAGCAAGTTCAAGCCGGTTGCAATAGTGAGGTTTACCCATGACGCTCGATGAGACTGAAGTTCAGCGGATGGTTGCTGACTTCATGAAAGCCAGTACGCCTTTAGAAACCTACTTACAGCAAGGTGGGCCTTTGTCCCCTCTGCAATTGGACTTGGTTGCCTCAACGCTGTCAGGCCTTCAGACCTTTTTCGATATATGGAAAAGAAACAATATCGGGAAATGAGCAGGTCTACTACCCTATAGAGCAGGTCAACAATTCTTGTTCTTCGTAACTCAACGGGCGGCGGCAATGAGGCGGAGACCGAAGATCTCAGCAAGACGTCTTTTTTCTAGGGCATTAGAATGCGCAAATCTTCAGAAACCGGAATGGATGTGTGCAAATGGATTCCCTCGGCACCGGTTAGTCGTGGAGGACGACGTTGAGGAGAGAGCTGTGTACGTGCATCTCACCGTTGTAGTCGATGAAACCAAGTTTCCGAAACTTATTCATAAAGAAGCTGACGCGGGAACGTGTCGTCCCGATCATCTCGGCGAGCGTTTCCTGGCTAATCTTCGCGATCACCGTCTCTGGCTTACCTTCCTTGCCAAAGTGCGCCAACAACAGCAATACTCGCGCGAGCCGCTTCTCGCTCGAGTTAAAGAGATGATCCACCAAATCCTCTTCAATGCGAATCGTATGCGCCAGTAGATAGGCCATAAACAGCTGGGAAAACTCGGGCTTTTCATGCAGCACCTGGATCATAGCGTCTTTGTCAATGCGCACGAGAGTGGAGTCTTCCACAGAGGTTGCGGTCGCCGTGCGGACCGTGTGTCCGGCCAGGCAGGATTCCCCAAAAAAGGCCCCCTCTTCCAGAATCGCGACGACAGCTTCTTTGCCCTGCTGCGAGACCACGGTTAGCTTGACCTTGCCCGCTTGGATATAGAACACGGCATCCGCCGCATCCCCTTGGGAAAAGATCATCTGTTTGTTTGGCGATGGCAGAATCGTTTTGCCGCTGCCGACTTCATTGAGGAACGTGTGAGGATTGAATAGCGGCGTTCGCGTGCGTGCCATGCATTACCCTCCTACAAATAGAGGGATTCCGATGACATACGGATTGATAGAACGCTAGGCATCTTGAAAACAAGAGCTTTAATATCAAGAGGCTAGAGCAGCAACCGATTCTCTCCACTCTAGTAGATCCACTCCCTTACCAAAACCAGGGGAACGGTCAGTTTTATACAGTTTGCACCCTGCTGCAGCCCTACCATCTCTCTCCCTATGATCACACGGGTTCTCACTAGTGCATCATTTTCAGTACTTGCTAACTGTATTTTTTCTATCTCAATCATTGAGAGAAGAGGAGCCGGATATGGACCCTTCAAAGAATAATGGACACTTGAGGGCAAACTTCGACTGGGAGGACATCGGGGTCAGCGCGGAACGAGTGGCACATATCATGTTGCAACAGCGGCACCGCTTACTCGAACGGCAGCTCGCCGAGCGCACTCAGGAGTTAGATCGTTCCCTGGTGGATGTCCGTTCCCTAACCACCGCACTCGATGCCGCGGAGCAGCGTGAACGCACGCATCTGGCGGCAGAGTTGCACGACTACCTGGCGCAGTTGCTCGTGCTCGGCCGCATGAAAATCGGACTCTTGCAGCGACTCTCTGTGCCTTCCGCAGGCAACGAGATCGTCCGAGAAGTCGACGAGGTGTTGAGCCAAGCCTTACAGTATTGTCAGACGTTGATGGCCGAATTGAGTCCACCTATCCTGCACGAA
>JBKPSD010000195.1:0-9312 GCA_046734935.1 Nitrospirota bacterium
TCACGGAGGGACATATGCACATCTTCACGTCACCCATTGTTCGGATGAGGAAGCAACGCGCGAGACGAAAGCAGTTGCGGACGGTGTTGCAGATGCTTTCGGTCAGCGGCGTGATCAGGCCCGGTCATATTGAACCCCGTTACTTCGAGGCCTCTTCTCAGGTCGACGCCTTGTACCGGCATCAAGCCAAACGCCCTCAAGCCGCGGCCGGTGCGACAGCCAAATCCAAGGTCGGTTTCGATTGGACGAAACTGCGGCAATGGGTGCTCGCGAAACCATCCAGTCTTCAAATAGAATAATAACGACGCCCCCTTTGCGGTGATCACCTTGCCGGAGCGGAAGTCCCCTCGAAACGCTTGTACCTCATTGAGCCCTCAGGTATGATCACGCCTCAGTCGAGGCCTGGAGTCGGAGATGCGCAGGGTCGTTGAGGATGGACCAGGCCATGAGCGACGTCAGAGTAGAAATGGCGAAACCGGATATGGGAAACACTCTGCTACTCGGTCACCCGAGCGTCATCGCCTAGCTGCATCTGCGAGAAGGAATCCGCACAGAATATCGTCTGAGGTTGTGGAGAGGTGGCCGAGTGGCCGAAGGCGGCGGTTTGCTAAACCGTTGTAGGGGCTAAAACCTCTACCGAGGGTTCAAATCCCTCCCTCTCCGCCACCGTCGTTAACCGCAACGGGAACACGAAAAAATCCCGCGTATGATCCAGTGACGGTTATCTCACATCCTTTTCCCCTGGTATCGGTAATGGTATACAGAGAATCCTCCCGTCGATAGGTTTGCGGAGCATTTGCGCATCCGGCCACTCCTTCAGCGTGACGACACGTTTTGCCATCAATGCTTGCCGCAGTTTCTACTGGGAATTTCCTCTACGAATGTACGAACTGGCTTCTGCTCCGCTTATGCGCCAGCTGGATGCAGTTGAACGCGAGGTCGTTACAAACCTCAATACATTTCTTGCCCGAATCCCGGCAGTTGAACAAGATCGCTCCGGATCGCCCAAGTAGAAAGAAACACCGCAGCCGATGTCTGCAATCACAGCTTTACTCACTTGTGCGTCTTGATGACCTGGCCGATACGTTTTCGAAGGGTCGCCGGGAAGCTTCCACTTTCAAGATTCTATCGTCGTCGGCACGCTCCGCTTGATTTTCACCGATCATTCTGCAAAAGTGGCGCCTTCTGCCTGTTTGTGCCGAGGTAGCTCAGTTGGTAGAGCACAGCCCTGAAAAGGCTGGTGTCGACAGTTCGATTCTGTCCCTCGGCACCACCACAGTCACTCCGCTAACTTCATCCCGAACGTGGTTCTCATTCCCCGGCAATCCGTCGGAGATAATGCAAGGCGATCGCCGCGGTTGCCGCGACGTTGAGGGACTCGACATGCCGGCTCAACGGAATCGTGAAGAGACATCCAGCCTGCTTGATCGTGTCTGCGGAAAGCCCTCGACTTTCATTCCCTACCGCGACAAGCAGACGAGGTGGAAGGGAGCGAAGGGTTTCCATGCCGACCGAATCGGAGCCGCCGGCGACGGCGGCAAACAACTCGATGCCCCTGCTCGTCAGTCCGGCCACAGTGGGAGTCACGAAGACCGGCAGTGACAGCACAGCTCCGGCCGACGCGCGGACGACTTTCGGATTATAGATATCCGCCGACTCCGCGGTGAGCCAGAGGGCATCGACGTTTAATGCTGCAGCGGTTCGAATGATCGCGCCAACGTTCGTGGGATCTTGGAGGTGCTCACAGTACATGCCGAAGAGCTTCGGTTGCTCGAGGATCCGGTCCCCGTTCCACTGGGGCTTCCGGACAACGGCGAGAATGCCCTGAGGACTGTCCACGGCGGACAAGGCGGAAAACATGCGGTCGGAGCAACGAAATGCGGAAATTCCCGACGACGTACGTAGATCACGCTGCCGATCGGTTTCATGCCGTTCATGGCCGGCCGACAGCAGGAGGCTTTGGACACTGGCGGGATAGTGGAGGATCGTATCGTAAACGGGCTTGGCGCCTTCGATGATGAAGGCGCCTTCAGCGTTTCGAGCCCGCTTTTCCCTGAGGAGTTGTCGGATGCGCGCCGCTTGTGCGCGCGTCAACAGGGTTGCAGGTGAAGACAATCGAGCCGTCTGTGCTATCGACGCTTCCTGCCGGACGCCGCTTCCGCTGCCCTAATCCGCTGCGCCCTTGCTTTGGCGCGCTTGAGAAGGGTCAGCTTGCCGCGAGTGCGATCATCCTCATGCTGAAGCTGCTCAAGTTGAGACTTCAGATGGGCCTTTTCCTGCTTGTGCAAAGTCGCACATTCCTCACGGGAGAGTTGCATCCAATCTCCACCGGTTTTGGCTCGCTTGATCCGTTGCTCCAATGATTCGCGCAACTGCTTATTCCGCATGGAAAGGAGGGACTTCAACGCCTGTCTCCGCCGTTGAACCTCCTCCTCTTCAGCCATGATCCCGCGAATGTCTGTCCCCAACATGATCCGCCTCCCTTAGGCTTCGAAGAAAATGAATTGAGCGCTATTGTACCCGATTTGATTACTCATCTTCCACAAGGAGAATTGCCGCATAAGTAATTGAAAGTACTGCGCAAAACATTCCTGGTGGTTGTTGCGAACAAATCTCGACTTCGGATATCATCGCGCATGGCAATCGGCGCGCAAATTCAAGCCTGGCGCCTTTCGCGAGGTTACTCACCTGAATTTCTTGCCGCTGAAGCCGGTCTGTCGCTCGAGGCCCTGGACGAGTTAGAGAACGAATCCCTTGACCCTTCCATCGGAACGTTGGAACGCGTAGCGACCGCTCTTAAAATTCCGGTCGCCTGGCTGTTTGCGCATCCTACGGCCTTCGACCTGCTCTTTGAGGAACCGGATGAGTTGAATGAAAGGCGGAACGGCCCCGATCCGGTTACCGAACGGATTCTTACGGGCTCGAGGATGGATCGCTCGCTCTATGTCATGCTCACGGCTCTCATTCAGAGCGGCGAACCCAAATTGCTGCGGGCAGCGGAAATGAGTCTCAAGAGTCTGGTCAAGCAATCCAAACAGTCTGCCGTTCCCTGGCAGAATCGCCCGTCCGGGCACTTCGAACCGCCCAGCGACTAATCCATACCCTGGGACCATGAGCCGTCTTCACCGCTCGCGGCAGGGACGCGATCGCGCCGGCCTACAGCACTTGCATAATGAAGCACTTGAGGTAGCGCGTTTCAGGCATCGTGGCGAGAATCGGATGATCTGACGCCTGGCCGCGCTGCTCAAGCAGTCGCACGGGGCGTTTGGCATCTCGAGAGGCGCGTCCAATCGCGCCCCAAAGGTCCGTGTCCGAAACGTGATGCGAACAGGAGCTGGTCACGACGAGGCCTTCGGGCTTTGTCAGACGAAGGCTGAGCAGGTTGATGTCCTTGTATCCCGCCAAGGCGCCGGCAACTGCCTGCTTGCTCCTGGCAAACGCGGGGGGATCAAGGAACACGACATCGAATTGCCTGCCGCTTTGGCCCAGCCGGCGCATTTCGTCGAAGGCGTCCGCCGCACGGTACGAGCACCGGTCTTGAACCCCGTTGAGAGAGGCATGCTTTCGTGCCAGGGCCAGCGCCTCCTCGCTGACGTCCAAGCCCTCCACTCGGGCTGCCCCTGCGAGCGCGGCCTGAATCCCGAAGGCGCCCGTATGACAGAACACTTCGAGCACGTCTTTTTCGCGGGTCAATCGGGCAGCCGCGAGTCGGTTTTCCCGCTGGTCGCAAAACCATCCGGTTTTCTGTCCGTGAGCGATATCAACCCAAAAGCGAGCGGGACCTTCCTGCACTTGGATCGTCGTCTCACCGCCGCCCCGGAGGAAACCGGTCAGCGGAGACAATCCTTCCAAGGCGCGGCTTTTGGCGTCATTTCGGAGATACACCCGATTGACGGCCGCCTCTTCGCACAACAGATCGGCCAGTAGCTCCTTACGCCGGTCCATTCCGCTGGAAAGCGTCTGCATCACGAGGGTGTCGCCGTAGCGGTCGACGACCAGTCCGGGCAACCGATCCGCCTCACCGTAGATCAGACGGTAGGCGTTGGTCCCGGAAACGATACGCGCCCGGAGCCGCAATGCTTGTGCGATGCGCTCTCTCCAAAACACCGGAGTGATCGCTTCGTCCTGAAACGTGAGCACACGAATACGGATTTTTGAGGCGGGATTGTAGAGGCCTCGCGCATAAAATCGTCCGTTCGGCATGACGACATCGACGACGTCTCCGGAACCCGGCTGGCCGTCGACCGCATGTACGAAGCCGGCATAAATCCAGAGATGTCCGGAGCCTGCAATTTCGTTGGCGCGCGCCAGAGTGACGACGCCTGCCGTCGTTTCGTGACCGGTAACCATGGGCTAGTTATCCGACGGTGGTGGACGGAGGTCAAGCCCCGCACTCGTCCACGCAAACTCCTTGCGCTGTGCTTGACGGTTGGAGCCTGGTGTGGTTTCCTGGACCTGGAAAACGTGCCTTGTGTCCAACAACGGGAGATCACCCGCGCAATGACGACGGAGGGACAGGCAACCATCGGGTCTGCCGTACTCGATCGTCTGCATCAATTAGGCGTCCGCCACATTTTCGGCATTCCCGGCGACTACGTCCTCAGTCTCTACCAGCTCATTGAACGCTCGCCAATCCGCCACATCGGTACGACACGCGAAGACTGTGCCGGCTTCGCCGCCGATGCGTACGCGCGCATCAACGGCATCGGCGCGGCGTGCGTCACCTATTGCGTCGGCGGCTTGAATTGCGTGAACGCCATCGCCTGTGCGTATGCCGAGCGCTCTCCCGTCGTCCTGCTCACGGGGTCCCCCGGACTCTCCGAACGCGTGCGCACGCCGTATATGCATCACATGGTGCGTGATTTTTCCACGCAACGGGAGGTTTTCGAGCGAATGACGGTGGCGTCCGTTTCCCTCGACGATCCGACGACGGCCGAACGCGAAATGGACCGCGCCTTCGCAGCCCTTCTCCGGTATCGGCGGCCAATTTACATCGAAATTCCGCGCGATCTCGTCCACACACCACTCAACCATCCACTGCGGCCGCTGTGTCTCAACGACGACCCGAGTGACGCCGCCGCGCTCGAAGAAGCGATTGGAGAGGTTCGCGCCATGCTGGCCGCGGCCAAACGGCCGGCCGTCTTGGCCGGCGCCGAAATCGGCCGCTTCGGCCTCCAGGACGATTTGAGCCGGCTGGTGGAGCGCCTGAAAATCCCGATCGCCAGCACCTTGCTCGGGAAATCCGTCATCCGCGAGGATCACCCGCTCTACGTCGGCGTCTACGGCGGACTCATCGCGCGCGACGAGGTCCAGCAGTTCATCAACGATTCCGACTGTCTCTTGATCCTGGGATCCATCTTGTCCGATCTCGAAGACCTCGACGCGAATTCCCCCTTGCGGTCGGAAGGGCGCACCATCCACGCCACCGCCGATCACGTCAGTATTCGACATCATCGGTATGACACGATCCGGTTTCAGGACTTTGTCCAGGCGCTGGGCACGCATGGTCTCTCCGCCCAATCGTCACGACCGCTGCCGCCTCCGCTGAACCTCGATGCGGCCGCCCCATCGCCGGCCGACCAGGTAACGCTGAGCGGATTGTTCCGCCATCTGGACCAACAACTGGATAAGACGACGCTGATCATCGCAGACGTCGGAGAATCCTTGTTCGCCGCCGCGGACTTGCACGTTCACCGGCGGTTTGAGTTTCTGTCGCCTGCGTATTACACCTCCATGGGATTCGCCGTCCCCGCGTCGATCGGCGCCTCATTCGCGGAGCCCAGTCTCCGCCCCATCGTCTTGGTCGGCGATGGCGCGTTTCAGATGACCGGATCGGAACTCTCCACGGCGGTGCGTTATGGCCAGACGCCGATCGTGCTGGTCCTCAACAACCGCGGATATTCGACGGAACGTGAAATCTTGGAAGGGCCGTTCAACGACCTCCACGACTGGCACTACGAACGGATCTGCGATCTGATCGGCGGCGGAATCGGCACCGTTATCCGCACCCAGCGGGAATTCGAACAGACACTGGCAAAAGCCTTGGCCGATTCCAGCCAGTTGTACGTTCTCAATGTGCTGCTGGATCCGGCTGATCGCTCTCCCGGCATGATCCGTCTCGCCCATCGGTTAGCCAAACGTCTGTCCACCGACCGTCCGTAAGAGCTTTCCAAGGAACCACCCTGCGTGTAGGAGAGTGAAGGTTTTTCCCGTCACTCCACCCCTCCCGGGACCCGTTGAATTTACGCGTCTTAGTCTATTTTTGAGGGAAATACTTACTGGCACGACCCGTGCAGCCAGTCAGATCCGCGGCTTCCGTAGCTGGGCGGATCGGTGACCTTCTTCGATAGTGAGCATGGAACAGACTCTTGCAGCACACGCGGTCAGGTCGTCCCTTGCTGAGTCACATATGCCCCATTACGTCGTGTTCACCGACTTGGACGGCTCGCTCTTGGATGCACGTACGTCCTCATGGGACGCCGCAGCGCCGGCGCTCCAAGCACTTCGTGCCAGGGGGATTCCACTCATTCTCGTGTCGAGCAAGAGCAGGGCCGAGATCGAGCCGCTTCGCCGCCGACTGCAGCATCGGGACCCCTTTATCGTCGAAAACGGCGCCGCCGTTTTCGTACCGCACGGATTGTTCACCTTTCCCTTGCAACGTGTCCGCAGAAAATCCTCCTACGACGTCATCGAGTTGGGCATGCCCTATCACATGCTGCGCGACGTCCTCAAACAGATCGAAGACGCCGTCGAGACGCCGCTCCACGGGTTCGGCGATCTCTCCCTCGATGAGATCATGGAAGTGACGGGTCTTTCGCGTGCCGATGCGGCATTGGCGAGCATCCGTGAATACGACGAGCCCTTCCTGCTCGAAGCGCCTCAGCCGCTCGTGGCGGAAGTCTGCCGGCAGATCGTCAGCCGCGGACTGCGGTGGAGCAAGGCGGACCGGCTCTTTCATCTGACCGGAGACAATGACAAGGGCGAAGCTGCCGACATGCTTATGCAATGCTACCGGCGCGAGCACAGGCTGCGTTTTCAAAGCCGCGTTGTCAAAAGCGTCGGGATCGGAGAGAGCATCAACGACGTGCCGCTGCTGGCAGCGGTAGACCATCCGATTCTCGCTCAGAAACCGGACGGCTCATTTGACACAGGCGTCCTTCTGCCCAGACTCGTCCGGACCCGCGGCGTCGGCCCAGCAGGATGGAATGACGCGGTGCTGAAGCTCCTCAGATATAGCTTCTCAAACACCATGGAGGGAATGGACCTCGCCGGCTGACGCCACGCTGAGGAACGTGGCTAGTGTTTCAGCGGAGCGCCCTTCGTCGCAAATACCGTCGCGTCACAGGACAAGTACTTGATCTGCTTCATGGGTACAATAATCACTTCCTTCGCCGAATCCACTTCGAGCACTTCCATATCGTCGCTGATCGTATGTCTGACTGCGTCCTTCACGACCAATTCTTGGTTGTCGACGAACACGATTTTCACCCAGTATTGCACGATGCCTTCTCCTTGTTAGAGAGCCGTTCCCAGTTCCTGGGAGCGTTTTGCGGCGGCTTCGACCGCTGAAATTAATGCCGCGCGCAAACCGCCTCGCTCTAATTCATGCAGACCGGCTATCGACGTGCCGCCTGGCGATGCCACGCGGTCTTTCAACGAGCCAGGATGTTCGCGTGAATCCATGATGAGCCTTGCCGCTCCTGACACAGTTTGGGCCGCCAGCAGCTGCGCCGTCTCGCGCGGGAGTCCCATCTTTACTCCGCCGTCCGCCAGCGCCTCGATCATCAGGTAGACATACGCAGGTCCGCTTCCGCTCAATCCGGTCACGGCATCGAGCCAGCGCTCTTCAACTCTGACCACGTGTCCGATCGACTCGAACAAGGTCCAGCAGGCGGTTGTGTCCTGTTCGGACAACCGCTGCCCGTAGGCCACGGCAGTGATACCCTGCCTGACATGCGACGGAGTGTTCGGCATCGAACGCACGATTCTCTCGGCCCCGGGCAACCCGCGGGCGATCCGAGCAATCGGGTACCCGGCCGCGACTGAGACAATTAGGGAGTCCGCCCGTCGCCGGGCGGCAATCTCGGCCAGCACGCCGTCAAGAATCTGCGGCTCTACGGCCAGGACGAGAATGTCCGCTTCTTGCGCCACTTCGGGGTTGCTTCGAGTCGTCCGGATGGCATGACTCCGGAAAAGCGCAGCAAGCCGGGAGCCGTCGATGTCGGATGCCAGAAGGCGACCGGGGGGAAGAAGGTCGGCATGCAGGAGACCCGCGATCAGCGCCTCCGACATGTTGCCGGCCCCGATGAATCCTACCGTTCGGTCGGACAGCATGGCGGCGATTATACTGTTGGCATTCGAGGGCCTTCAATGCGGAACTTGCCGACGTCATTGGCTGTTCGGTAGAGTGATAACGATTGTTTTCAGTATTTCTCATTATCTATTCGTCATATGCGTCATCGCCCGATGATGGGAGGCACTCATGAATCAGCTTGCGCTTTCTAGTCTCGCGCTCCTTGCTCTGCTTGTTTCTCCCGCTGCGGCCCGCCAGGAATCGCTTACAGCGGAAGAAAAACAGAAGCTGGAGAAGATCGACCGGGTGCTGATCGAAGTTATCGCCCTGTCTGATAAAGGATCGACGGATGCGGCCCCCTTTCGGGAAGTGGTCACGAAGCGAATGCAGGAATTTGGCTACACGATTCTGACAGACCCGGCTCAACCCCACGATGTGGTGTTCAACGTCAAATGCGAACAGCACAAGATCTGGGAAGGCACAACCAAAATGGGCAGCGACGCCGACCTGCCCGATTCTCCGTCCCGGCTTTGGAAAGGCCCCGCCTGTCAGCTTTCGTACATTCTCGACGGCAAGAAAATGCCTTGGCGAAAAGAAGTACGGACCGACTTTGCGGACGCGGCGCAGGCGGCGCAAACCGCGCAAGCCGCCGATCCGGCTGACTATGCCATGACTAAGCTGAAGGAACGGCTGGAGGACTATGACTTTCCCGCACTGATTACAACCGAGTGGGGCCAGGAAGAACGGCTCTTTAGAGTATACGATGATCCGGCCACGCCGTCCGCAAGGAAAGTTCGGCTGATCGGGCTCTTCGGCTACCTTTTTGAGACCAAAGCCGTCCCGCGCCTGGTCACGGCCCTCAAAGGCGACGACATCGAAACGGCCAAGGCCGCTGCGCTCGCTCTCGGAAACATCGGACAGAAAGAGAGCGTTCCTGTCTTGATCGAGACAATGAAAAACGGAAAGCCGGAGCTGCGGCCGTCGGCCGCCAAAGCGCTTGGGGTCTTGGGCGCCCTGCA
>JBKPSD010000196.1:0-30211 GCA_046734935.1 Nitrospirota bacterium
ATTCCCGAATATGCTGGCTACTTTCGGACCTGGAATGCCAATTCAACGGCGCTAAAGCTCCACGGTCCCCATGGGAACTCCTATTGGCTTGAGTTCAACCCCTCAACGTTCAAGGTCGGGGATGGATCTGCCCGGCCAACCTTGCACCCTCTGAGCTTCAACGTGAAATGGGAATGGTCAGCCGTTGATCCCGACATTATCTACTTTCAAAACGGGAACCAACTGGCGAAATACAACAAGACTACGCATGTGGTCACTAACCTCGGAGGCCCGTCTAACCACGGTACGCTCACCTATCATGTCCTGGTTGTCGGCGCAGACGCTTGGGTCTGTTCAGCGGTAGGCGGAAGCCAGAATACGTATAGCCAAATTTACTGTCTAAATCCCCATAATCCATCACAGAACAAATTCATTGATGTCTTGAAGAAGACGATCAACGGAGTTGCCCAACACGATCCTCACTGGCCGACCTCGGCTGCCGGCCAGACCATCGGGATTCATTCAATGTATGGCAGTGCAGCCGGCACCTGGCTGGACGTGGGGTTCGTGCACCACAGCTGGGGATCCAACGGCGATTCTGTGCTCAATCTTTCGACCAATACCTGGTCGCTGATGACGAATGCCAATATGTATTCAAGTGGACACTCGTCCATCGGCGCCAGATTTGTCAATGGCTCAGGATCGATCAATGGCATGTACTCTGGCGGGGCGTGCGTTCGAGATCCGAATAACCTCATGGATGCCACGCAGTACTCCTTTATCATGCAGCCTCCGTCGACGGCCACGGGCTGGTATGACGGCGAGCACAGTTCATGGTTCAATTCGTCAACGAATCCCCACGCGCCCGTGCTGTTCTCACGGTATAACATCAGTACACCTCCGAGGCCACTTCCCTGGTATGGAGAGATCATCGCTGCCGCGACCGATGGCTCCAATAAGGTCTGGCGCTTCGCGCACAATCACAATGGGGGTCTAGTCAATTGGGTTGGCCAGGCCTTTGCGCAGATTTCAAATGACGGTCGCTGGGCGCTGTTTTCAAGCCCCTGGGACGGGACGCTGGGCGGAGCGGCGGGCGACTTTGGGTATCCAACGCGCATGGATACATTCATCGTTGAGCTGAAATAACAGGCGACGGGTGGCTCGCTCAATTTCTCTTGCTCTTTGTTCGAGCCACCCCTCCACACGCGTTGTACTGGTTTAGCCGGGCGGCAGGACATGAAGATGCATTGGCCTTTGCTAAACTCGGGCTCGTATTCGTAAAGAACGGCGAGTGCTTCAGGACTTCATTCAGACGCACATGTGGTAGAACCTGTCGGCCGCCCGTGGAGAGGGGAGGTTGGCAGACGCTCGCGATGCCCCTGCTAAGCAGATGACGATACCCAGATCGCCGAAGCGCAAAGATTGGTGCGTGATTGGAAGCCAAAAGAAGACAAGCCACGAAGACGGTGTATTGATTACTCCCGCATTAGACACCGCCTCCTCGATTCGCTCTCGTACACAGTGGGGTTTGATCCTACTTTCATCCGCATCATTCGTTGACGCCTCCCACATGGGTTGTGTATAACGGAGTCGCTCGCGGTTGTTTCACCCTTCGCGACAGGTCAACTCACCCATGGGCGCACGCGAATTCCATGACGGGGCGAAAGACGGCTTCGAAGCACTCGAACCGTTGAATCCCGAATCCATCCACTCGTTCGACGAACTTCTTGTCGCCATGCGAAAGACGGCGTTCGGCGGACGCCGGCTGGGCGAGGCCTACGAGGTACTCTGGGCGATGATCCAAGATCCGGATTGTTCGGTCGTTATGACCCTTTCCGGCGCCATGACGATCGCGAAGATGGGAAAGATCATCAGTGCGATGATTGATCATGGCATGGTTCAGTGCGTGATATCGACCGGCGCGTTGATTGCTCACGGGTTGAGCGAGTCGGTAGGCAAGACGCATTACCGAGTGCCTCCGTCGGTCAGCGATGAAGAGCTTTTTATGAAAGGGTACAACAGGGTCTACGATACATTGGAGATGGAAGCGAACCTGAACTATGTCGAACACGTCGTGGGCCAGACCATGAAACGGATCAGCCCCGATCAGACCCTTTCTTCGGAAATGCTCACTCGTGAATTGGGACGCACCTTGGCCGAGGGATTCGACGGCGAAGGCATTCTCAAGAGCGCCTATTTAAAGAAAGTACCCGTCTATATTCCGGCCTTCACCGACTCAGAGATGGGACTCGACGTCGGGACGTGGGCCATGGCCCGCGTCGTGGATCACGCGCGTGCGCAGGCCAAGGGCGGGAGCGATCTAGACATTCTCAGGACGATCAACAAATCGTATCCTTCATTCAACCCCTATCAGGACCTGAACAGTTACACGACCGTCATTACATCCGCCAAACGGCTCGGGATCTTCACGATCGGCGGCGGAGTGCCGCGCAACTGGGCGCAGCAGGTAGGACCGTATATCGAGATCAGCAACATGCGGTTGGGCTTGAGCGTCAAGCCGCCGCGCTTCCATTACGGCGTGCGTATCTGTCCGGAACCGGACTATTGGGGCGGCCTGAGCGGCTGCACCTATCAGGAGGGTGTGTCCTGGGGAAAGTTCGTGCCGCCGGAGGAAGGCGGCCGTTTTGCGGAAGTCTTGAGCGATGCCACGGTGGTCTGGCCGTTGCTCATGGCCGGCCTGCTTGAGCGTATGAAGGCCAAACGTGCGGCTCGCGCATGAGAGAAACCGCACTCATGCGTTCGCACGTACTCCTGCTGATCCTCGTGCTCGGTGCCGGCTCCGGGAATGCCGTTGCGGCTTCCGTTACCGATGATGGGCGGGCGCAGGGCAAGGCGGATGCTCCGCTGACACTGATCGAGTATTCGGATTTTACCTGCGGGTATTGTTTGAAGTTTTTCAAGGAAACGTTGCCAAAACTGCAAGCGACCTACATCGACACCGGCAAAGTCAGGTTTGTGTATCGAGACTATCCGCGGGCGGACCGCGGTGTCGGAGTAGAGGCGGCGGTGGCCGCGCGTTGTGCCGGGGCGCAGGGACGCTATTGGGCCATGCACGATCGATTGTTCGGCGAGGGCGGTCGGTTGGATTCCGGGTCGTTCAAAAGTGCTGCCAAGTCTATGGGTTTGAACCAGGCAGAATTCGGAAAGTGTTTCGATGAACGGCGGCACTTGGAATCGATTTTCCAGGACCGCCGCGAGGCGAATCGATGGGGTTTTCATGGGACACCGGGCTTCATTCTGATGCAAACTGTGGAAGGGCCGACGGAAAAGATTCCGGCCGTGGCAATCCCGGGCGCGTTTCCCTTTGATGCCTTCGCCGAAGAAATCGACCGGATGCTGTCGAAGGTGAGCGGGTCGTAACATTCACTTCATCTCATTGACGAAGGACTACCGTATGTCTGATACACAGTCGTTCTGGCCCGTCGCCCAACGCGATGGTGAACCGCCGTTTTGGGTGTGTATGTCCTGTCTTTCGGAAGTCTTCTATCGCAAGGTCCCGATGCCGGATTGTCCGGGTTGTCACGGTGTCTCGACCTACGAAGCGTTCGCCATCGAGGCGATCGCCGACTGGGGCACGGAGGATTTGGTCGCCAGGGCGAAGGCCGCGGAACAGGCGGCGAACATGCAGCCGGCTTCCGCCTCCTCGGTTGAGTCCGCGCCGTAGGCGCATCCTCCAGAGCGGAGCATCTTCTTGCAGGGACCACGTCCATTCCTCATCGGCGGCCAATGGCGCCAGGGGAACAACGCCGTGCCGGTGCACGATCCCTTCACTGGGAAGGTCCTGGCTGAAGTGTCCCAAGCGAGCGAGCTCGATGCCGATGCGGCGGTCCTCTCGACGGTCGAAGCGGCGAAGCCCATGGGCGCCCTCCCGGCACACGGCCGCTATCATCTCCTTCAGCGCATTGCCGGGTCCTTGTACGATCGGAGGGAAGAGATTGCCCGGCTGATCACGAGCGAGGCCGGGAAACCGATCGGCGACGCGCGACGGGAAGTGTCCCGGGCGGTACAAACCTTTACAGTCGCGGCCGAGGAGGCGAAGCGAATCGGAGGCGACGTCGTTCCTCTCGACTGGACCCCAGGGACGGATTCCCACTTCGGCATCGTGCGCCGTTTCCCCATTGGTCCGATACTGGGCATCACGCCGTTCAACTTCCCTTTGAACCTCGTGGCGCACAAAGTGGCGCCTGCCCTGGCTGCCGGAAACCCGATTCTCATCAAACCCGCGCCACAGACGCCGTTGACCGCCTTGTTGCTGGGAGAGGTGGCTCTCGAAGCCGGTCTTCCGCCGGGCGGGCTCAATGTGTTGCCCTGCGACAATCAGGTAGCCGAGCACTTAGTCATCGATCCGCGCTTCAAGCTGTTGAGCTTCACAGGCAGTGCCGCCGTCGGGTGGCGCCTCAAGGAAAAGTGCGGGAAAAAGAAGGTCGTCCTGGAATTGGGAGGCAATGCGGGCGTCATTGTTGAGCCCGACGCCGATTTGGACTTCGCCGCGCAGCGGTGCGCTACCGGCGGATTCGGCTATGCTGGCCAAACCTGCATCTCCGTTCAACGGATTCTCGTTCACCACTCCGTTGTGGATCTCTTTACAACGAAACTGCTGCTTCAGGTCGCCCGCTTGAAAGGCGGGGATCCAACCGATGATGGCACGGTGGTGGGTCCGTTGATCGATGGGAAAGCGGCCGATCGCGTGGAGGCATGGATCGAGGAAGCGGTGTCTCAAGGTGCTCGTGTCCTCTTGGGCGGCAAACGCATGGGATCCGTGGTCGAGGCGACGGTGCTGTCCAACGTGACCCAGACGATGAAAGTCTCCTGCCAGGAAGTTTTCGGCCCTGTCGTGACCGTCACACCCTATCGCCGGTTCGAGGAAGCCATTGAGGCACTCAATGCATCCGACTATGGGCTGCAGGCCGGCGTCTTCACCCAAGACATCAACAAGGTCTTCCATGCGTTCCGGCATCTGGAGGTGGGGGCCGTTTTGGCGAATGAGATTCCGACCTTCCGCGCGGATCATATGCCGTACGGAGGCGTGAAGGATTCTGGTCTCGGCCGGGAGGGGGTGAAGGCGGCGATTGAGGAGATGACCGAACCCCGATTCCTCGTCGTGAATGTCCGGCCGCCCTCGGCTGTCTAGGTGAAAAAGCGTTGGGGATATTGCGATCCGCCTGCATTCTTGATACAACAGCGGCCTTGTGCTTGACGAAATTCCGCGTCACGCCTGACGTTTCGCTCGGTCGGATGAAGCAAGGGAGATGAGACGATGGTACCTACGCACATGTTTCTGACCAGAGGAGTCGGCGTCCACCGAGAAAAACTGGCTTCGTTCGAACAAGCGCTCCGGAGCGCCGGTGTCGCCTACTGCAATCTGGTCAGCGTGTCGTCCATCCTCCCGCCCAACTGCAAAATCATTCCCCGGAAGCGCGGTGAAAAGTTATTGAATCCCGGAGAAATCACCCATTGCGTCATGGCGCGGTCCGAAACGAATGAGCGGAACCGGCTGATTTCCGCTTCGATCGGCCTGGCGATCCCCACGGACCGTCGCACCTACGGATACCTGTCGGAGCACCACGCACACGGGGAGACCGACGAGGAGACCGGTGAATATACCGAGGATCTGGCCGCTCAAATGCTCGCGACGACATTGGGCGTCGAATTTGATCCGAACATTGCGTGGAAGGAACGCGAGCAGGTCTTTAAGATGGCGGGAAAGATCGTGCGCACGCTGAACATCACCCAATCGGCCATCGGCAAGCCGGGGCGCTGGACGACCGTCGTGGCGCTGGCCGTGTTCATTCCTCTGGAAAATCTGCCGAAGCGGGCCCGTCGCTAGCACGCTCGTGAGCGGTAGTCTTGCGGGTACATATCCATGACGCTTCCCGCTGGGTGGGAAGGCTCTCAGCATAACTTTTTGGGATTGGAAGAACCCTGGTGCCATCCTGAGCGCGCCGGCGTCTACGTCCTGCCTGCTCCCTACGAACACACGTCCAGCTATGTGCCGGGCTCGGATGGCGGCCCGTCGGCTATCATTGAAGCGTCCCACCAAGTCGAGTTTTACGACGAGATCCTTCGCTGCGAGCCGTACAAGGAATGGGGAGGAATCGCCACCGTCTCTCCACTTGACCTCAACGGTAAGATTGACGGGGCTGCGGTGGACGCGATCGAAGCGTTTGTGCGCCCTCACGTCGCGAACGGGCATTTTCTCGTCACCTTGACCGGTGAGCATACGGGAGCGTTGGGCGCCATTCGGGCTCATGCCAGGCGGTATTCCGGCCTTACCGTGCTGCAGATCGATGCTCATGGCGATCTTCGTCACGCCTACCAGGATAACCTTTACAGCCACGCGAGTGTGATGGCGCGCGTCGTCGACGATGGGTTGCCGTTGGTGCAAGTGGGGATCCGATCGATCTCTTCCGAAGAAGTCGCCACGATTTCAGGCAGTGATCAGATCTCGACGTTCTTTGCAGCTCAATTGCTGGACCCGTCGGGTCCATATGAAGGAAGATCCACGCGCTGGATTCCAGATGTGGTCAAGGCCTGTCGGGGACCCGTCTATCTCACATTTGATTGCGACGGGCTCGACGCCTCGCTGGTTCCCGCGCTCGGGACGCCGGAACCCGGAGGTCTCGGCTGGTATGACACCTTGAGTTTGATCACCGCCTTGGCCGATGGGCCTGGCATTCTCGGGATGGACATCAGCGAAATCGCGCCGATTGAGGGATTCGTCGCGCCGCAGTTTTGCATCGCGCGCCTCATCTATCGCATCTTGGGACGAGTGAAGGCCGGACGGCGGGTCCACTGACCGGAATGCCGACAATGGTCTTTCTCACCCGCCCGCCCGCGCGATCCCTTTTCACCCGCGCCGCTCCCCCTGATTGCTTCGCAAGCGCTTACCCGGGACCTGCGCTTTATCCAAGCGCGCTGTGTTCTCACTTCGCTTTTCGCCTCACTACGAACGAATAAATCCTCTTCTGCCGTGGATAAGATTCGCATCAATAAATTCTTTACGGAGCACGGCATCTGCTCGCGGCGCGAGGCCGATCGCCTGATCGAGGCCGGACGTGTCACGATCAACGATGTCGTTGCGAAACTGGGAGACCAGGTCACAGCGGCGGATGTGATCGCTCGGGACGGGCAGGTGATCCCGTGGGGTCAGGCGCGCATCTACCTCAAGTACCACAAGCCGGTCGGCGTGACCACGACAAGCGAAGCCCATGTCCCCCGCAACATCATCCAAGAAATCGGCCATCCGGAGCGGATTTTCCCAATCGGCCGGCTCGATAAGGACTCATCGGGCCTCATTCTGCTCACGAACGACGGCGACATTGTGAACGACATACTGCGGACCGAGTTCGGTCACGAGCGCGAGTACGAGGTCGTGCTCGATCGTCCCTATGATCAGTCCCTTCTCGACCGCCTCGCTGGGGGCGTCGTGATCCTCGGCCGAAAGACGAAGCCCTGCCGCATCGAGCGGCTTGGGCCTAAGCGCTTCCGGATTGTGCTGACCGAAGGGAGGAACCGCCAGATTCGGCGGATGTCCCAGGCGGTGGGCTACCGGGTCGTGGCACTGCACCGCGTGCGGATCATGCATATCACCCTGGCCGGATTGGCGGCCGGATCATGGAAACCGCTCACGCCGCGTGAAAGGGAGGAACTTCTGAAAGCGGTGGGCAGAACTTCGTGAATCGACCGAAGGCTTTACGATCTTACCGAATGGCTCGGAGTGCTCGTCGGCTGCAGTGGTAGCGTCGGACGGAGCGGTTGCAGCGCCGGTTCCTCCGACCGTCCGTCTTCCCCGCGACCCGAGCGTCTGGATTTCGACAGGAACAAATTCAGCAGTGCGATGAAAAAGCTGCCTCCTACCAGCAGAATGCTCGTCGATTGAATTGCCTTTGTGCCTTCGTCCCGCATGTCCTTGGCCACGTCTGCGACGGTATCCAGCAACCGGTCGAGGGCCAGGCTCACTTGGATCATCTTTGGGCCCGCATTGTCCGCCGCATGCTCCTCGGCATGGCGGCGCAAACGGTTGCGCTCCTCGACTGAAGGCGCGCTCCAGACACGGGCCAGTAGATCGATCGTGGTGCTGGCAGCGGAAAAGTATTGATCCAGGCTCTTGCGGACAGCTTCGATGTCTTCGGGCTCGCTTCGTCCGCTGCGGGAAACGCGCAGACCCGCGGCCGCATACCGGTCAACCGCAAGTTGGACTCGCGCCCGCTGTCCCGGCAGCGATTCCGTAATCCGCTCGAAGTCCTTCTTGCTGTCCGCTTCGAGCGCGCGAATGATCGTGTTGCGGTATCGCATCACGTCGGCGGAGATATGCGCCAAATCGGCCGCGCCGAGCGTGTATTCGGTGTACATGATGCGAAGGTCCTGGTCCACGCGGCTGAGCGCGCCGCCGCTCATCCAGCCGAGCCCGGCGATGAGCAGGCTGATCAGGATCTGAGAGGCGCTGGGGCGAAACGATCGCAGCCATCGAAGCAGAAACACTGCTCCTCCTACTCGAGAATGAGGCGCCGATCGACGTGCGGCGTCAAATTCGGATCGTTGGACACGAAGATCACCGACCAGGGCTCGTCCTTTGAACACAGCCTCCGGAGCAGCGTCTCGCGCAACACCGGCTGCAGGTTGTGCAGGATGCCGTCGAAGACGAGGATCTGCGGTCTGGCCAATATGGCGCGCGCCAGGAGAACTCGCATAATATGCGTGGGTGCCAGGATTTTCCCGGGCGCGCGGATATGCGTCTTCAGTCCTTGCGGCAGGGCATCCACATCCTCTTCGAGTTCCGCAAAGCGCAAAGCCCAGCGGACATCGCTATACGGAATATAAGACCGCCCGAGCACGATATTGTCCTCGATCGTGCCTTCGAACAGCGTCAACTGCGAGTCGATCATGAAGCCCCGGCATCGGTTGATGGCGCCCATGTCAATATGGCGCAGGTCCACGCCGTTGTACCGGATCACGCCGCTGGTTGGGGCCTCAAGACCCGCCAAGACCCGCGCCAAGGCGGTTTTCGCCGTAGTCGAGCTGGCGTAGATGCCGATTTTTTCACCCGGCGTGACCTCCAGATTGAACTGTTGGAAAATCGGCGGGACGGCGGGGTGATGCACGGTCAGGTCCTTGCACGTCAGCCGGATGCCGTGCACCGTCGGATCAGGTAGCGGCACCGACAACGACGACAGTGCTTGGTCTTTCGGGAGCGAGAGGACGAAATCCAGTTCCTTGAGGCCGGTCATGAAGTAAAAAATATGGCCCATCCGTTTGACGACTTCGTCGAAGCTCGACAACAGGCCGCTGACCACGACTTCGGCTGCCACCAATTGACCCAACGTGAGTTGGCCGATCGATAACAGCCACGCCGCCGTGGCAATGAGCCCTCCGTGCGCGATCGCCTGCCAACCCACCGATCCCAAATATTGACGGATCAGAATCCCGAACCGGGTCTGTCTCCGTTCGATATATTTCCCGACGAGTTCATCCGTCCGCTGCATCAGGATTGCCCGGCTGTCCGTCGCCTTGAAATGAAGCAAGTTATAGGAAATCTCCTGCATCCAATGAAGGGTGTCGTATTTGGCATGCGACATGTCGATGGTCGCCTTGAGGCCTCCATGAGACAACAGGAATACGACGTTGAATCCGGCCAGCAGGAGGGCGTTATAGAGCAGGAAATACGGATGGTAAAACACGAGAATCGTCATGCCGACGGCGCCGCCGACCACGACGTTGATGAGGTCAACCAACAGGACGGAGAGCGCCCGCTGCATGAACACCGTTTCCATGAAGTGATTGGCGTAGCGCGGCTTGAACCCGAGCACTTGCAGGTGCGGAATTTGTTGCGCCATTCCGATCGCCACGCGGGCGAAAAGCCGGCGTTCCAGCACTTCGACCGCATAGTACTGCAAGGAGCGAAAGGCGCCGACGAAGAGCAGGGCGGCGATCATCACGCCCGCCAACGTCACGATCGTGACAGGCTGGATGGCAAATGCGAAGGTGTTGGTGAGTTCCTGGACGGTCAGCGGAACAATGAGCGAGAACAGTCCGATTGCCAGCGAATAGGACACGACGAGCGCCAATAGGCGCCGCTCAAGCCGTAGGAGCAAGCCGACGTACCCGACCACGGACTGAAAGAGGTTGGGTTGTTCGTCCACATGACTCTGCACGGACACCCGCCTTTTGTCCAAAGCAGCCTGGAGGGCCGCTGGAACCAAGCCTAACGCTATCAAAGCACAGGGAAAAAAGCCAATTCTTCGCCGTTCAATCCCGTCCGCGGTAGATCACCGGGACGCTCGAAGGCAGCGACTTGCCCCAGGCACCGATCGACCACTGATACAACGCCAAGGCCTTTTGATACTCGGCTTTTGCCCGAATGACTTGCCCTTCGGAGTCCACGGAGTTGCGCTCGCGTAGATTCACGAACAGGACGCTCGTCGCGCCCAAACTGAAGCGAAACCGCTCTCCTTCTTCCAGCGTCTTGGCCAGCCGAAGCGATTCTACGGCCGCGGCGATCCGTTCCTTCGCGCGCTCGATGGCCGACAGCGCGTTGTCGACGTCGACGACGACCTGTTGTTCCCGGAACTTTTGCGTAAGCACGAAGCGGTCCGCCTTGCCTTGCGCTTCCAGGACCTCACCCCGGCTCCGCCGCTGCAAAATGGGAATCCGGAGTTCGAGCCCGAACCGGTAGCCCAGGCCCAACACGAATTTTTCCGGTTGCCGGGCCGGTGCCGCCTCGGCATCCAGGCTCGGGAGCAGACTGTTCTTCGCCAGTTCGAGATCGATGTTGTTGAGCTTCGCCTCGATGTCGATCTCCTTGATTTCCGGACGATCGGTCTTCGCCTGGAGCTTATGCGCCTTGATCGTTTCGGCGGTCGGCACCAGAGCCTGTGCAGGAAACTCGGGCGCGCGCTCCAACGGAGGGAGGACGGGGACGTTTTTTTCCCAGAGGAACATCGACAGCTTTAACTGCTCCTGCTCCACAAACCGTTGCGCAGCAATCGCCACCTCCCGCCGCCGTTGCACTTCCTGATTGGCTTCAACGACGTCAAGCGGGGCGACCGCGCCGGCCTTGGCGCGGCCTTCCACTTGCCGGAAGCGGTCGTCGGCGATGCCGACCGCGCGGCGCTGGACTTCAAGGAATTTCACTGCCGCGACCCAGTCCCAGAACTGTGTCGCCGCAGCCAGAAACAGGTCCTGCCTGGTTTGGGCGATGCGCACATCCGCACGCGGATCGGCCAGCTCCGACCGCTGGAGCTCGGCGCTCTCGGGGTTGACCATCAGTCCCCGCAACAGCGGAAAAAAGCCGCCGAGGAGCACTTGTTGATTGCCGTTGTTGAACGAGAGGTCGGGAATCTTTGCGTCTCCGATGGCCTGCCTCACGCCGGCGCTGTAGCGGAATCCCCAGGGATGGCGGGCTTCCACCAACGTGTCGTTGAAGCCGCCCGTCTGGGTGCCTTTTTCGGGATTGCTGCTCGAGATAAACCGCTCCAGCTCAGTGTCGTTGACGACGGTCGGTTCGAATGCGCCCAACGCCTTCAGCATTTTCCCCCGGGCCATCACCTTTTCCGTGCCTGCTCCTTTGAGGAGAGGATGAGCGCGGTCGATCCAGGCATGGATTTCGTCCACGCTCAACGGGATCGGCGGAAGGTCCCGTTTGTTCGGCGGCTCAGCGGCGATCGTGAGATCGCTGGGAACGCCGAGGCAGAACACCAGGCCCGCGACGAGGACAGCTCGATGCGACATAGCGCACACTCCTTTCATGAAGGCTGCGGACAGCCGTCCAGCGACGGCACGAGGCTCGAGGTCACGATGGACAGTTGCGAGAGTCGATGGGCCAAGTCGAATGGATGGAGCCTACTTGGCACCTCGTCCTGCTTTCGGCAAGAGGGTATCGATCAAGCTTGGAGGACGTTCCTGGTAGTCGGGCGGGAACAGGTTGAAACGGCGCCAGAGTTCGTACCACAGCGGCACGCGATTGAGAATGACCCATCCCATGACCTTGGTGCCCTGGCGGACGTGTTCTTGAGGCGGCCAGGGTTTTTCGTCCGCATCGGGAACGACCCAGAACCGAAAATTGCCTTTTCCATCATCGACCTGATCGATGACTTTGATGACGCCCTGGTAGGTGCCTGCCATGAGTTCCGGCCATGCCGGCAGCGGAATCGCGGGAATGCCGTAGAACAAAATCTTCACTTTTCGCCCGACATTCAACAAGGGAGCATCGATGCCGTCGGCGACCATTTCGGCGGCCTTGTCCGCGCTGGCCGGCGATATCCTGACCAGCTTGTCGCCCGGCCGCACGGTTTCGCCCACGCCGGTTTCGGCCATCTTGACCACGGTACCGTCGATTGGCGCCATAATGCGGCTGGCCACGCGGCGCTGTTCCGCGTTCGACATGCGGAGCGACACGTCGGCCAACTGGTCCGTGGCTTTTGCGGCTTCGGCTACGGAGGCATCCCGAGCCGCTTCCGCATCCAGGAGACGCTGCAAGACTTCGGCGCTGACTTGCTCGCGTCCGAAACTCAAGGCCTTCATGCCTTGTTCCGCGGCCTTGAGATGCGCCTGCGCGCCGGCCAGATCAGCCTTGGAGGCGATGGCGGCCTGGATCGTGACCTCGAGTTCGCGTTGGGAAACGAGTCCCTGCTCGGCGAGTTGCTTGTGGCGGTCGACGTTCAGCTCTGCGGTAGCGACGGCGATCTTCGCGGCTTCGACCTTCTGATAGGCCTCTCGAACTCCGTTCTCCGCTTCAATGACACGCGCCTGGGCGGAAGGCACCGCGGCTTTGACGAGGTTCTGCATCTCCTTGATGCGTTTGTCCAACTGTTCGGCTCGTCCCAAGGAGGCGCGGCGGGTTTCGATCAAGGCCTGCTTGCGCTGCTCGAGGAGGGACAGGAGATCCGGTGACATGAAGTTGGGGTCGTAGTCGTCAAGCTCGAGGATCAAATCGCCCTGTTTGACGCGTACGCCCTCGAAGATATGCCACTTTTTGATGCGGCCGGTGATCTGCGACTCGATGTCCTGCGGACGCTCGTACGGCGTGTAAGCCGACAGCTGTCCGCTCACGGTAATGGTCTGCGTCCAGGGTACGAACGCGATGATCAGGAGAAACAGGAGGACCAGCTTGATGGCAAGACGCGAGGAAAATCTCAGCCGTTCAGGAATTTGGACGGCTTCCCATGCCCTGAGCTTGCTGGAAGTGGCGAGATCATCCACCGCGATCTCATCCAAGCCGGTGGGGCGCTGCACGAGCAGGCGAACTTTTTGGCGGAGGCTGTGTCCCAGACTTGCCACCGGAGCCTCTTGAAGCGCGGCGAAACTGTCGAGGCATTATCATAGAGGAAAATGACTCAATGGGTCAATTTCTCTGTAAGAACCGGTATTTATTGTCACAAGGCCCGCGCTTGACCGGCTCTGCGAGAGCCGTTAAGGTGGGGCCCGGCAGTGCTTATCTCAAAGGGAGTGGGGGTGGCAGGCAAAGCCAGGCGCAGCGGGGCACGATCCTCGGAACAGGTTGGTGACCGGCCGATTGTCGGCGTGCTCGGCGGAAGCAAGTCCGATTTCCCCATTCTTGAAAAAGCCGCACACATTTTGAGCGAGCTGGGCGTTCCCCATGAGCTGATGGTCGTGTCCGCGCACCGGACGCCCGATCGCCTCTTTGCCTACGCGGAGCAGGCGCCTGCGAAGGGAATAGAAGTGATCATCGCCGGCGCCGGCGGGGCGGCACATCTGCCCGGCATGCTGGCGGCCAAAACGCATCTGCCCGTGATCGGCGTTCCGATTCCTACCGAGAATCTCCGCGGACTCGATTCGTTGTTGTCCATCGTCCAGATGCCTCGCGGCATTCCCGTTGCGACCGTCGCGATCGGCGGGGCTGAAAATGCCGGGTTGCTGGCTGCGCAAATCCTGGCGGGCCGCTATCCGGAAATCGCCGAGCGCGTCAAAGCGTTTCGCACCTCGCAAACCAAGGCTGTCCTGCAGTCGCCGGAAGCCAAAGGCTCGATCGCCGGGGCTCAGACATCGTCTCGTCGCCGGTCGTGACTGCTCCGACGATCGAATCGGGATCGGTGCTGGGGGTCCTTGGCGGCGGCCAACTCGGTGCGATGTTCGCGCACGCAGCGGCCACACTCGGGTATCGCGTCGCCGTCTGGGATCCTGACCCCGATGCTCCCGCGCACCGTTTAGCCGACTTTTCCTTTGCAGCTCCCTTCACCGACCATGAAACGGTGGCGGCATTTTCGGCCGTCGTCTCCGTAGTCACCTATGAGTGGGAAAACGTTCCGGCTGACCTCTGTGACCGGCTCGAGCAAGAAAAGCCCGTACGGCCTTCAGGCGGTGTCTTGCGCCGCATTCAGAATCGCCTCGTTCAAAAGCGCTATCTTGCCGGACAGGGGCTGCCGGTTCCACGCTACACCGCGATGACCGATCCTGCTCAGTTGTCCGGTGTGCTTCGAAACATGGGCGGTCCTGCTGTTTGTAAGACCGCGATGGCAGGCTATGACGGCAAAGGCCAGTGGAAGATCGATGGACCATCGGCGGGGTCTCGGATCCTGGATGCGGTGAAAGAGTCCGCGAGACCCGGGATGCAATGGATCGTAGAGGCCTATGTCCCGTTCGAACGCGAGCTCTCGATTTTAGCGGCGCGCGGCGTCAATGGACGGATCGTGGTCTATCCTCTGGTTGAGAATCGGCATGAAGGGGGCATACTTCGGACGACGCTCGTGCCTGCAGTGGTTTCCGCCGACGTTGCGGAATGTGCCGAGCAGCTGGCCCGCGACGTCATCGAACGCATGGAGGGCGTGGGAGTGTTTTGCCTGGAATTGTTTCTCCTGAGCGATCATACCCTGCTCATCAATGAAGTGGCCCCCCGGCCGCACAATTCAGGCCACTATACCCTCAATGCCTGCAGCGTGTCCCAGTTCGAGGAACAAGTTCGGACTGTCTGCGGCCTGCCACCCGAACACCCGAGCTTGCTCAGCCCGGCTGCCATGGTCAATCTCATCGGCGACGAAATCGAGTGGATCAAGCAGGACCCGGAATGCCGCCGCCTCCTCGGGCTTTCCGGGACGTTTCTGCACGACTACGGAAAACGCGAAACCAGACCTCGCCGCAAGATGGGCCACGTGACATTTCTCGCTTCCGAGCGCCCTACCGTCGAGGCGCGGGCGGCACAATTGCGCGAACGTCTGCTTGCGGCTCAAGGACGCTAAGATCCGGACTCGAACGCCTGGGGCCGTTCGATTTTGTGACTTTCTACGGGTCTTGGCCGAAAGTGACCGCGGCGGTTCCTGTCTGAATCCAACAAAATCAACTTCGTTCTCTCCTGCGAACGGTCGGTACGGGATTTGCTGTGACTTGCTCGGCATTCAAGGGGAAGCATGCACACCAGCCTCGCGGTTCCCGAAAGTCTCGTGACTCCCGACAGAGAAGATCATGTAGGCGCCGTTTCCCGGGGGCGGTACGTCGTCCTTCAGGCGCTGGTCGGCGTCATGCTGGGATACCAATTGTTGTTCGGTCCGGAACCGATCGTCTCCCGCGTCACGAGTGAGTTCATCGTCGGCGGGCTGCTCGTCTTGATCGGCTGCCTGCTCGCCGTTCCGTCCTCCATGCTCCAGGCCGCATGGTTCAGCGGCATTCTGATTGCCGTCGATACGGCCCTGGTCACCGGCGTCATGTACCTGTCGGGCCATGCCAGATCTGAACTGTACCTCGCGTACTTCATCCTGATGCTTATTGCGGCCTCTCTGCGGCGTATGTCCCATGTCATCGCGTTTTCGCTCCTGCTCTGCGCCGGGTACGGCGTGGTCTTGTATCAAGGCAGCGTTCAGACGGGAACGCTGTCCGGCGGTCAGCTGCTGGGCATACCGGTCCTTCTCGTGATGGCGATCTTCTATGGCATGGCGCTCGAGACGATCGGATCAGAACGGCAGCAGAAGACGGAATTGGTTCACAACATCGAAGCCCTGAAGCGGACGGAACAGGCGCTGCAGGCGTCGAAAGAGCAGCTCGAGACCCGCATCAAAGGTTTGAAGGACGACCTCTCCAAGGCCAACGCGATGGTGCAGCAGGAAAAATCTGAACGGCAGGGCCTCGAACGACAGCTGATCGAGGCGCAAAAGATGGAGGCCATCGGCCGCATTACGAGCGGCTTGGCCAATGAATTCAGCCATCTTTTTTCGGTGATCGGCAAACAAACCGGCGTCGTCCTATCGAGACTCCTTCCCGAGGACCCGTTGTACCGGCCGGTCGATGAGATATTCCGCACGGGCGAGCAGGCGGCCGCTCTTACGGCGCAATTGGCGATGCTCGATCTACAGCACCGGCAATTCCGCCATGTGCTCTCGATGCGGACCGTGATGGAAGATCTGAGCGCCACCATCCGAGGACTCGTCTCCGAACGCATCGAATGCCAGATCGCCATCGAGCCCGGCCAGCTCGACGTTGAAGTGGATCGCGAAGGGATCGAGCAGGTGCTGCTGAATCTCGCCGTGAACGCCCGCGACGCCATGCCGCAGGGCGGTCGCTTGACAATCGGCGTCGCACCCGTGAGAACCGGCGCCTGCGGGGCGCCGTTGTTGGCAAAGCAAAGCGGCATGCCGGCGGTGCGGATTGAGGTGTGCGACACGGGCAGCGGCATGTCGAGAGATACCCAGTCGCGGATGTTCGAACCGTTTTTCTCAACGAAGGAAACCAACGTCGGTCTCGGCCTGACGGCCGTATACGGGGTCGTGACGCAGCACGGAGGGCACGTCGATGTCGCCAGTCAGCCCGGCCATGGCACCACGGTCCGAATCTATCTCCCGGGCATGGCCGGCGTGGTCACGGCCACGCATCCCAGCGAAGGCTCGATCTCGGCGAAAGGGCAGGAGACCGTGTTGTTGGTCGAGCCTCACGAGATCGAACGAAAATTGGCGCTCTCCACCTTGAGGCGGCACCGGTATCGGGTGTTGGAGGCGAGTTCGCCGGTGGAAGCCATCATGTTGGCGCAGCAGTACACCGGTGCGGTGCATGTGACGGTCAGTGGTCTCATCATGCCCGAGATCAGCGGCCGCGAGCTGGCGAAGCGTCTCTTGAAGCAGTATCCGACGATGAAAGCCCTGTTCGTGACGGGCTACGACGACGAGGCCATCATCTCCCACCGCATCAACCGGCGCTTTTTGTTGAGGCGGCCCTATCGGCAGCGAGGGTTGGTGGAAAAGGTCCGCGAGCTCATCGACGCGTAGCGGGTGTTCCGCTTCAGAGATCCCAACGGCCTGGCCTCCCCGGCGAAAAAAACGGAACCTCCGGTCGTTTGAAAAATCGGATTAGCACCATCCCTGCGACAAAACCGCCGATGTGCGCGAAGAACGCCACACCTCCGCCCGGACCGCCGATGCTCATGCCGCCGCTCAACAGCTGCATAATAAACCAAAGCCCGAGCACGAGGCCCGCGGCGACGCGCATCATGCCCACCCCGGGCATGAATACGAGCACATGCGCCCGAGGAAACAACAGAATATAGGCGCCCAGCACCCCAGAGATGGCGCCGCTGGCCCCGACCATCGGAACCGTCGAAGTAGGATCAGTGACGGCATGGCTCAACGCGGCCAGGATGCCGCAGAGGAGATAAAAGACCACGAAGCGCGCATGACCCATCACATCTTCGACGTTGTTCCCGAAAATCCACAGATACAGCATGTTGCCGATGAGATGCATCCAGCCTCCATGAAGGAACATGCTCGTCACCAATGTCCCGTAGGCAGGGATCCCGACGGCGATCGAGGGCGGGAGATCAGCTTCCCCGAACACCAGCGCCGGAATCGCGCCATATTGAAAAACGAAAGCCTCAGAGGGACGGGGAGGAAGACTGGCCTGATAAAAAAATACCAGGACGCAGAGCGCGATGAAGGCCACCGTGACGACCGGCGTAAGTTCGGTAGGGTTGTCGTCCTGGAGCGGGATCATGCCGCCCTGCGGCTAGGAGGTGGAGCGACGGCGGTCAACGAGTGATCGAGGCAGTGCGGGATTCGCCGGCAGCGACCCATCCGGTCCGAGCGGGATCGAGAATCCCGCCGCATGCGTATGGCCGCCCCCGCCGAATGAAGCGGCGATGGCGCCGACATCCGTTCCGTCTTCTCGCGAGCGCATGCTGTAGTAGCGCCGGCCGTCGCGGTCATGCCAGATGATACAAAACGGCGCATCAGCGGAAAGCCGTTCACCGATCTGGCTGGTCAATACGGAGCTCTGCACGGAAGGCACCGTCTCTCCCTGGAATTCCACGGTCACCGCCTGTCCGGCGAGTTTGTTCACCAATTCCTGTTCATACCGTAAAATGGCCCGGCCTTCTTGTTCGAGTTCCTTCTGTTTGAAGCCGCTCCAGACGTCGAACTCGAAGGGATGAGACGCCACCGCGGCATTGATTTCACGGCTCATCGGCAGCGCCCAGGTCCAGAGATCCTTGTCCTGGATGTACTGCAACAGCCAGGGCGCCGGATGATCCTGCGCCCATTCCCAGGCCAGGACAGCGCCGGATTTCTTCAGGTCGAAATAGGCGTAAGGAAGGCCGGCCAAGGCTTTTTCCGCGGTGATGTGGTGGTCCAGGACGAGCAGGTTCTCCGTCTCCTGCGCCATGGACTCCAGAAGGTCTCTGCCGTAACTGAAATCCACGATGACGACTCGTTCCCCCTTCAATCCCTCGGGCGGCGGCACCCCGTGCTTCACAGGAACGAAACGCGCTTCGGGAAAGCGACGCCACAGGGCCCACGCGGCGCCGAAACCATCTGCGCATTCCGCGTGATAGAGCACAACGGTGGGCGGGAGCGGGAAATGTTGTCGCGTACCGGAGCCGGCCATTGAAGCGAGCATACCATGGGATGTGCCGCGACAAAAGCCCGACCTGCCTTGCGGTGAAGGCCTGACTTGGCCAGCCGGGGTTGGGCGGGTGAAAAGGGGACGGTCCTCTACAGGCGGTTGATGTGATCGATCAATTGGCGCAGGCGCGCGGCGCTGCGGCGGTTCGAGGCAAACACCAGACGGGGCAGGTCTTTGAGATCGGGTTCGTCCAGCTCCTCGGGCAGGGCTCCGCGAAGCTCGAAGGTCCCTTCGTGCAGCAGATCGGCGAATTGATCGTGAATGGCGGCGACCTGTTCCGCCGAAATCGGACTCTGCAAACGCATGGCGAGTTGTCTCCCGACGTAGCGAGTCGAGTGGAATCGTCGGTAGAACAGCCGGATTTCCGTGATCGCTTCTTCGACGGAGCTCGTGATCTTGAAGAGACCGAGATCCTCAGGGCTGATCAAGCGCCGATCCAGCATCTGGCGGCTAATGAAGCGGTACCAGTCATCCCAGTAATCGCATCCCTCCGCCTGCAGACAAAGAATCGGCTGAGGATCGCTTTTGCCGGTCTGAGCGAGCGTCAAAATCTCAAAGCCTTCGTCATGAGTACCAAAGCCTCCCGGAAAGAGCGCGATGGCGTTGGCTTCCTTCTGGAAGATCAGCTTTCTGGTGAAGAAATACTTGAATGTCACAAGTTTCGGATCGTCGGCAATCGTATTGTTGGGACCCTGCTCGAAGGGCAGCATGATGTTCACGCCGAAACTGTTGTCGCGGCCGGCGCCTTCCTGGGCCGCGCGCATGATGCCGTCCGCGCCGCCGGTGATGACCATGAAGCCTTCCTCCACGACCCGGCGGCAAAATTCGAACGCAATGCGGTAATTCGGATCATCGGCCGAGGTACGGGCGGATCCGAAGATGCTGACCTTCTTGCGATGGTGATAATCGCGGAACACGCGGAAGGCGTGCCGCAGCTCCTTGATCGCGCGGTTCACGATTTTGAGATCGAGCGGCTCGAGATGGGCGTCATGCAGCTTAAGCATCCCGACCAGCAGTTCCTTGATCAGCGCTGCGGACAAGTCGTCCTCGGGACATTCGAGGAGCGACCGGACCTGGCTCAGCACATCCTCGTTGGAGGGCATCGTGCGCGAACGGCTGGGTGTGGTTTTCATGAAATCCTGTCCATCCTTGGTAAGAGGTGATGAGAGAAAAATTTTATCAGTAGACGGGTCTTTGGTCAAAGAAACGATGAAGAGAAACGTCAGGGATGATCGACGGAAGGCGGAATTGCCTGCAATGCCCACGCTTTGAGCCGCGCCGCGTCGGCAGGCGAGAGTTCGGCGAACTGCACTTCGACTGCAAAGGTGCGCTGCACGGCGGGGACGTCAGCGGCCGGGGAAGAGGAATCGGACAGCACTTTCCCATGTATGCTGAGCGGCGTATTCTGGCCGGGCAGGGAAAATGCCAGCTTCACGACCGCCCGCGCCCGCAGCCCCGAAGCGGATTCAAGACGGGCGCCGACATGGCTCAACTGGACGATCATGGCATTATGCGCGTGCTGAAGGGCGGCGGATTCGTCGAGTACCGTCACCACGGCGGGAATGTTCGTCTGCCGCCGCGGGGGCGTGAGCATCAAGTCCTGTGCGCTCAAGACGCCGACGGGCTGGTTTTGTTTCGTGACAATCAACAGCGAGGCGCCTGTTGCGACCATCATGGTCGAGGCTTCTTCCAAGGCTTCGTCGTATTCGATGAACTGCACCGGCCGCGTCATGATGCTGCGCACTTCGATGTCATGAGGTTCCAGGCCCCGCGCCACCACTTTTTTCACGATGTCGGCGGGCGTCATCAGCCCGAATACCGTCTCCGTGTCCTTCACCAGAAGGCAGGGCGCATGCTCGCGCTCGAGCAGCAAGGCCGCTTCGCTGACGGACACGTCGCCCGGTACCTGGACCACTCCCGGTGTCATCATATGCGCTACCACCGTGCGTGCTGAGTGTTGCGGCTGGAAAGGCGGCTCATTCTGACCGACCATTGGCCTCTCGCGATTCGACGGGCTTATGGACGACTCGTGAGGGCCGCCCCCTGCGGCGTAAGCCAAGTATAGCAGACGGGGCGATGCAGTCCTCAGCGAGAGTTGCCTTGTCAAACAATAGTTTCGAAGACTAGACTAGGGCAATTATTGTCACAGCACAAGGGGCGCCGGCGAGACATATGATGTCGGTTGAGCGGCAGTTTCAGAGACGGGCGGCAGTCATTCCCCAACTGGGTTTGGGTCTGTCCGTCGACGTCTACTCGCCTGATCTCTGGGACCTGATGAACAGGTTGGATGCCGCTGCCGCCCGCCCGGCCTATCTCGAAATCTTCCGAGCGGCGTCGACTGTCCTCATGGCCGTCAGACAGTCATTCGCCGACATGCCGTTAGCCTACCACGGTGAAGGCTTGTGGGTGACGCAGCCGGAATTTCGCATGACACCGCTGTTCGAGCAGGAACTCGACCGCGTTGCGTTGGAATTGAACGCGCTCGGCAGCCCCTGGCTCAACCATGAATGTGCGACGAAGCAGATGGGCGGCTACTCGTTCGGCACGTATCTTCCTCCATTATATACGCCGGAGAGCGCATACCTGGTGGCCGACAACATTGGGCTTGTGCAGGAGCGCTTGGATCGTGATCGTACGAACGCAGACTCTTTTGGGCCGTTGTTTCTGTTGGAAATGCCGCCGCTCACCTATTTCATGGCCGGAACGCTCGGCGTGGCCGAGTACTTCCGGCTGATCACTGAACGGACACCCTGCGGCCTCGTGCTCGATATCGGGCATTTATGGACCGTCTATCGGTATGCAGCCGCCCGCAAGCACTCATCACTGGAAGAATTCGTCGACCGCTTCCTCGATGTATTTCCGGTGGAGCGCATTATCGAGATCCACATTGCCGGGCTGGCGGTTCACGAATCGGACACGTCCGGGCACGTACGGGATCGAGACCCCGAATGGATCGACGCGCACGCCGCAGAGATTCCCGCCGTATCCTGGGCGATTCTGCAGCAAGTCGTCGCGCATCCTCGGCTCCGGAATCTCCGCGCACTGGCCCTCGAGGTGGATACGAAGCCGGTCGAGCGGATTGTCGAGGAATTTCGGCAGGCCGTCGCGCTGGTACGGCCGGCCATCGACCCTCTGACGAAACAGGGGACGGCAGTGTCCGAGTCCTCTTCGGAAACACTCGACTGTGTCCGACCGGCATTGTTGAGTGCATTCGACCGGACTCGGCTGGAGGCCGACTACGTGCGATATGCGCAGATCGCGTCGGGCCAGCGACCGCCGGCCGGACCGTCATGGATCGCCGTGGCGGAAAATCCGTCCGGCCTCGAGCGGTACATACGTGACTATCTTCCGCACGAAATTCTTCATTGGGGCGGCGACATCGCGGCCATGTTCCCCGAGACCTGCACAGCGCTGGCTGAAAAGGGCATTCCACTCGGCCAGTTCGTGCCCTGGTGGCTCCGCCGCTCTCGAGCGGCCGACCGGCCGTATGATTTTTTTCTTTTGAAGATTGATCGCCTCTTGGAGTTCGTGGCGGAGCGAGCGCCCGTGCTGAGCGATCTTGCCCGGAGCGAAGCGGCAACCATGCGCATGGCCTACGAGGTCGCGAACAATGCAGGGCGACCGCTTATGGAGTCCTGCCCATGACGTTTTGGAGTCGGCTTCCCCTTCCCGTGATCGGTCTGTCGCCCATGGATGGCGTCACTGACGCCGCCTTCAGGCTGATGACCGCTCGCCAGGGAAAACCGGACGTGGTCTTCACTGAGTTCACGCATGTCCATGATGTCTGCCGGGGACCGGAATTTCTGTTGGACTCGTTGCGGTACGACGACGCTGAGCGTCCGATCGTGGCGCAATTGTACGGGAAAGATCCTGAACTGTTTTATCAAGCCGCGCACATCGTGTGCGAGCTGGGATTTGACGGGCTGGACATCAACATGGGGTGCCCTTCGCGTAATGTCGCATCTTCCGGATCGGGAGCTGGACTCATCAGAACTCCCGATCTGGCTCATGCGATCATGCGCGCGGCGCGCCAGGCCATCGTCGATTGGGCCGGGGGCCAGACCTTGGAGGCCGCCGGAGTGAAAGCCGCTCGTGTCGAGACGGTCCGACGATGGAACTTACGTCGCAATTACGCCGTACCCTCCGTGCGCCCGGCGATCCCGCTTTCAGTCAAGACCCGCCTTGGCTACGACGAGGTGATCGTCGAGCGCTGGATCGAGCACCTGCTCGCCGAGTCGCCCGCCGTGATTTCCCTTCATGGGCGAACCCTTCAACAAATGTATCGGGGCGAAGCCGATTGGGCGGCGATCGGCCGAGCGGCGCAAGTCGTTCGCGGAACGGGGACGCTGCTGTTCGGCAACGGCGATGTACAGAGCCTGAGCGAGGCCGTGCGCCGTGTCAGGCACACCGGCGTCGACGGGGTGTTGGTCGGCAGGGCGGCGTTGGGAGCGCCCTGGTTTTTCAAGGACAAGGAAGAGGCCCGGCGCCATGCACAGGCAGGAGATCCCTGGGAGCCGGATCCCTGGGAGCCTTCACTCGCCGAACGGTTCGACATCTTGCTTGCCCACGCACGGGAATTCGATGCGCAATCTGGGGCGGATCGATTCAGGCGCATGCGAAAACATCTCGGATGGTACTGCAAGGGATTCCCGCATGCCGCTGCGCTCCGCGCCCGCATGTTCCTCACGTCCTCCGTCGGGGAGGTCGAGGCCCTTGTTGCCGATTACAGACGTGGCCGGTTGATGCATGATCCGCGGATGGACGACCCATCGTATGACGATCGTGAGGCCGATCACCTGGCATCCCGATGCGGCTAGTGCTTGCCTCGACGTCGCCGCGTCGTCGGGAACTACTCACTCTCCTCGAGATCCCTTTCGAAGTCCGGCCTCCGCTTTACGAGGAGGTCATGGCGCCTCACCGGTCTGCCGGCGAACTGGTGGCCGATTTTGCCAGCGCAAAAGCCCTGTCTGTTGCTGAGCATGAGCCCGACGCGTTGATCCTCGCGAGCGACACGTTGATCGAGTGCGATGACATGCCGCTCGGGAAGCCGCACGACCTGGCCCACGCCCGCTCGATGTTGCGGCAGCTCGCCGGCCGAGTGCACGTGGTGACAACCGCCGTGACCGCCCTCTGCCGTGTCAGGGGCTTCGCAACAACTGCACTGTCGAGCGCCCGTGTGTGGATGAAGCCGCTTGATCCCGATGCGCATGAGCGCTATCTCGCGACGAACGATAGCCTTGGAAAGGCCGGCGCGTACTCCATCCAAGGTCCCGGCGCCGACTTGATCGAAGGGCTCGAAGGCGATTTTACGGCCGTTGTCGGGTTGCCGCTTCGCGTCGTCGCCGGGCTCCTGACGCAGGGAGGAATGACCGTTCCGGTCGACGTCGATTCGCTCTACGTGAGGAGACCGTACGACAACTGGGCCAGATTTTCCGGCTGATTGCAAAAGGCAAAGGGCATTTCGTAGAATGCCGCCTTCATTCGCTTTCTTAAGGAGGGTCTCATGGTCGCTCGAGGGAGCCTCGTCCGAGGCCTGCTTACCTGTTTTTTCTTCGTTTTCATCACTCCGACCTTCGCCATTGACGTCAAACTCACTTCCGAGGAGGCGCAAAAGGCGTTGGAAGCCGGCCGCGCGCCCATGGAAAAAGCCAACAGCCCGGAAGAAGTGAAGAAAGTCCTGCAGCATGCCTCGATGGTCACCCGGGTGGGCGCCGATCCTGAAAAAGATGCCTGCGGCGCGAGCGCGATTCTGAGGACGAAGCGCTATCGTCTCGAAGCCTTCGGCCGTCAAGAAGCTTCGGAGTCCAAGAAGCGGAAGACCGATATCCGCATGCCGGATGAATTCATCAGAAAAGTCGTCGACATGCCCAACATGGAAGTCGAGGTCCAGCTGTGCGGGGACGACGAATATTTCGCCGAAGGTGCGCTCATTGAGCTGCATCAAGGCAGCAAGAAGGTCAAGGCGATCGATATCGGCAAGGCGGAGCGGGGGAGAAAAAATGAAGGGAGCGGGCCTGCCTACCGGTCACGGTTTACGGCCGTGTTCGCCTACGAGAGTTTTGACCCCAACGCGCAGTCGGTGTTTGTCGTCAACCTGCAGGACGGCAAAGAAGTCCGCATTCCTGCGGATTTTTCGAAAGTGAAATAGGCGCCAGCCGCACGCGCCTCAGGCACACCTTAGCGGCCGGGGCAATACGACGCCTGCATCGTCCGCGGGCTTCCAGACCCGTTTCACTGCGTCGTACAGATCGTTGACCGCGGCCTCCTTCGTGACCAGCATCGCGGCTCCGGCGCCTAGCATGGCGGCCGTCGATTGCTGGTCCGCATTCACGGATAACCCGATCACGATCGTCGTCGGTTGCTGCCGTTTGATTTGGACAGTTGCCTCGATGCCGTTCATGTCGGGCATGTTGACGTCCATGATGACGACATCTGGGCCGAGCTGGGCCGCCGCCGCGACAGCTTCGCGACCGGTTCGCGCTTCACCCACGACCTGCACATCCTCGTAGCTTTCCAACAGGCTTCGCAATCCCTCCCGCACCATGGCATGATCGTCTACGACCAGCAGGCGAATCTGAGGTGCGTCGCGCCGGGAAGCGCACTCCGTTGCCTCCGCCAGTGGCCCCGGTGACAGTTCAATGCCTTCCGCCTCTAACGGCTGCTCCTTTTGAGGCGACACCATGAGGGGTAGTCGGAGCGTCGCCTCGGTCCCTTGTCCCAGCGCCGATCGGATGTCAAAAGATCCCCCGAGTGCGGTCATCCGCTCCCGAATACTGAACAAACCAAACTTCGATGACGTCTTTCTTTCGGTCGGTTGTTCGAACTCCGAGCGGGCGGCTTGAATAAAGCCTACGCCTTCATCCCGGATGTGAATGAACAACTCGCGCTCGAAAACGTTCAGCCTGACCGTGGCGCGGCCGGTCCCCGCATACTTCGCCACATTGATGAGCAGTTCACGAACCGATTGGAACAACAGGACCGAGTGGGCCTCGGGCAGAGGGACCCAGTCTTCATTGGCCACCACCGTTACCGAGACATTCATGCGTTCCATCCATTCTCCAAGCCATCGGATGCCGGCCACGAGCCCGTACTGCCGCAGCACCGGCGGGCTCAGCTCCGCGATCAGCGACCGGGAATAGTCCAAGGCGGTATTGACCGCTTCGTCCACCTGCTCGAGCAGGGAGACGCCGACGGGCACCGCGTCCACGGCACGTTTCGCCTGAGTCAACTTCAGCTTGCCCAGCACCAGCAATTGCTGGAGATGATCGTGCAGCTGACTCGCAAAGCGCTGGCGCTCCCGTTGCTCGGTCAGGGTCAGCTCCGCAGCCAATGCTCGCAGCTGCTCCTGGGAGCGGCGCAATTCGGCGGTCCGCGTCTCGACCGCCTTCTCCAAGTCATGCGCAAAGCGTTCGAGGCGGGCATGGGCGTCCTTACGCTCCGTGATATCGCTGTGGACGCCGACGATGCGCACCGGCCGTCCGTCGGAATCCGTCACAGCCGTTCCTTGTCCGTTGATCCAACGCAAGCTGCCGTCGGGACGACGGATTCGGAATTCTATATCGAAGGCCCCCTTTGCGGGCATGGCTTCCAGGGCGGCTCGAACCCGGTCCCTGTCGTCGGCATGCACGAGTGTATAGAACTGATTAAGAAATTCCGGGACGGCGTCAGGGCTCATTCCGAAAAGGGCCTCGTGCTTGGCATCCCATGTCAGCGCATGTGTCGTAAGGTCGACCTCCCATGCCGCCATGTGTCCGGCGACCAATGCGGTGCGAAGGTGTTGCTCGCTGTCGCGCAACGATTCTTCCGCTTGCCGCAATGCCGTGACGTCGGTGAGGGTAATCATCACCCGTTGCCAGTCGGCCTCTCGCTTGGGCACGGCGAGGGTAAACAGTACGCTCAGCTCGTCGCCGCCCAACGTCCGAAGAGGCGCCCGGCCGCGATACACGTCCCGGCCGTCCCACACCGCGATGAGCTCTTCCTTAAACACCTCGATGGTTTCAGGCAGAAAAATCCGGTCCAGCGCTCCCAACAAGGCCGACTTGGAATCCGCCTCGAACAAATGCAGGGTGTATTCGTTGACATCCGTGATGAACACGTGCCTCAGCGCTTGATCTACCATCTCGGGACGGGCGTCCAAAAAGGCACGGAGATCGGTCACCCCGCTTGAGCGCACGTCCTTCAACATGTCCCTGATGCCGGTCCAATCTTCCTCGAAAATCGCCACCCCCACGGTGTCAAAAATGTACTGGTACCGCTCCTCGCTCGCCCGCAACTCTTGTTCGGCCCGTTTTTGCTTCGTGATGTCCGAGACCAGGACGGCGACGCCGGCCACCGTCCCGTCCCCATTACGATGCGGGTTATACACGGCATGAATCCATCTGGTTCCTCCGTGCCGATAGGGAATCTCCGTTTCGTAGTCCACCAATTGTCCTGCGTAGGCCCGGTCGAGCCAGGGACGAATGATTTCCCATGCGGTGTCGCCCACGAGTTCCTGTACATGGAGGCCGACAATCGCGTGCTTCGGAAGGCCGAACCAGTCTGTAAACGCCTGGTTGACCACTCGATAGCGCCGTTCCTTGTCCAGGTAGAAGATGCGGGTGGGGAGGGTGCTGCCGAGCGGGGTCGCATGGCCGTCGCGTTGACTCGGTGATCCCTCACCGTCTTCCAGAGCCGCGACATCCGCTGCCATTTCCGCAATCGAGAAGCGGTCCGGCTGACGTTCAGGCCGTTTCATCGTCGGGTCACCCTGAGCCTGTGCGCGTCGTACACTGAGCAGCACCATGCTCAGTCCCGCCACACCGAGCGTCAGCGCCGCCAGCAGTATGAGCCATCGGCTGCTGTGCATGGCCGACACGTTGTCAAGGATGATGCGCGAAACCGTCTGGAACGATATGCGCATGTCATCGATTCCCCGGATCGTCAGGTCGAGATCAACGGCGGACGGGGCCAGGAACAATGGGCCGCGCAGCACGAGGTCGGTATGAACGACGGACGCGAGCGAATACATGTCAGCCTCCTGGGATCGCCGTTGGCAAACGGCGAACAACACTGGTCGTTCTGAGAGCGCGTTCTCTACAAGGAGACGGGAGAAGGAGGCGCACGAAGCCCGTGTGAGTCCTCAGACCACAGGCGTAGAGGCTCGGTGGCGGAGGTGACAGGCAATCGTTCGAACGTGGGATCGGTGGAAGAGACGACACCGCGCAGCAGGAGGGAAGCCGTCTGTGGCGGCGATTTACGATGAGAGTCGTCTGATGACGCTGAAGCGACAAACCCGAGTTCCTGGAACTGGAAGGCGAAGGCCGAAAGTTCGGCCTCGTCGTGCGCCGTCCGATGACTGAAGGCGGAGAACTCGCCGGGTAAATCGGACGAGAAGACCGTGTGTGGGACGCCGAGGGACTTTTCCAGCCCGTCGGGTACATGCGTATGGAACAGAGGCAGGGCCGCGATCCACACACACACCCAGCCGATGACGAGAAGTCGAGAGAGCATCAGCAGAGACGCGTTCATCCGGACGACCCTTCTCCGCAGGCTGGTGGCAGAAGCGGAGCTATGATGGCGTCAAACGCTCAAAGGTGTCAATGGGCTCCGCGCTCAGTCGGGGTGCGGATCGCCTGCCTCTCTCCATATTCCCGCCTGTGACACCGTTCCTCTTGCGGGAAACCGCAGCGACCGGCTATAAGTCTCGTGTTTTATGCTTCCCTCGCGAACCCGACCGCAGCGGGGGACTGCCATTTTACAATGAAGAGAGGTGGGCAATGCCAGACTGGCTCATTCGACAACGGACCTCGGTGGCTCTGCTTTGTTGCATCATCATTGTTCCGTTCAGCGGGTGCGCGAAAAAGGCGGCGTCTTCGGCCGGAGAGGCAACTTCGGCGACCGCCAACGCGAAAGGTACGCCGGTCGAAACGGTCAAACCGGACACGCTGGCGACCGTTCCCGAAGAACGAGCTGCAAGCTCCATGATGAATGCGGCCGCTGAGGCGCCCGCGTTGAGCGGCGAAGGCCCTGCGTTGTCCGCGTCCTCCGCCGCGCCTCCCGCGTCGCTTTCCCAAGACCTCGGAAGTCTCGTCGATGTCTTCTTCGATTTCGATCAGCATGCGATCAGGGGAGATGCCCAATCGATCCTCAGCGCCGATGCCGCCTGGATCAACGGCAAACCCGGACAGACGATTGTCATCGAAGGGCATTGTGACGAACGCGGTACGCAGGCTTATAATCTGGTGCTCGGCGACAAACGGGCCCGTGCCGTCAAGCGCTATCTGCAGGATCTGGGGGTGTCGGCGTCGCGCCTCAAAACGACGAGCTATGGGGAGTTGCGGCCGTTCTGCAAGGAGCGAGAAGAGACCTGTTATCAGCAGAACCGGCGCGCGCATTTCGTCGCGCATTAGTCTCGAAGAGAATCCACAAAGGAACAGGAGGAAAGAATGCGTCGAGTTGGGCAAGTCGTAGTGGTCTGTCTCGTTGTTCTCGTAGGTTGTGCAACCACCGGTGAGCGTGTGGATGTGGTCATACCCGCGGCATCGACCGGTGCCGACGTCGGGACGGCCGGCTCGGGGAGCGGACTCCGGGTGGTGGTGAAGCCGTTTGAGGATGCCCGCATGGACCGCACCCACCTGGGCAGCCGGTCTCATTTCTGGGGCAATACCAGCTATTTCGATTTGCCGAAGGGGACGGTCGGCGAGGCCGTCGCGAAGGCGCTGGTTCAGCAGCTGAACAAACGAGGTTGGCAGGCCAGCATGGACGGAGCGGCACCGGATGCGACGATCACGGGTACGATCCAGGACCTCTCGGTGACCGCCGTCAGTAAGTTCGGGCGGACGGAGATGGCTGCGAAAAATACAATGATGGTCCGCGTGGCGAATCACGGCGACGAGAGCACGATCCAGGAGCGTCTCCTAGGCAGCGGCACCGATCAAGTGTTTTGGTTCGATCCGGAAGACGCCCAGCAACTGGTCAATGAAGTGCTTGAAAAGAACCTCGAGAAATTCGTTGCAGATACCAGAGTGGACGGAAAGACCGTCAAATTGAAATAAAAGGCTTTCCTGTACCTGCCCGACGCATGACGCGGACGCCGTGGGGGTGTCACCTCCCCGCGGCGAGATCGAGGAGATCTTGCGTGACCCTCTCGGTCGCCCCTTGATGGTCCACCACGACGCCGCGGGCCCGTTCGCCCATGACTCTGGCCTCGTGCGGGTCCGAGAGCAGCCGGTTGCAGGCGGAAAACAATTCCTGCTCGTCGCGCGCTTGTATCGCGCCGCCTGCGTTCAAGAGCCATGAGGCAACGTCCGGAAAATCGTGCATGTCCGGACCGAACAACACCGGCTTGCCCCATGCCGCCGGTTCTATGGGGTTCTGCCCGCCTTGCTGGACGAAGCTTCCG
>JBKPSD010000197.1:0-24484 GCA_046734935.1 Nitrospirota bacterium
AGTCCGCCTCGCTCCACGGAGGCACGAAACGGATTGATACGATTTTCGGTTTCCCTTCCGTCAACGTCCCGGTCTTGTCGAACACCAGTGTATCGACGTTTCCGAGAACCTCGAGCGCTTCCGCTTTACGGATCAGCACTCCGGCCGTCGCGCCGCGCCCCGTTCCTACCATGATCGACATCGGCGTCGCGAGTCCCAGGGCACAGGGACAGGCGATAATCAGCACGGCCACCGCATTGACCAACGCGTACGCCAGTTTTGGCTCAGGGCCCCAGACCGCCCATGCGACTGCGGTCGCAATCGAGACTGCCACCACGATTGGGACGAAATACCAGGCCACGCGGTCGGCAATGCGCTGGATGGGAGCGCGGCTTCGCTGGGCGTCGCTGACCATCCCGACGATACGGGCCAGAAGTGTGTCACGGCCGACGCGTTCGGCCTGCATGATGATGCTACCGGCGCCGTTGATCGTACCCCCCGTGACCTCGGCGCCGGGCGCCTTCTCGACCGGCAAGGACTCACCGGTCACCATCGATTCATCGACGGCGGTCGCGCCGTCGATGACGACACCGTCGACGGGCACCCGCTCTCCGGGCCGGACCCGGAGACGGTCACCGGCGCGCACTTGATCAAGAGGCACATCGCGTTCCTGGCCGTTCTCGATACGCCTGGCCGTTTTTGGAGCCAGACGGAGCAGCGCCTTCATGGCGGAAGTGGTTTGGGCGCGCGCGCGCAGTTCCAAGACCTGTCCCAGCAAGACCAGCACCGTGATGACGGCCGCGGCCTCAAAGTACACCTCCACAGATCCATCATGCGCATGAAAGGATGCCGGAAGAAGACCGGGCGCTACCGTCGCCACAAGGCTGTACGCATAGGCCGCGCCGGTCCCCAGGCCGATGAGCGTAAACATGTTCGGCGCCCGGTGGATGATCGACATCCAGGCGCGTTCAAAGAACGGCCGGCCTCCCCAAAGCACCACGGGGGTCGCCAGCAGGAATTGAATCCAGTTCTTTATCGGCCCATTGACGATGTGAATCCCCGGAATCATGTCGGACATCGCCGCCAGCATCACCAGCAGCGCGGGGCCTAAACTGATCCAGAAGCGCCTCGACATGTCCAGCAATTCAGGATTAGGTCGCTCCTCCAACGTCACGATTTTCGGTTCGAGCGCCATGCCGCAAATCGGGCATGCTCCCGGCGCGTTCTCTAGGACCTCAGGATCCATAGGACAGACGTATTCCACCGTCGCTCCGGTCGGAACCGTCGTCGGTGTCGTCGCACGCTGCGCGGGCGGGACGAGAAATGCGGCGGGATCCTTACGAAACTTCACCAAGCACCCGGGCGAACAAAAATAGTAAGTTGTTCCTTCGTGCACGTGTGAACCGGCAGCGTTCTCGGGTTGCACGGTCATTCCGCAGACCGGGTCGATATGTCCGCCCGCAGAGGAAGACGAGGGGGGCATCATGTGCAGCGGCTGTTTTTTGCCGAGCGTGATCAGCCCAGACGCCTTGGGTCGAAGAGCACTCTCAGGATCGGATTTGAACTTGTCGAGGCAGGAGACGGCGCAGAAGTAGTAGGTGACGCCGTTGTACTCATACCGTCCGGCAGCCGTCGCGGGATCGACGGTCATGCCGCAAATAGGATCGATCGCCACATTTCACCTTTTCACTTGCTGCGGCCGCCCTGGACATGAAGCGTCTCGTCGCTTCCGGTCGAGCAGTTGGCCTGGGAAAACACGGCGTCCCGGCGCCGCGGGGATCTGGTGGGTGAGAAAAGATAGCCATTATAAGACTATCGTCAAGACCGCACTTGATCAGCCCTTACTCGTCACTTTTTGCCGTCGGCATCAAGGATGCTTTGGATCACGAGCTTGAGATTGTCAGGATCAATTTTTTCCACTTTGATGTTGCCGTCAAGTAGAACGGTCGGCGTTTGTTGCAGTTTAATGCGCTCGCCCCACTTTTTCCCCTCTTCAAAGAGGTGCGCCGGCTTCCCGCTTGCTATTCCTTCTTCAAATGCATTCGGATCGAGCCCGACTTCCCTGATCAACACTTCGCGAATGGAGCGGTCCAGTACACCAGTCACCTTGTCTTGGTGAATGGTCCGGAACAGCACTTTCTTCATTTCGTTGCCCTTGCCCATGATTTTCGCCTGCTCATACATGTCGAAGGCTGTGGGGAGTTTCCCTCTGATGACGGGAAACCCTACCATCGTCGTCTCAAGCTTCTTGCCGAATTCCTTTTCGAGTATCGGCAGCCCTTCCCCATCGAAATGATGACAGTGGGGGCAATAGAAATCTGCAAACTCGACCAGCTTGACCTTTCCAGGCTGATGAGTCGAGCGTTCGTCCTTGAGAATCTCATACTTGCCCTTCAACTCAGGAGTCGTCCCGGGAGCCGTCTCGCCGCGACTCGTAAAAACAAGTGACATCAAGAACCCTGTGATCAGCGTGATACCAATCGATCGTGCCATCGTGCTCATCCGGTCTCCTTTCCTCAGGCTGCGACACGCCATTATAGCGAATACCTGCAGCGCTTTGCTGTTTGTTATAATCGCTTCATGCGCGAAACGATCTTATGGTGTTCTGCGATGGGTCTTGGTCTCGTTTTGGCGGGATGTGCATCGAGCCAACAGGCCGAAGACGGCGCGCCCGGCACTGCCGCCACTCCCCTCGCGTTTCTTCAAGTGAAAGCCGCGCCAGACTCCTACAGGGGACAGTCCGTCGTGTTCGGCGGTGAGGTGCTGAATGCGAGACGGTTGAAAGATGCGACGAGGATAGAGATCTTACAACTCCCGCTCGATCGGTCAGGCAGGCCCGGCGGCGACCGGACACAGTCACAAGGGCGCTTTATCGCCATGCATAGGGAGTTTTTGGATCCCGCCACGGTTCCACCCGGCACGAGCGTCACGGTGACAGGGGAAGTCACGGGCTCCATGACGCTCCCGCTCGATGAAACGGAATACAGTTATCCGGTCATCGAGGCACGCCACATCGAGGTGATGCCCCCGCCCGAAATGGCGCGATTGAGGCGCCCCTACCCCTACCCTTATATGGGCCCTGGCCCGTATTTAGGTCCTTACGGTTATCCGTACGGGCGCTGGCCCTACCGCTGGTAATGAACTGTTGAAAGCCGGTAGAAAGCTGTCCGGCAGACTATCGGCCTGCGGTTCCGATGATCCGCTCGACGCGGTCATCTCGGCCGCCTAGGTTCCGATACTTGTGATATTGCGCCAGCGCACGCGGCATATCCTTCCGGTGCAATTCATAGAACACGCCCAGATTATAGTGAGCCTCGGCGTAATCGGGCTTGAGATCGACAGCCTTCTCATATTCCTGTTCGGCCTCCTCGAGCTTGTTCATACTCGTGTAGATCACGCCCAGATTCATGTGCGCTTCGGCATATTCAGGCCGGTACCGCAGGACTTCGAGAAACTCTCGCTCGGCTTCGCTCGGTTTGTTCTGGCTGCGGAAAATGAATCCCAAATTGAAGTGCGCATCCACCAGATCCGGCTTGGCGGCAATAGCCTGCCGATACGCATAGGCGGCTTCTAACAGATCATTATTGCGTTCTGCTAGACGGCCCGCCTGGTACCATCCGTCGGCATGCGCGGGATGACTTTTAGTCAACCGTCTGAGCATCTCGCGGGCCGCATCGTTGTTTCCCTGTCCCTCGTACAACATTGCCAGCCCGAAGAGTCCGTCGGCGCTCGCAGGACGAACGGTCAGAAGGCGCTGGTAGACCTGCATGGCGGCGGGGATGTCGTGCCGGCTTTCGTACAGCCGGGCCAGATCCAGATAGGAATCTTCGTGCTTCGGGTCTACGTCAATGGCCCGTTTGAGAGTCACCTCCGCCTCGGCGGTCTTTCCTTGCGCGATGTAGACTTCGGCCAGATCATTGAGAGCATCGGGATACGCCGGCTTCAGCTTGAGTGCGTGCGTGAATGCTTCGGCCGCCTCGCGCGGCTTCTTTTTGGCCTTGAAATAGATTTGCCCCAACAGATGGTAGGCTTCGGCGGGTCCGCCGGATTCGGTCGTTTTCTGAAGAGACGCAATCGCGGCATCCGCGTCTCCCGATTTCCAAAGATCTGCCGCACGCTCGACCGCCTGTTTGCCGGAATCGCCGGCCGATGCAGGGAGAACCGTTCGAGCGAGAGACAGCTCCGACAAGCTGACGAGGATCGCGATGATGAGCAGGAGTCGTGCGGACAGGATCAAGAGCGCACTCCAAGATAACGGAAGGATGTGAACCAACTATAAAGTCAGGGATGGGTGAAATCAACCGCGCACGGGCATCTGCACCGCGAATATCAATCACGAGGGCGCCTATTTTGCCGCAGGTCCTACACATACAACTCAGAACAGTCCCAGGGTCACCCCCCCGTAAATGGCGCGGCCGTATCCGGCGAAGAAGGCCTGCTGGGTGGCAGCGGCGGCTGTTGTTTCTCCACCGATGACCTGGCCCGATGCGGCGTATTTCATATTTCCGATGTTGTCCACTTGGAGAAAGAACTTCGCAAAACGGACCCAGCGATTATTGATCTCGACGTTTTTGTGGACGTTCACCGTCCCGATGAAATACGACGGAATGCCGAACGTATTGCTGTTGTTCAAGAAGTAGCTGTTGAAATAATTGCCCTCCAGCCAACCTCCCCATCCCGTCGGAAGGTGATCGTACTCCACTTTCAAGTTCATAATATCGGTGGGCACGTTGGGAACGTTCTTGCCGTCCCGAGAAGTGAACCCTGTAGCGCTCCGGTCTGAAAAGTTGATGTATCTCGCTTGAATGTGCGTGTAGGCTCCGGAGAACCGGAGACCGGTCAATGGCCGCCAATCGTAGCTCGCTTCGATGCCGCGATACTGGGAAGAATCGGCATTGACCGACGCGGTGTTGGCGCCTGAGATGGTTTGCGTGATGATTTCGTTCTTGAAGAATGTCCAGAACCCGACGAGTTGGACGACCAAGTCTTTCGTCAATCGAGATTCCGTCCCGATTTCATTGTTCCAATTCTTCTGCGGCTTCAAATCGAAGTTTGATCCAGGCTGACCGGTGATTGGATCGCGTATGAGATTGGAGAACTGCGGGATCGCATATCCCGTACTGCTTCTCACCCAGTGCCGATAGCCTTCCGCCGGTTTCCAGGTCAGTGAAATTTCCGGCGCCCAGTTCGTGTAGTCGCGCGTTGCACTCGGCCTCGACGCCACAGCGCCGGCATTATCGTAGTTGATGGTACTGATACTGAGCTGTGACTGTTCGAATCCAAGGCCTGCGGCGAAGGTCCATTTAGGAACGAACTCGAGCTCCTCGCGAAAACGGCCGCCGATGTTATTGATTCTACCCCGGTTGTTTTGCAGCAGCGTTCCGCGTGTTCCGAATCCTGTCGCCAGATTTTGGAACGTCTGTCCTTCCTGTTCCATATTGTTTACGAAGAACCCAAGGTAGCTTCTCAAGGGCATGTCCGCCAGCCGTCCATCATTGCGCAGATCAACGTAGCTTTTGTAATTCGGATTTACGTTGTCGGTGATCTGCGAGAAGTATTGATTGATGTCCTTGACGTCGTAATCGGCTTCGACTGTGAGCACCGTATTGGCATTGAGCTGCCGCTCGTACATGCCGCCGACGATGGTGCGGCGGTCGATGCGCTGCTGATGGAGCAGGAGGGCATTGGCGCAGTTGGGATTGTAGGCGCCGGGCGTACAGGCCGTTTGCGCACCGCCGGCTTGCCGCTCGTCCGCATTGAACTGCGACTGCGTCAATCGCGTCGGCACACGGGTGTCCAGCCAGTTGGTGATCGCCTTGAAGTAGAAGTTCTGCTTGTCATCGATGGTGAATCGTAGATTAAAGTTCAGGGTTTGAGTGTTGTAATCGCTGTTCCTGATGAATCCATCTTCTGCGGCATTGCTGGCAAAAAGAGAGACGTCAAGGTTTTCATACCGCTTGCCGACGGCGAAGGCCTGCTTGAAGAAGCCGAATGATCCACCCGAAAGAAACGTTTCGAATCCGTTGATGTCCGCCCCGCGCCGCGTCCTGAAATGGACCATGCCGCCGAGCGCGTAATTGTCATAGAGCGAGGATGCAGCGCCGCGGATGACCTCGGTGCTTCGCATGAACCAAGGGTCCTGCATGTCGAGCCGGGACAAGCCGTCGGATTGCGTCTGACTGAATCCGTCCTCATAAATTTTGATGTCGCGGACCGCAAACGTGGTCTTCGCACCTTGACCGCGAATCATGATGCTGAAGTCCCGCGGGCCGTTCGCCTGACGAAGCGCGATGCCGGGCAGCGACTGAAGTGACTCCTGCATGGTCCTCGTCGGTTGCGAATCTGTCTCAGCCGGCACGGTTGCCGACAGTGACACGCCTTCAGGCCGCTTTTGAAGCCGTTTGCTGACGATGCTCATATCCGCAAGATCGAAATGCGGTACTGCCGTAGGCTCGCCCTCCGCCGTCGTTTGGGGCTCGGCTTCCTCCTTGATGATTGCGGGGCGCTCGTCTTCCGGGGCCGCCTTTTCCTTTTGCTGCTGAATTTCGTCCAGCTCATGCAAAATGTTCCTCAGCTGATTCCGAAGTTCCTGCTCTCGGGGCGAGGCAGATGGATCCGCTGACGGAGCATTCTGAGCGGCACCCGGCGCTCCTCTTGAAATCATCAATAACGAGATCAGAACGGCAAGGTGCCATCGCGAAAAGCGCTTCAATGCCCACATGACTGCCCCCCTGATGCGAAGTGTGCAGGCGCGATCAACCGGACTTACCCGGTGGCTTCGCTCCCGGCACAATGCTTGTCTTACAAAGGAGAATGAGGATTACGACCGAGGAGGAGCGCGCGAGGTCAGCAGGGAAGCAAGACGCGTTGTGCTGGCCGTCGGCTCTCCCTGACGGAATTTCGCGACGACGGTCGATACCGAACCGAGCGGTATCGGCGCAGCGACGATGAAGGTGGGATGAATCTGACATGCCCAGGCGCAAAGTGCCGAATGCGCCACATGCGACTGGCCATGGTGATGCGGCTGCGGCTGTTCGGCGTGAAGCACGAGGCAGTTGGCGGCCCCTACCGCGAGAGCGGCGTACAGGACAACCATGGTGAGAGCCAGCGGGAACAGTCGGCGCTTCATGGCTGATGATCGAGGACTTGCCGTAGGAGAGCGATCGAGTCCCGGCTATCCCAGGATCGCGGTCCCACGGCCCGGCCGATGGCATGGCCATCGCGGCCGATCAGCACGGTCGTCGGCAGCCCGCGAACCATGAACCGGCGCGAGAGTTCCTGGTCTTCGTCGAACAGCACCGGGAGATTGATCCCGAGATGGTCGAGGAACTGCTGAATGCCTTGCGGATACAGGTCCGTGGTAACCGTGACGACGCGGAGCTGCGCAGGATCGAATTGCGACTGGAGCCGTGCCAGCGAAGGCATCTCTTCCTTGCATGGGCCACACCATGTGGCCCAAAAATTCAGCACCACAATCTTGCCCGTAAGTTCTTGTGAGCCTAGGGTGGCACCATCGAGAGCCTTGAGATCGAATGGGGTCTCTTGAGCGCCTGGCGTAAGGTGTGTGACGCCGAACGCCGCAAAGGGATCGGCCCCCGTGGAGGCGCCATACAGCAAACTCGACGCGACCAGCGTGAGAGAGCCTGCGAGCGCGACAACGAGACTCATTCGTCGTGTGTTACCGCCCATTGCTGTTGATCTCCGCGGCCGCCACTGACGAACCGGGGAGCTGCATGGTTTGAATCACCAAGCGATGCGCCGGCATCGCGTGTTCCTTCCATCCCATCACGACCGTCCCCTCGTCATTGACTGCAATCGCCGGAGTTTGTCCGTGTTTTTCATTCAATTTTCTCGGCAGGCTGAATGACTGGCCTCGGTCGAGGGAGTGGCTCATCACGATCTCGCGGCGCACGGGTGATTGCTCTTCCCAAATCACCATCACACGCCCCTGGGGATCGACGGCCATCTGCGGATGATCCGGAAACGTCCCCTTCGAGCGGTTCAGCTGTTTTTTTTCGGAAAAGGTCCGTCCCCGGTCGTCTGAATACGCCAAATAAATTGCCGGCGTCTCGTCGGCTCCCTCCGTGTACCAGACCACGTACAGACGTCCGGAGCGATCAACCCCCAAGGATGCGGGCCGGTGCGGGCAAGCTTGATACACCCACCGGTCATTGCCGACGACGACCGGCGCCGAGAACGTTTCACCCCCGTCAGTCGATCGTGCGACCACGGTCTCACGGACATTACCGTCGAAGATTTTGCGCCAGGCGACATAGACCATCCCGTCCGCGGAGGCGGCAACCGACGTCCGGCAACACACACAGGTATTGTCGTCGACTTTGAAGTTTTTTGTGATCGTGCGGCCCTGGTCGGTTGATCGTGCGACGAACGTGCCGGGCTCCTTCTTGCCTTCCCGGCCATCGATCCATGCGAAGTGTAACACGCCATCCGGAGCGACATGCATTGCATCGAAGGTGTGCTGAATCACCTGATCATCGTCATTCACCAATGTCGACGGTCCAAACGAGCGTCCGCCGTCTGTGGAGCGGCTCAATCTCAACTCTCCCGAGAAGGGCTTGTCCGGAGTCGTTTTCGGATGGGTCTTCGACCAGGTGACGAAGACCTCGTGTCCGCGGACAACGAGCGCCGGAGCTTCCTGGCGGTAGTACGGGCTTTCGGTTGGCTGGTTGACGGCGACGGCCGGCCCGAGCGGGCCGCCGGGCTTTTCGGACCGCGCAAACAGGATCGTCCGCGCGTCCTTGTCTTCTTCGACCCAGGCGGCTGAGATCCTGCCTTGGTCGTCGATCTGTACGGACGGACCTACCACGTTTTTTACGTTATGCACCGTCGTATATGTCGGACCAAGGATCGGGGAAGAGTCGGTAGCCTCGGCAGCGACAAACGACGTAGGCCACGCGGCGGCGAGGCCAAATGCCGTTACGCAGAGGAGATATGGAAGACCCGTATTGACTGTTGGCTTCCTCATGTCACCCGCGCCCCCTAATTCGCCAGGCTATACACGATCGGAAGACTTACCACGATCTCAGGTTTGTTAATGGCATGCTTCATGTGAAGCGGACAGGCAAGCTTAACGGCTTCAACCGCGGCCGCATCGAGGATCTGATGCCCGGAGCTCTTTTGAACGGTGACATCGATTAAATGGCCGTCCGATCGAATGACCGCTTTCAGAATGACTTTCCCTTCCTGGCCGTTGAGGCGAGCCGAATTAGGATAACGCTTCAATTCTGCAACGCGACGCCAGAGAGACTCAGCCAGCCAGCGATGATCTGTCTTTACCTCGGGACCGGACGGAGCCGCTTTCGCCGTCTGCATGGGCGCTTCCTGGCGAGCGGCAGGCGCAGCCGTCTCGGCAGGCGCCAAGGATGCAGGCTCCGGCGTCGACGGCTTTGCAGGATTCTCGATCGGCCGGGTTTCTACCGCCTCAGAGGGCGGCGGTGCGACGGGTTGCCGCTGGGCAATCACCGGCTCGCTCGACTGGACGGGTTCAGGTTCCTTGGGCGGCGACGGCGGTTCGGGCTGCGTCTTCGGCGTTTCGACGATCTTCTGCTCGACCGGTTCGATCGTTTTGTCAGGAACGGGCGTGACCGGCGGTGTCATCCGTTCCGTCTTAAGCGGCGGAGGCGGCTCCTCCCGCTCTACCGGCTTCACAGGCGGTACCTCCGGATGCACCATCTGCACCGTCTGCTGCGGCGCGACCCGATGCATGACGCTGTCGGGCGGCGGCTCAACCGGGGCAGGCGCCGAACGGACCTGCGGCTGCACCGGTCGGACTGACGGCCGCATCGGTTCCGCAGCCGGTTGCGGCATTGCCTCCGCGGGCGAATCCGTTTTCATCGTTTCAATCAGGGCCACGTCCCACTTGAAGGGCTCCTCTTGAAAGACGGGGCGGACCTGCGCGGCAAACAACATCGCCAGGGTCACGACGACGCCGTGCAGCGTCACGGAAACTATCCATGCGGGCGCCAGGAATCGATTATGCGTTGCTGCCGTCATGCGAAAACCCACCGGAGAACTGCGCACGAAACCGGCCCCCGAGAACCTGGACCGGATCGCTAGCTCAGGGAAAGACTATGCGACAGGATGGTCCGGAGGACCGCGGGAGACGAGGGGAGATGAGAAGTTCGACGAGGGGGCGGGCAGCGCGTACAGTTCGATATGTGAGATCGGCGCACGCTCGACCAGAGGAGGACCAGTGACCGTAGCGAGCACCTGCCCGGCGGCGCACATCCACGCGCAAAGCACGGTGCCGTGCGCGGCTTTGTGATGATGGGCGTGATGAGATTCGTGCGAAATCGATTGCGCCGACGCCAGTCCTCCGACCGTAAGCAGGGAAAGGACCAACAGCACGGCGACTGATTGCTTTATCACGCGAGACGTCATAGCGTAGAGTACAAGATGAGACCCGTGGGGGCGATGGTACCGAACCCGACGTGAAAGCGTCAAGCATGAGCGAGCGGAACCCGTTGTGTTCCCGATAGGATTCGGAAAAGCTTTCCGGTATACTGCGTCAGTTGGGGTGCCGCCGCTCCGGCATCGTCGCCTGAAATCCTGATGCTGACACAACTCCTCAATTTCATCTTCGGCAGCAAGAACGATCGAGAAATCAAGGCCTTGATGCCGCTTGTCCAGCGCATCAATGCCCTGGAACCGGAGCTGACCCCGCTGTCCGATCACGCGCTGGCCGACAAAACGCAAACCTTCAAAAAGCGCCTCGCCGCCGGAGAAACCTTGGACGACATTCTGCCGGAGGCGTTCGCCGCCTGCCGGGAAATGTCCCGTCGAAAGCTCAATATGCGGCATTTCGACGTGCAGCTGATCGGCGGCATGATCCTGCACAAAGGCCGGATTTCCGAAATGAAGACCGGCGAAGGCAAAACCCTCGTGGCCACGCTGCCGATCTATCTCAACGCCTTGGAGGGCAAAGGCGCGCATCTCGTTACCGTCAACGATTACCTGGCCAAACGCGACGCCCAGTGGATGGGGCAGCTCTACCACGCGCTCGGTCTGTCCACCGGCGTGATCCAACACGACGCTTCGTTTCTGTACGATCCGACCTACGATGCGGCCGACAAGCGCTTGCAGCATCTCCGCCCGTGCACGCGGCCGGAGGCGTATCGTGCCGACATTACGTACGGCACGAACAACGAATATGGCTTCGATTACCTGCGCGACAACCTCGTCGTCACGGCCCTGGATCAATGCGTACAGCGGGAGCTGAATTTCGCAATCGTCGACGAGGTGGACAGCATCCTGATCGACGAGGCGAGGACGCCGCTGATCATCTCGGGCCCGACGGACCAGACGACGGACCTCTATTACCGCATCAACGCCATCATCCCGCAGCTCAAGGCTGAGCACGACTACACGATCGAAGAAAAGACCAAGACCGCCGCACTCACGGAGGAAGGCAACGTTCGCGTCGAAAAACTGCTGGGAGTGGACAACCTGTACGACCCGGACAACATGGACCTCGTGCACCACGTCGTCAAGGCGCTGCAAGCCTACGCGCTCTACAAGCGCGATGTGGACTATGTGGTGAAGGACGGCGAAGTGATCATCGTCGATGAATTCACCGGCCGCCTCATGCCGGGCCGGCGGTGGAGCGACGGCTTGCATCAGGCGGTGGAAGCCAAAGAGGGCGTCAAGATCGCCAACGAAAACCAGACGCTCGCCTCGGTGACCTTTCAAAACTATTTCCGGATGTACAAGAAGCTGGGCGGCATGACCGGCACGGCCGACACCGAAGCGGCGGAGTTCGCCAAGATCTATAACCTGGACGTGAACGTCGTGCCGACGAACCGGAAAATGATCCGACTGGACTATGCCGACGTCGTCTATCGCACGGAGAAGGAAAAGTTCACTGCCATCGTCGAAGAGATCAAGGACTGTCATGAACGGGGCCAGCCCGTGCTGGTCGGGACGATCTCGATCGAAAAGTCCGAAAAGCTCGCGGGCATGCTGAACCGCAACGGCATCAAGCACAACGTACTCAATGCCAAACAGCACGAACGTGAAGCGGAGATCGTCGCGCAAGCCGGCCGCAAAGCCGCAGTCACCATCGCGACCAACATGGCGGGACGAGGCACCGACATTCTGCTGGGCGGAAATGCCGACTTCATGTTCAAACAAGTCCTGTACCGCGAGGAAAATTTGCCGGAGGAACGGAAGCTCGCTGTCTATGAAGAAATCCGGGCGGACTGCGAGAAGAACAAGCAGGAAGTGCTTGCCCTCGGCGGCCTGCATATTCTGGGAACCGAACGCCACGAAAGCCGTCGTATCGACAACCAGCTCCGCGGCCGAGCCGGCCGTCAGGGCGATCCCGGCTCGTCGCGATTCTATCTGTCGCTTGAAGACGATCTGATGCGAATCTTCGCGTCCGAACGCGTCTCCCAGCTCATGCTCAAGCTGGGAATGGAGGAAGGCATTCCGATCGAGCACGGGATGGTCACGCGCGCCATCGCGAACGCGCAAAAGAAGGTCGAAGCGCACAACTTCGAGATCCGCAAGCAACTGCTCGAATACGATGACGTCATGAACAAGCAGCGCGAAGTCATCTATCAACACCGCCGCGCCGTCCTTGCCGGCGAGAACCTGAGCGACGATCTCCGCGACATGATGGGGTCCATCGTCGAATCGGCGCTCAACGTGTACTGCCCGGCCGAACAGTACCCCGAAGAATGGGACATGAAGGGCCTCGTCGAAATGATGCAGGGCCAGTTCGGAGTGGACGTGACGCAAGGCAAGCATGATGGCGGCGATTCGCTTCGCGACGTCGGCCGTGATGCGCTGCTCGAAGATCTCAAAACTCAGGTTGGACAGGCCTATGAGCGGAAGGAAAAGGAACTCGGCCCGGACTTGATGCGGTTCCTGGAAAAGAACTTCATGCTGCAGGTGATCGACCACCACTGGAAGGATCATCTCCTGGCGATGGACCATCTGCGCGACGGGATCGGCTTACGGGGTTACGGCCAAAAAGATCCGCTGATCGAATACAAGCGGGAAGGATACGATCTGTTCGCCGGCATGATGGAACGCATCAAATCGGATACGATCGAACGGCTCTTCCTGGTGCAGGCAGTTCGCGAAGGCGAGCGCCCGGCACCTCCTCCCCCGCCGGTCGTATCGCGCCCCCAGCCGAAGCTCACGTTGAATCGCGGCGAAGAACCCGTCTCCACGCAACCGGTCCAGCGCGGTGACGATAAAGTCGGCCGCAACGAGCCTTGCCCCTGCGGATCGGGCAAGAAATACAAAAAGTGCCACGGGGCATAGAATAGCAACGCTGCGTCCGCCTCTCTCCCGTGCGGCAATTCGACCGTTCTACATCCTCACTTCCGTTCTTTGCTACGCATGAACGGAACGTCGAACATCGACGCCACTCGCTTTCAGTGAGCCGCATCCGTTCGAGGGAACGGTTCCCGAATTGCGCAAAGGTCGAGAAATGGCACGCTACTTCTCGTTCATGAATTGCGGTCAAGGTCCCTCGTCCCTTCCTACCCAGAGGCGGAATCCCTGTGACTCATCCGCGACCAGCTCAGCCACTCGGGTACCATGCCGTCGAAGCACAGTGACTCGCCTTTGACGAGTGATGCCGATGTCCGAAGTTCCGTCTCGCGATGCGTTGACGGAACAAGTTTCGGCGTCAAGCTGTGCCTGAGACCAGAATGGTCGAGTGGGTGGGCCGAGAGCGGACTGAGTACAGGGATTCCGCCTTATCCCGCCTTGACTTAGCGCAGTTCCAAAGGATACTCTACGCCACTTTTACGCTCGTCGTAGGTGGGAATGCGCTTCGCCCATCTGCTATGGGTGTCACTATTTTTTGCACTAACCAACTGGGATTCTCGTGACGACCGGGCATCCGCAACTCGTTGCCGCGATTGCCTCCGAGATCGGCCGGAACGGCCCGATTCCCTTCGCCCGCTTCATGGAGCTGGCGCTGTATCATCCTCAGTTTGGCTATTACATGCGCCCGACCGATTCGGGCACCGAACGGATCGGCTGGAACGGTGATTTTTACACCAGCTCGGACGTTCATCCGATCCTCGGCCAGGCGCTGGCGAGACAGGCGGCGCAAATCGACGCGTTGTTGGGTTACCCCGAGCCCTTCACGGTCGTCGAGATGGGACCGGGCAAAGGCCTCCTGGCCAAACACTTATTGACCCATTGCGAGCAGGTTTCGAGGTCATTGGCTCAACGCCTCCGCTATGTGTTGGTCGAGCGCAGTCCGGCCATGCGCGCCCTGCAGCAGCAACATCTGCAACCTTGGCTCACTGCGTCGGGACCGGTGAGCTGGCTCGAAGACATCACCAGTCTGGCGGCGGGGGGCACAACCGGCCTGATGTTCAGTAACGAATTGGCCGACGCATTTCCGGTACATCGGGTTGAGAAGGTCGGCCCTGTCCTCAAGGAAATTTTCGTCGATGTCGCGGACGGCCGGTTTGTGGAATGTCTTCGTGACCCCTCGAAGCCTGGCATCGAAGACTACTTCCGGCGCCTGCACATCGAGCTTCCCGAGGGCTATCGAACAGAAGTGAACCTGTCGGCGCCCGACTGGATGCGCCAGGTCGCAGCAGCCCTGGATCGAGGAATCGTGATCACGATCGATTATGGCCATTCGGCTGAGGACCTCTATGGCCCCCAGCGATCCAGAGGCACGCTGCTCTGTTATCACTCGCAGATGGCGTCCGAAGATCCTTTGCTGGGCGTTGGCCTGCAAGATATGACCGCCCATGTGGACTTTACGACGCTGGCCACGGTCGGGGAAGAGGCGGGGCTCTCGGTTACCGGTTTTACGAACCAGATGAGTTTCCTCATGGGACTCGGTGTCGAAGAGATGATCGCGCAGCTGACGCCGGAGACGCCGGAATTTCGAGCGGCGCTTCATTTGCTCAAGCCGGAGGGCATGGGACGGACTTTCAAAATTCTGGTCCAGCACAAGGGTCTCGAAGTGCCGGCGCTGGACGGGCTGATCTTTAAACCGTTTTTCGGATCAGCCTTGAGCCGCCATGCCGCGGCTTAAGGCCTGAGAGAGATCATGGCGGACGAAGCTGTTCCACTGAACTACCTGCCGATCCTGTTATTCATCGGCATTTCGATCGCCTTTGGAGCAATTCAGCTCCTGGCCGGCCGGCTTGTCCGCCCGCATCGTCCTTATCGCGCGAAACTCAATCCTTACGAGAGCGGAAGCCCTTTGTTTTCCGATGCTCGCGTCCAATTTCCGATGCGGTACTACATCATCGCCATGCTCTTCGTGATCTTCGACATCGAGGTGATCTTCATCATTCCCTGGGCCGTGCGTTTTCAATCGCTCGGTCTCCTTGGCCTGGTCGAGATGCTAGTGTTCATCGCAATCCTCCTTGTGGGACTCTGGTACGCGTGGAAGAAGGGGGCGTTAGAATGGGATTGAGCTTAATCCGATTCTAAGAGAGGTGCGGTAAGAGTACACAGATGAGTTTCCTAGAACGACAATTTGAGGCCAATATCATCACGACCAATCTGGACGCATTGGTCAACTGGTCCAGGAAATCGGCCCTTTGGCCGATGACATTCGGCCTCGCCTGCTGCGCCATCGAGATGATCGCCAGCGTCTCGTCGCGCTACGACATCGACCGGTTCGGCGCCGGCGTCTTCCGCGCCTCGCCGCGTCAGGCGGATCTCATGATCGTGGCCGGCACGGTCTGCAGAAAAATGGCGCCCGTGATCCGCCGGATCTACGATCAAATGCCGGAGCCGCGCTATGTCATTTCCATGGGATCGTGCGCGACCTCGGGCAACCATTACAACAGCTATGCGGTCGTGCAAGGGGTCGATCAAATCGTGCCGGTGGATGTATACGTTCCCGGCTGTCCGCCTCGGCCCGAGGCCCTGATGGACGGGTTGTTGAAGCTGCAGGAAAAAATCCAGCGTGAGAAGGTGTTCGTGAAGTGAAGAAGTAGCCTATGCCGGTGCAGCCACTCATTGAAACATTGATGACAAGGTTTCCCGAGGCGGTCCTGTCCGTGGAAGCGGACACGGCCCGATCCGAGGTGACCGTCCAGGTCGCGGCAGAACGGATTCTCGATTTAACGCGCTATCTTCACGATGCGCCGGACGCCTCGTTCGATCACTTGACGGATATCTGCTCGGTTGACTACCCCGAAGACGGGCAGCGGTTCGAAGTCGTGTACCATTTGCATTCGCTCTCTCACGGCCGGCGGCTCCGACTGAAGGCGCGGCTGTCCGAAGACAATGCGACGATCGCGTCGGTCACGTCCGTGTGGAAGGGCGCGGAGTTCCTCGAGCGCGAAGTCTACGACATGATGGGCATCCGCTTCGAAGGCCATCCGGATCTGCGGCGTATTTTGTTGCCGGAAGATTATGCCGAAGGCTATCCGCTGCGGAAGGATTTCCCAGCAGAGGGCCGCGGCTGGCGCAGCCAGTTCGATTTCATTCCACGGCTGGACGAACCGCCGGTCGAACAGGCCGAAGGCGAGATCCCGGAGACCCAGAAGGAGGCGTTCAGGGCCGAAGCTCCTTCGCGGTCGCGCCGGCGGGAAGAACTGTTGCTCAATATGGGGCCGCAGCATCCGAGCACACATGGCGTGCTTCGCGTGGTGCTCGAATTGGACGGCGAGCGTATCGTCAAAGCAACTCCGGATCTGGGATACCTTCACCGGGGCGTCGAGAAACTGTGCGAAGGCCTGGCCTACATGCAGGTCATACCGCATACGGACAGGCTCGACTATGTCTGCGCGATGGCGAACAATTACGCCTATGTCCGCACGGTTGAAAAATTGCTCGGCATTTCGATTCCCGAGCGGGGAGAATACATCCGGACGATCGTCGCGGAAATGCAGCGAATCGTCGGCCACCTCTTCTGGCTCGGAACACAGGCGCTCGATATCGGCGCGATGACCGTCTTTTTCTGGACGTTTCGAGAACGAGAGACCTTGTTGGATATGTTCGAGAAGCTCTGCGGCGCGCGCCTGACGCTGAACTATTACCGCATCGGCGGCGTCGACAGCGATCTCACGCCCGACCTCGTCTTGAGACTCAAAACGTTTCTCGACACCTTTCCCGACAAAGTGAAGGAGTACGATTCGCTGATCGCTTCCAACCGCATCTGGCTAGGGCGCACGAAGCAGGTCGCCGTGATCACCGCGGAAGACGCCATCAACTTCGGGTGCACCGGCCCCGTACTGCGCGGATCAGGAGTGGCCTACGACGTGCGCAAAGCGGAGCCCTACGGCGCCTACGACAAGGTCGACTGGGAAGTGCCGGTCGGCAAGAACGGCGACACCTACGACCGGTACTGGGTGCGAATGGAAGAGATGCGGCAAAGCGCGCGGATCATCAAGCAATGCCTTGACCAGCTGCCGCAAGGCCCATTCATGGCCGATGCGCCGCAATTCATTCCGCCGCCCAAGGCCAAGGTCATGCGCGACATGGAAAGCCTGATTCACCATTTCATTATCTTTACGCAGGGCTTCAAGCCGCCAAAAGCTGAAACGTATTGCGGAAGTGAGGCGCCGAAGGGCGAGTTGGGGTTTTTCATCGTGAGCGACGGCAGCGCCAGGCCCTATCGCCTGAAAATCCGCTCTCCGTCCTTCGTCCACATGGGGGCGTTCGACCATATGGCGCGAGGGTATCTGATTTCTGACATCATCACGATTTTTGGGACTTACGATATCGTGATGGGAGAATGTGATAGGTAGGCGGGAGTTATGTGCGCGTTCGTGCCCGCCGAACGCGGCACACGGGAAGTAGATGGGTTTCTCCCGTCGCCAAGACCAAGGTAGTCTTCGGGTCGAACCAGTTCTGTTTGGCGGTGCTCGTTTGGGGAAGGCGCACGTCTCGACATGCGCGGGGCTGGGCGGGTGAGAAGGTGCCGCGGTGAAGGGCACCCATACCCTCACATTCCAGGGAGGCCGGGGAAGCGTGCTACGAGAGAAGTACCAACAAGAAATTGACGATATTTTGAGTCGCTACCCGGTAAAGCGCTCGGCATTGATACCGTTGCTGTATCTCGCTCAGCGGGACAAGGGACATATCACCGAAGCGGCGATGATCGAGATCGCGAGGATTTTGAAACTGACGCCCCCTCAAGTCTATGAGACCGCCACCTTCTATACGATGCTCAATCTCAAGGAGGTGGGGAAGTTTCACATTCAGGTCTGCAAGTCGCTGATGTGCGCGCTCGTGGGATCGGATACGCTGGTCGGTTGGATTAAAGCCAGACTCGGAATCAGTCCCGGCGAGACGACCGCCGATGGGTCGTTCACACTCTCCACGGTCGAATGCCTCGCGGCATGCGGTACCGGTCCGATGATGCAGATCAACGACGATTACTACGAGCGCCTGACCGAAGAGAAACTCGACCGCATTTTGTCGGATCTCAAGTCGAGGGGTTCCAGTGCCTTGAAGACAGGGCCGTTCATGTGGCCGGAGCCGCTTGCCTCCAAAGGCGAGACGCCGGTACGTTGAAAACGATGCCGAAGCACGAACCGATTCTCATCAAGAACATGAGTCAACCCGGATACACGGGGACGCTGGCCGAGTATGAAAAGACAGGCGGTTACCAGGCACTCAAGAAGATTCTCGGGAAGGTTGCGCCGGCCGACGTCACTCAGCTCGTGATCAAGTCCGGCTTGCGCGGCCGAGGCGGCGCCGGGTTCCCCACCGGGGTCAAATGGGGATTTCTGCCCAAGGACCACCAGGGGCCGCGCTACCTCTGCTGCAACGCCGACGAAAGCGAGCCAGGTACCTTTAAAGACCGTCAACTGATCGAGCGCGACCCCCACCAAATCCTCGAAGGGATCGTTCTGGGCTGCTATGCCATTGGAGCGGAATCCGCCTACATCTATATACGAGGCGAGTTTGTCCTCGGGGCCCGCATTCTGGAGCAGGCGATTGCCGAGGCGCGCGGGGCCGGCTACATCGGCAAGAACATTCTGGCAAGCGGCGTGACGGTCGACGTGTGGGTGCATCGCGGAGCGGGCGCCTATATTTGCGGCGAAGAGACTGCACTGCTCGAGTCACTGGAAGGTAAGCGAGGACTGCCGCGGGTGAAGCCGCCGTTCCCGGCCACGCATGGACTCTATAACAAGCCGACGGTCGTGAATAACGTGGAAACGCTCGCGAATCTCCCGCACATCATCAATCGCGGACCTGAATGGTTCGCGGCCATTGGGTCGCCTCCTAAGAGCACCGGCACCCGGATCTTCTGCGTCAGCGGGCATGTAAAGTATCCTGGGAACTACGAAGTGCCGATGGGTATTACGTTCCGCGAATTGATCTATGAGCATGCAGGCGGCATGCGTTCGGACAAGCCGTTGAAAGCCTTCATCCCGGGCGGTGCCTCGGCACCCTTTCTCACCCCCGACCATCTTGACGTGAAGATGGATTTCGAGTCGGTAGCGGCCGCCGGGTCGATGCTGGGGTCGGGGGGCGTGACGGTCATGGAGGAAGGCACAAGCATGGTGTGGGCCGCGCTCCGTTTGATGGAATTTTTTTATCACGAGTCGTGCGGCAAATGCAGTCCCTGCCGGGAAGGGAGCTCCTGGTTGGTGCAGACCATGCGCCGAATCGTCGCCAAGCGCGGCCGGGCGCAGGACCTTGAAACACTGACAGATCTCTGCAAGAACATCGCAGGCCGCACGGTCTGCGCGTTCGGCGACGCCGAGGTGGCACCGATCATGAGCACCTTGAAGCACTGGCGGCCGGAGTACATCGCGCTGATTCATGAGGCAGAAGCGTCGAATCTGCTTCGTCCTCAACCTGCTGCCGCGAGGCACTGATGTGGTCAATGGTGATAGGGCAACGGTCGATGGGGTCGCCTCAGCCTAGACCAATGACAATCGACCATCAGATGAATTGATGGATGTCATGGCGAACAATCCCACAGAAACAGTGCGACTGACGATCGACGGCATCGAAATCACCGTGCCTAAGGGGACGCTTGTCATTGAGGCGGCCCGCCGGGTCGGCGTCATGATTCCTCACTTCTGCTACCACCCGAAACTCAAGCCGGACGCCAATTGCCGGATGTGCCTGGTCGAGATCGAGAAGATGCCGAAGCTTCAGACCTCATGCAGCACGATCGCAACCGAGGGCATGTCCGTCCGGACGGCCACCAGCGTCGTGAACGAAGCGCACAAGTCGGTGCTTGAATTCATTCTTGCGAACCATCCACTGGACTGTCCGGTCTGCGATCAGGGCGGCAAGTGCGACCTCCAGGATTTTTCTCATCAGTACACGGCCACGGCCAGCCGGTTCGTCGAAACCAAGCGCATCTTTCAAAAGGAGTATTTCAGTCCGGTGATCGAAACGCAGATGAACCGCTGCGTGCAGTGCCTGCGCTGCGTGCGGTACTGCGACGAAGTGATGGACGTCAAGGCATTGGCACCGTCCGGGCGAGGGACGATGACCGAAATCAAAGCCTTCGGCCCCCACCCGCTCGACTGTGAGTTCTGCGGCGGTTGTGTCCAGATCTGCCCCGTGGGTGCCATCACCAGCCGCCTCTCCATGTACGAATACCGGCCATGGATGTTGAAGCGGGCGGATACCATCTGCCAGTACTGCGGCGACGGTTGCCAGATCACCGTCCAGGCCAAAGACAACCATTTGATCGAAGTCAATTCGTCCTTCGGCGCCGGCCGCAACAACGGTGACCTTTGTGCCAGGGGCTTCTTCGGATTTCATGCGACAAGCCGTCCGGATCGTCTCACCAAGCCGCTCGTTCGGCGGAACGGCGTCCTCGAGGAAACGACGTGGGTGGACGCACTCGAATACGCTGCCGAGCAGATCGCGCGGCTCAAGGCAGCCCATGGGCCCGACGCGTTCGGCGGGTTGATCTCCAGCCGCTGTACCAATGAAGACCTCTATCTGTTCCAGAAGTTCATGCGCGTCGTGATCGGCACCAACAATGTCGACAGCAGCGCGCGCTACGGCCACATCAATGCCGTGCGCGCGATGCGCCGAGTGCAGGGGACGCATCGATGGACGGTGACGTTCGACGACATCGCCGCCGCGGATGTCCTGCTCCTTGTAGGTACGAGCATCACCGAAACCAATCCAGTGACCGGTCTGCGCGTGAAAGAGGCGGTTAAAAAAGGCGGCGCGCAGCTTTTGACCATCGAAGCGGTCCAGCCGGGCATCGACTCGATCAGCAACATTACCAACCTGTCTCACCACCATGTCGGCATCCCGAGCGCGGAATTTGGAGATGCCCTGATCGGCCTGCTCAAGGGAGTCCTGGAGGGCGGTCATATCGAGAGTGCGATCCGGAATCGGTCGGAGGCCTACGTCTCCTCGCTATCCGAAACGCTGGCCAGGATCGAGTGGACTGACATCGAAGCCGGGACCGGGGCCGCGCGTGACACGTTCCTCGAGATGGCCTCGGCCTTTGCCAAGGGACGTCGCGTGGTCGTGATTGCCGGTCAGGACCTCCTGCGAAGTGCGGGCGGCTACAGCGCCTGTATGAATCTGCTCGACCTTCTGCTGCTGACCGGCAAGGTCGAGACAGCGGGCTGCGGCTTCGCCCCGCTGGCGGAAGAAAACAACGATCAAGGCGCCGTGGAAGTGGGAGCCGTTGCCGAATTCCTGCCTGGGGCGAGAGAGGTCGCCGCGGCCGAGGAACGTTCGTCTTTGGGCCGTCTGTGGAAGAAGGAACTTCCGCCCGCCGAGGGCGCCACGCTGAAGGAGATGATCGACAACGCCCGGAGCGGTCAGTTGAAAGCCATGGTGATCGTTGGAGAAAACCCGATCGGCAGCCTGCCGCGTCATTTGAACGTCGCGGAAGCCCTGCAAAGCCTCGAGCTGTTGATCTGCCAGGAGCTCTTCCTCACCGAAACCGCGGCACTCGCACATGTCGTCTTGCCGGCTGCCGCCCCGCTCGAGAAAAGCGGTACGTGGACGAACGAAGAGGGCCATGTACAGGCCATTCGTCCCGCCGTCGAACCACTCGGCGAAAGCCGTCCGGATTGGGAAATTGTGTCGGCGCTGTCCCTCCTCCTCGGTATGCCGTTGGAGTACGGGGAGAGCAAAGACGTGATGAAGGAGATCCGCAGCGTTATTCCTGCCTACGGATTGCTGGGTCCTGCGCCGATCCCGCCAAAGGCGGACCCTGCGGCCATCGAACGGTACGTGGCCGGGGACTATCGCCAGGGCCTCGCCAATCGCTATACTCTGGCCCCTCGCCGGCCGAAGGGAGACCAGACAGGATGGCAGATGCGGCTCACGCAAAGCCTGTTTCACTCGGGTAAGCTCTCGACGCGCTCAAAGGGGCTCCTTGACCTTGAAGACCAGGCGGTGCTGCGGATGAATCGCAACGAAGCCGGACGCTTAGGCATCGCGGACGGCGATCATGTCCGTGTGTCGAATCAGCGGGGCGCATTGACGACCCCGGTCAAGCTCATAGAACGCGTGCCCGAGGGAACGGTATGGTTTCCCGATCATTTTGCCCAGGAAGCGTCAGGCTTGTTCGAGTGCACCATCGACGCGGTGACCAAGGTGCCAACGTTTCGGATCACATCGGTGTCGATCGAGAAGGTGAGCTGATGCCGGCTGCACCAGGAAGGATGCGAACAAGGAGTGAATCGTGACTGAATTGAGCTTGCGACTGGCAGTGTCTTTGGCCCAAATCGCCGCCGTCATGGGCCTGGTGATGTTGACGGTCATGATCCTAACTCTCGCCGAGCGAAAAGTGCTTGGCTGGATGCAAGACCGGATGGGTCCGATGGAAGTCGGCCCTTACGGCGTGCTTCAGCCTATTGCCGACGGGCTGAAGCTTTTCTTCAAGGAAGACATCGTGCCGGCCGGCGCAAACAAGTTCATGTTCAGCCTCGCGCCGATCCTCGCGATGGTGCCGGCCCTGATCGGTTTTGCCGTCGTGCCGTTCGGCCCCAGCCACAAAATCGAGCTGTTCGGGATTTCGGTCGAGCCTTTCGTGATCAGCGACATCAATATCGGCATTCTCTACATCCTGGCCTTCACCTCGATCGGGGCTTACGGCATCATTCTCGGTGGTTGGGCGTCCAACAGCAAATACTCGCTGTTGGGGGGCTTGCGGTCCGCCGCTCAAGTCATCAGCTATGAACTGAACGTCGGCCTGGCCATCGTCGGAGTGCTGATCCTGGCCGGCTCGCTCAGTCTCGTGAAAATCACTGCGGCGCAAGCCGGTGGGTTCTGGCATTGGTTCATCTTTGCCCTGCCGGCCCCCCAAATCTTTGCGTTCGTGGTGTACGTCATTTCGGCGGTGGCTGAAACGAACCGCGTGCCCTTCGACTTGCCGGAAGCCGAGAGCGAGTTGGTCGCCGGTTTCTTTACCGAATACAGCGGGATGCGCTTCGCGTTCTTCTTCATCGCCGAGTACGCCAACATGGTGCTGGTTTCTTGCGTCGCCGCGGCCATGTTCTTGGGCGGATGGACATCGCCCTGGCCTGGAACGATTCCCGAATATCTAGGGATGCCTCAATTGGCCTGGGTTGAAGGCATCATGATGTTTACATTCAAGGCGTATCTGTTCCTGTTCCTGTTCTTTTGGCTCCGTGCGACTTTGCCGCGGCTGCGGTACGACCAGCTGATGAAGTTCGGCTGGAAAGTGATGCTGCCGATTGCGCTGGGAAACATCGTGGTGACGTCGATCGCCGTATATCTGTTTCCAAGAGGGTAGTGTTCGGCCATGCAAAAGTTCATTGCTTGGTTCAAGACCGTCATCTTTTACGAGATCCTCGTCGGCATGAAAGCGACGATGTCGCATCTTCTTCATTACAAACCCGTGACGGTGCAGTACCCGCACGAGAAGCGGATCCTTCCCGACAACTATCGCGGCATGCTCGGGTTGCTGCGCTACGACGACGGCACGGAAAAATGCGTCGGCTGCGATCTTTGCGAAGCCGCCTGCCCTTCGCGCGTCATCCGCGTCGTTAGTTCAGAGGTCCCCGGCGAACCCACGAAGCGCTACGCCAAGGAATATTATATGGATATGACGCGCTGCCTGTTTTGCGGGATGTGCGTCGACGCCTGTCCGGTGGATGCGCTCGGGATGAGCCGTGAATTCGAGTGGTCGGTCTACGACAAACGCCAGCTGCACCTGAATAAGGAACAACTGCTCGCCATCGGCGACCGTGCGTTTCCCGTTCGGGAGAAGCGGCTGGAACTGCAGCACCCGAACGTCGCGTTTTTTAATGTCTCATTCAGTCACGTTCCTCCGAAGCCGAACTGACGTGGAGCCACGAGGGGGCCGGAGGCGACACCGATCGGGCGGCAGGATCAAACGCGCCTGCTTCGCGATGACGGGAACGCCGACTTAACTATGGAACAGCTGTTCTTTTTTTATTTCGCGCTGGTCATCGCCACTGCTTCCGTACTCGTGGTTGCGTTCCGCAACCCCATCTACAGCGCGCTGTCCCTCCTGATCATGTTTTTCCACGTCGCCGGCCTCTACGTGACGCTGCACGCAGAGTTTTTGGTGGCCGTGCAAGTGATCGTCTATGCAGGGGCGATTCTC
>JBKPSD010000198.1:0-14603 GCA_046734935.1 Nitrospirota bacterium
CTTCATGCCGCTAAGCACAGAGATGATGCACGATGTGGTCGATCGATACTTTGCTGCCTGGCGCCGGTTGGATCCGGCTGCTTATACCGCCTGCTTCACCCAGGAGGCGGAGCTCCATGAGCCTTACGGCAGTACGCCGCATCGAGGGACGCAAGGCGTTCGCGCATTTTTCAGCGGGGTCTCGGAGGCCCTCTCGGAAGTCAGGCTTGAGCCGAAGGCGATCTATCCCGCCGGCAACCGGGCCGCAGTGGTCTTTCATGGCAAAGGCACTGGGAAGAACGGGAAGGTCGTGGATGTCGAGGGCGTGGACGTCTTCGAGTTCGATCAAAGCGGACGCATCACGACCTTATGGGCGTACTGGGACAGCGCGGCCGTGTTGGCGAAGCTACGGCAGTAGCTGCCAGGCGAGAGCGATTATTCGCGGCAGCGATGTAGAAATCGCCGAAAGAAGTGTCTTGCGCCAAGTCTCCCTGCGCAATTGTTCAAGTAATTCGCCTGTCTCGCCGTCTTCCGCAACACTAATTCCCGTTACATCGAGGCAAGAAGCTCATCACATTGGTACCTCGGCGGCGACGGTAGCCGCTTCGTTCGATACCACCATCTCAAGAGGATAGGCCAGCTCGCGCCATGCGTCGATGCCGCCTGCGAGGGGCCTGACTCGGGTGATTCCTTTCCGTCGGAGGATCAAAGCCAGCCTGGCGGCAGTGGCTTCGTTGGGACAGGCACAGAACAAAATGACGTCGCGGTCTCGCGGAATATCATGGTGGCGCTGTTCGAGCTGTTCGGCGGAGATGCGCAGCGCACCGGGAATCGTGTAAGGGTCGGCGATGTGGTCCAAGGCGCCGCGCAAATCGACCACGACCGATTGATGGCCGTCGTCCATGAGTTGTTTGAGCTCGGTCGCGCTGATCCTCGCCACTCGAAGCTCCCTCAACAGTCGTCGCCTGTGCCAATACTTGTACAGGAGATAGCCTCCAAGGCCGATGGCGACGATCGCTGTCGCCGTTTCCCCGAAGTGCACGGACAGTTCCGCCACATAACTAATCTGATCACTGAACACGTAGCCGAGCACAAGGAAGCACACGCTCCACAGCAGCGCGCCCGCTCCGTTGAACAGGAGGAATCGTCCGAGCGAAATTCTGAACAGGCCGGCCAAGGCCGGGGCGAGGGTGCTCAACCCGGGGATGAACTTGGCGAGGATCAGCGCCCGGATGCCATGGATCAAAAAGAAATTCTCGGTGCGCCTGACACAGGCGTCAGGCTCAAGAGCAATCCGGCACAAGAGGGTCAGCGTTTGCCGCCCTCGATGACGTCCCAGTTCAAACCACAGCATGTCGCCCAGCAGGCACGCGGAAACAGCGAGCGCGGTGAGAACGATCAGATTCGCCTGGCCGTCGCCCGCCACGGCTCCTGCGGCCAGCAATACCGGAATCGCAGGGATGGGAAGGCCGGCCTGTTCCGCGAGGACGGTCAGGAACACCACGAGTTCGATGTGGCGGAGGAGAAATTCTAACACGCTATGCACTCAACACCTTGCGGAGGGCCATGGCCAATGCTCGCGCGTCATCAGGGCCGTCCTGCTTCTGGCCGTTGACGAAAAACGTGGGCGTGCCTGCCACGCCATGCCGCCGGCCTGTGCCCACATTGGTCCTGACACGCTCGAAATAGTGATGCGTCTTAAGCGCCTCACCGAAGGTCGTCTTGTCGAGCCCGAGTTGTCCCGCGTAGTCCATCAGATCGCTGTGTCCAAGCTCCCACTGATGCGCAAACAACAGGGCATGCATCTCCCAGAATGCTCCTTGTGCGGCGGCCGCCTCGGCGGCCTCCGCCGCCTGGATGGCATGGGGATGCTTCTCGGCGAGGGGGAAATGCCGAAACACGAAGCGAAGATCGCCGCCGAATTCACGCTGTAAGACCTGGACGGTTTTGACCGCCTCGCGTGAGTAGGGACACTCAAAGTCACCGTATTCGATCAACGTGATGGGAGCCGCCGCAGCTCCCTGCGCATGATCGTGATCGGTAATCGGCAATTCGTGTCCGTGACCGCGGCGCTCGGCCATCGTCGTTCCCTTCAAACTTCGTCCAGGTAGCGCTCGATCATCTTCTCGGCGATCGTGCCTTCACCGACGCCGGATGCCACTCGTTTGATCGAACCGTGCCGCGCATCGCCCGCGACAAAGACACCCGGGACACTGGTTTCGAACAGGTAGGGGGGCCGAGCGAGCGGCCAAGTGGAGGGGAGGCATCCATCCCGCAGCAAGTCAGGCCCGGACACGATGAACCCATGCTCGTCCCGGAGGACGGTTTCTCCCAACCAGTCGGTATGCGGCGATGCGCCGATCAGGATGAACAACGACTGCGCCATGACGGTTCGACGGTTGTCGGTGTCGGTCTGCCGGAGCACCAAAGACTCGAGTCGCGACGTGCCGTTGGCTTCCGCCACTTCCACCCCGGTCTCGACGACGATATTCGAGGTGTGCTTGAGCCGCTCGATCAGGTAATGCGACATGGTTTGGGTCAGGGAATTCCCGCGAACAAGCATCGTCACCTGGCGAGCAAACCGGGCGAAATAGACGGCTGCCTGTCCGGCAGAGTTTGCTCCGCCGACCACATAGACGTCCTCCCCTTTGCAGGCAATGGCCTCGGTCACTCCGGCCCCATAGTAGACGCCGGCGCCGGTCAATGGCTTTACTCCGGGCACATCGAGCGTGCGATAGGAGACTCCCGTCGTGATGAGGACTGTTTTTCCGCTGAGTTCGCTGCCATCCGACAGCGTGACGATACGCGCCGGCCCGGCCGCACGAAGACTGACAGCTTCCTGTGGTGTCAGCAGTTCCACCCCGAATCGCTGCGCTTGCGTCAGGGCACGCCGGGCGAGATCATGGCCGCTCAGACCCGCCGGAAATCCGAGGTAGTTTTCGATTCTCGAGCTCATCCCGGCCTGTCCGCCCGGCGCTTCTCGTTCGAGCAACACGGTCTTCAGCCCTTCGGATCCGCCGTAGACGGCGGCAGCCAGGCCCGCCGGCCCTGCGCCGATCACGATGAGATCGTAGAACGGTTGTTCGGCCTTGGTTCGAAAGCCCATCTTCTCGGCCACTTGAGACGTCGACGGCTGGATCATCGACGTGCCATCCAGAAATACGACCACCGGCAATTGCTCTTCGGTGGCGTGCGCCGACTGGAGGAGTGAACGCGTCTCGGCATCCTTCTCGATGTCGAGCCACTGATAGGGGACTTGGTTTCTGCCGAGGAATTCTTTGATCTGATGGGTCTGGGGAGACCAGCGGTGGCCTAACACGCGGATCCCTTGAAACGGCGCTTTAAATGAAGCATGCCAGTCGTCCAAAAGGTCGTCGATGACCGGATACAACCGCTCTTCAGGCGGGTGCCACGGTTTCAACAGATAATAATCGACCTGAGCGTCGTTGATGGCGCGAATGGCTGCGTCGGTATCGGCGTACGCCGTCAATAAGGCTCGTTTCGCCTCGGGATACAAGCCGATGGCGCGCTCGAGAAATTCGACGCCCGTCATCCGGGGCATCCGCTGGTCCGCCAAAAACAGCGCGACCGTCTCGTTCCGAAGCTTGAGCTGTTCCAGCGATGTAAGCGCTTCCGGGCCCGACTCAGCCCGCAAAATTCGGTAGTCACTTCCATATTTCCGGCGAAGATCCCGCTCGACTGCACGCGAGACTTCCGGATCGTCATCCACGGTGATTAAAAAGGGCTTCACGGAAGACCCTTCCAGCGTACGGATCGGGGCTATTCCGACCCTTAGACGGTGTCCTCTGTTGGCGGCTCGTTGCTCCGGGCGGACGTCTCCAACGCGTTGCGTGTCATCGGCAAGCGGGTGAGGAACGCAGTATGGCCCGGTTTCGATTCGAATTCGATCTCCCCGTGGTGACGATCAGCCACGATGCGATAACTGATGATCAGGCCAAGTCCGGTCCCTTTACCCACACCTTTCGTGGTGAAGAACGGCTCGAAGAGGTGCTCTCGAACATTTTCAGGAATGCCAGACCCGTTGTCATGGATCTCCACGACAAGATGGTCATCATCGCGCCTCGTGCGGATTCGTACTTCTCCCTGGCCGTTCACTGCATCGACCGCGTTGTCGATGAGGTTGGTCCAGACTTGGTTGAGTTCCGTTCCGTATGCCGGTATTCGGGGGAGCGTCCGGTCATAGTCCCTGATCAGCGTGACGCCCTTGAGTTTGTGGGACAGCATGGTCAGCGTGCTCTCGAGGCCTTCGTGGACGTCGACTTCCTGCACCGGGGCACGGCCCTCGTACGAGTAGGCCTTCACCGCATTTACTAATTCCGCGATGCGGCCAGTGCTCCGTTCGACCTGCTGAGTCAGGTCCTGGAGCGCCAGCGTGCCTGTCACCCATCCGAGCACATCCCCGATTGCGTCATGAGGAAAGTGCTTGGCAATGTTGTCCAACCAGCCGCGGTCGAGACCGGCGTTCACCAGAACGCTCGCGAGTTTCCAGGCATCGGCGATGCGATGCTGCTCGAGCCACCCGAGCAGCTCTTCCTCCCGGTCGGTCCTGGTGAGCGGATCGAGCGGCATCGGACGTGCTCGGGAGGCAAGATCGCGCTGAATCTGTGCGACCGCATCGGATTGGTCGGTCGACAACTGCTGTTTGTTGAGGCGGCATGCGAGGAGGGGAAGGCCGCCGGCGACGGTGAGCAGGTCGGCTGCCGCCCGGCGTGCCGCCGCCGCGGGATTGTTCAGTTCATGGGCGAGGCCTGCCGCCATCGTGCCGAGCGAGACGAGTTTTTCCCGGCGCTGTGAAAAGCCTTCCAACCCTCGCAGACGGGCCGCCATGGTGCGCAAGATTTCTTTTGAAACCGAGGGGCAGTTGCGCATCAGCGACCAGAACTGCTCCTTCGAATACCGCAGGAGGCGGCCTGCAGTCCGCGCTTGCGCATCGACGAAATACGGCATGTCCAACAGGAGCGATACCTCACCGAAAAATTTTCCGGCGGTATGGACGGCCATCACGACATTCTGATTGCCATAAGTCTTGGTGACGCGAATCTCTCCTTCGACGATCACGTGAAAATACATGGCAGGCTCGCCTTCTTTCGCGATGATCTCGCCGGCGGCCACCGAAATCTCTTCGCCTTGCTCGAGGCAGCTGCTTTCCGCCGGCGACAGACCGGCGAACAGCGGAAGCTGTAGTAGCTCACCGAGGTTCATGGTCACCACATCACAAATGAATTCTTACACTGTCCTCCCAACCGTCATGCGTTTGCAATAGTCTTGTCCCCGCGACGATGCCCCTTATGGCGTCCGATGGCGACCGACTTCAAGTGCTTGGTGTCCTCTCTGATCGAAAGATAGAGAAACCAGAGCATACCGAAGATGCCCGCTGCGAGAATCCAACTGAACAGGTCAGATCCCATGGCCTCCTCCTTGTCGAATGATTTAGGTTGACCTGACAGGAAGAAGGGCAATGATCATTCCTCTGCGGCAGTGGGTGTGAGAGGACGAAAAGCATTACGAAACGGTCGGTTCGACAAGCCGGTTATGCCCCTGCCAGGCTGGCTCTGCCGATTGTTCGGCGGCGCGCCGATAGTTCGTCGGCACATCAAGCCGTCAACCGAAGCAGCACCTGAACGCCGCGTTAGGTGCACCCATCAGAGGAATTCCTAGGCGCCGACTGTCAGAATTGACAGGGGCGGTACCCGCGGCGCATGTGCAATACTGCTCCACGCGAGGCCGGTCATTGTGAAAGAGCCAGATCGCCAGCCATTTGTCTCCGACCACTTTATCCCGACATCATTGCGTCGCATCTCATTCAAACCGATGACGGGAACATCCATCGTCGTCAGCCATCAGACCATCCTGACCAATTACAGAGGTGTATGATGTCGAAGCAAAGCTGTGTGGTGAGTGTTGTGTTCATGCTTCTATCCGGCTTCGTATGGTTGAGCATCACCGAGGCGGAGCAAGGAACGGTTGCCTCCGCTGAGGTCGCCAATAGTATCGGTCCTGCCCTGATCAATGCCTACACGTACGTACCGGTGCAACCTAATCCGCCCAACCATCTGTGGCTGGATGAAGGCAACGGCCGAGTCCAGTTTCTGATGTTCGATAAAGCCGTCAGCGATCCCTCCGCGAAATTGCTCTTCGTCGGACAAGGCGTCAAAGGCACATTCTGTGTCGAATCTCAGCCGGACGGCGGGAGGACAGGGTTCAACCATTTCCATCGCACCAACACCCCGAGTACGGGCGACACCTCGATGCACGGCGCGAAAGGCGAGGAAGGATATTGGCTCAAGCATGTGGCCGTCGCCGAGTTCGACGATGAGCCCAAGGGAGAACATGCGGGTCACGGGGGGAAGACACACTACAAACCCGGTCAGGTAGAACATACGCCCCAGCCGACGACGCCCAAGTGTAAAAAATAACGGTTCGCGTTTCAGGGAGGCCGACATGCCACAAATGACTGCTGTTCAGATCCGCTCACCAGGCGGGCCGTTTGACGTCGTCCAACGCGACATTCCCCCGCCGGGCCCCAACCGCGTTCGCATTAAAGTGCAAGCCTGCGGGATCTGCCATAGCGACATGTTTGTGAAGGAAGGTCATTGGCCGGGCCTGCAATACCCGCGTGTCACGGGACACGAAGTGGCCGGGATGATCGATGAGGTGGGCGCTGGCGTGACGATGTGGAAAAAAGGCCAGCGCGTCGGTGTGGGCTGGCATGGGGGCCATTGCGGTCAATGCACTGCTTGCCGGCGCGGCGATTTCATGGGGTGCCAAAACTTTCAAGTCACCGGATTCCAGGAAGACGGGGGCTATGCCCAGTACATGATCGCGCGGCAAGAAGCTGTCGCGGCGGTTCCCGATGCGCTTTCGCCGGCGGAAGCGGCTCCGATTTTGTGCGCGGGCGTCACGACCTTCAACAGCCTGCGCAACAGCGGCGCACGAGCAGGGGATCTAGTGGCCGTACAGGGGCTGGGCGGGCTGGGTCATCTGGGTATTCAATTCGCGAGCAAGATGGGTTTCCACACGGTGGCGATTGGTCGCGGCAAAGACAAGGAGCCTCTCGCGTTGAAGCTTGGCGCGGCCCGGTACCTGGATACCGAAGGCGTCGACGCCGCGAAGGAGCTCACGAAGCTGGGCGGCGCGTCGATCATTCTCGCGACGGCTCCTGACAGCAAAGCGATGTCCGCCCTCATCGACGGCCTCGGGGTCGGGGGGCAACTCCTCGTGGTCGGCGCCTCGGCCGATCCCATCAACGTGACGCCTGTTCAACTGATCATGGCCCGGCGGTCCGTTCGCGGATGGCCATCGGGCACGGCCAAGGATTCTGAAGATACCTTGAACTTCTGTGCTCTCACAGGGGTTCGCGCCATGATCGAGACCTTACCGCTCGATCAAGCTGCGGCCGGCTACGAGCGTATGATGAGCGGCAAGGCGAGGTTCCGCGTCGTGGTCACGATGAATTAGGGTGCAACGACGACCATGAAGCTCAAGTCGAGAACGGTTCAAGATCTGGCCCTGTGGACTCCGGCCCTTGCGGCGTCGCTGGTTCTGTCCGGCTGTAAAGGGGAGGTGCAGTCTTCGCCCGCCCCTCAGGTGCCGGAAATCGGCGTGGTGACGGTGACCCCTACGTCGGTTCCAGACGAGCCGGAGTTCATCGGCCAAGCCGAGGCGTCGCGCATCGTTGAAATTCGATCCCAGGTGACCGGCATCATCCAAGAGCGGTACTTCCAAGAGGGCAGAGAGATCAAGAAGGGCGAGAAGCTCTATCGCATCGATGAAGTGCCGTTCCGCGCTGCCTTTGCCAGCGCCACCGGCCGGGTGTCCCAGTCGGAAGCCCGGCTCGTCCAGGCGAACCAAAACCTGGCCCGTGTGAAGCCGCTGTTGGCGGAGCATGCCGTCAGTCAAAAGGACTACGACGATGCGGTGGCGGAACAATTGGCGGCGAGGGCCTCTCTCGACACGGCCAAGGGCGATTTGATCAAGGCCAAATTTGATCTGAACAATACCGTGATCGTGGCGCCGATCACGGGATTGGTCGAGCGCACCAGGGTGTATGAAGGCCGCCTCGTCTCCGCGCAGACCGATCTCCTCACCATCATCCACCAGATCGATCCGATGTACGTCGTCGTCAACGCGCCCGAAGCCTTTCTGCTCAGGCGGCAGGAGGATATTGCCGCGGCACGGATACAACATCCGGGAGTCTATAAGCTGACGGGCACGCTCATTTTTCTCAATGGCAAGACATATTCACACGATGGGACTTTGGATTTACTGGACGTTGGTCTGCGCAGCGACACCGGCGAGCGGCCCGCGCGCGTCACGTTCCCGAACCATGACGGCGTCATCATTCCCGGTCAGTTCGTGACCGTGCGTTTTCATGGAGTGTCGAGGAGCAGCGTCATGCTCATTCCGCAGCGAGCCGTGCTGCAAGGGCCCAAAGGGCCGATGGTGTACGTCGTCAGTTCCGACAACAAGGTGGAGATCCGCGACGTCAAGGCGACGGCCTGGAAAGGGAATCAATGGCTGGTCGAAGAAGGCCTGGCCTCGGGAGAACAGGTCGTCGTCGATAGCCTGCAACGCATCGTCCCTGATTCGACCGTCAAGCCGGTCCCGGCTGCGGTCGAACCCTCGGGGATACCAGCCCCGGCGGCGAAGAACGAACCGTCCAAATGAGCCCGCGGTTTTTCATCGATCGGCCGATCTTTGCCTCGGTCCTCTCGATCGTGATCGTCGTCATCGGCCTCGTGGCGATGGTGACCCTGCCCATCGCGCAGTTTCCCCAGATCACGCCTCCGGTGGTGCAGATCGACGCCGATTATCCGGGAGCCAGCGCCGAGACCGTGGCCGATTCCGTCGCCCGGGTCATCGAGCTGCAGATTCCCGGCATCGACAACCTTCTCTACTACGACTCGACCAGCACAAACGACGGGCACATGACCCTTCGGCTGACGTTCGAGATCAACACCAATATCGACATCGCCCAGGTTCAGGCCCAGAACCGGGAGAAATTGGCCGAGCCTCAACTCCCGCCGGAAGTGATTCGTCAGGGTGTCTCGGTCAAGAAGCTTTCGACCGATCTCCTCGGCGTCTTGATCCTCCAGTCGAATGACCCCAAATACGATGCCTTTTTCCTCGCCAACTACGCGACCGTCCGTCTCGTCGACGACATCCGGCGTATTCCCGGCGTGGGCGACGCCTATATTTTCGGACAGCAGAACTACAGCATGCGGGTGGTCCTGGACTCGGTGCGCATGGCGCAGCTCAGCCTCACTCCCAGCGACATCGTGGCCGTCGTCCGGGAACAAAACCGCGACTTTCCCGCCGGGCTGATCGGCCGCGAGCCAACGCCGCAGGCGAACGAGCTCACGATTCCGATCATTACGCGCGGCCGTTTGACGGAAGTGAAGGATTTCGAGGAAATGATCGTGCGGGCGCTGCCCAACGGTTCGATGATCCGGTTGAAAGACGTGGCCCGGATCGACCTCGGCGCGCAATCCTACGACCTGGAAGGGCGGTATCGGGGAAAGCCCACGGCCCTGCTCGTGACGTTTCTCGCGCCTGGCTTCAACGCGCTCGATACGATCAAACTGATCCGCCAGCGGATGGATGAGCTGGCGAAGACGTTTCCGCCCGGCGTCTCGTACGACGTGCCCTATGACACGACGAGGTTTATCGAAGTGTCGATCGAAGAGGTCGTCAAGACCCTGCGCGATGCGATGATCCTCGTCATACTCGTCGTGTATCTCTTCTTGCAATCGTGGCGCGCGACGCTGATTCCCGCGGTGGCGGTGCCTGTCTCGCTGATCGGCACGTTCGCCGGCATGTCTGCGCTGGGTTTCTCCATCAATACCCTGACGCTGTTCGGCATGATCCTGGCGATCGGCATCGTGGTGGACGACGCCATCGTCGTGGTCGAGAACGTCGAGCGTCATATCGAAGAAGGCCAGTCGCCCAAGGAAGCCGCCAAAAGGGCGATGGACGAAGTGACCGGCCCTGTAGTGGCCATCGTGCTCGTCCTCTGCGCCGTCTTCGTGCCGGTCGGATTCCTGGGGGGCATTACCGGCCAGCTCTACAAGCAATTCGCAATCACCATCGCGATCTCGGTCGTCATCTCCGGGTTCGTCGCGTTGACGCTGAGTCCGGCGCTGTGCGCATTGATTCTCAAACCGCGCCATGCGCCCAGGAAAGGAGTGTTCGCCTACTTCAATCGTTTCTTCGGGTGGGCCCAAATGCGCTATGCCGGGGCCGTCGGCCAGACGATCGGACGTTCGGTCGTCTCGCTCGCCCTGTTCGGCATTGTCGTGTTCGTCGCACTGGCGCTGTTCCGTGTCACTCCGGCGGGATTCCTGCCGGACGAAGATCAAGGCTACATCATTGTCGTCGCTCAGCTTCCCGACGGGGCCTCGAAGAAGCGGACCCTCGCCGTGATGGACCGAGTCGAAGAGTTTTTCACCTCGAACCCGGCCGTCTACGGCACGAATGCATTGGTGGGCCAGAATTTCGTCTTCAATACACGCGGGACGTACATGGCGACGACCTTCGTGCCGCTCATGCCGTGGGATAAACGGAAGGACCCGCAAAAACACGCGAAAGCGCTGATCGCCGGGGCCTTTAAGGAGTTCGGCAAATTCCGCGATGCCATCATCTTGGCGTTCAACCCTCCTTCGATCCGGGGCCTCGGCGCGACGGGCGGGTTCTCCGTCCAGATCCAGGATCCCAGCGGCGGCGATTTCAAAAAATTTGCGGCCGTGACGAGGGAATTCATCGGCAAGGCCAAGCAAGACCCGGCGATCGGCGGCATTAACACCAGTTTCCGCGTGACCGCGCCCCGGCTGTACGCGACCATCAACCGCGACCGCGCGAAAGCATTAGGAGTACCGATCTCGGAGGTGTTCGACACGATGCAGGCGTATTTCGGGAATTTTTACATCAACGACTTCGTCAAATTCGGTCGGGTGTATCGGGTGCAGACCGAAGCCGAACCCGCATACCGCTCGGCGCCGCAGGACATCTCCAAAATATATGTCCGCGCGTCGAACGGCCAGGGTCAAGGCCATGCCATGATTCCGCTCGATACGGTGGTGAGCACCGAATCGACGAGCGGCCCGGATCCGGTCACACACTTTAACGGCTTCAATACCGCCCTGGTCCTCGGCGCCTCGAGTCCCGGCTTCAGCTCCGGGCAAACCTTGGACGCGCTGCAACGGACGGGTCAGGAGGTCTTGCTGCCGCAAGGGTATCGAATCGACTGGAGCGGGATCTCCTTCCAGGAGCGGAAGGCTGGCGCCCAATCGGTGCTCGCCTTCGCGTTCGGTCTCCTGATGGTGTTTCTGGTCCTTGCGGCGCAGTACGAAAGCTGGACGGTGCCTTTTGCCGTGATCCTGGCGGTGCCCTTCGGGGTCTTCGGTGCCTTGTCCGCGGTCTGGCTGCGCAGCATGAACAACGATATCTACTTTCAGATCGGCCTGGTGACGCTGATCGGACTGTCCGCGAAGAATGCCATTCTGATCGTGGAGTTTGCCGGCCAGCAACATGCACAGGGCCGCTCGTTGTTTGAGTCGGCGGTCGAGGCGGCACGGCTGCGCTTTCGTCCCATCATCATGACGTCCATGGCCTTCATTCTCGGCGTCCTGCCGCTGGTGATCGCGACCGGCGCCGGTGCCGCCAGCCGTCGGTCAATCGGGACCGGGGTGCTCGGCGGCATGTTGGCGGCGACATTCCTCGCCATCTTTTTCGTCCCGTTGTTTTTTGTGCTCATCGGAAAAATGAACCAGTGGGTCACCGGCCGGAAGGCCGCAGAGGCGCCGGCCGTGCCGCCTGAAAAATATTCAGGGAGGTGACGACGATGCCTTCCATCATCCTCCGCGTCCTGCTTCTCGGCCTGGTGTTTGTGCTGGCCTCGTGCAAAGTCGGGCCCGACTATACCCGCCCCGATATTCCCGTCGCCGAGTCATTCCGCATGGCCGGGGAACAAAAAGACATGCAGTCATTGGCAAATGTGCCGTGGTGGGAACTCTATCGCGACGAAGAACTCCAACGGCTGATTCGGATCGCGCTGGAGGAAAACAAAGATCTCAAGCGGGCGGTCGCCACCGTCGACGAGTTCGCCGCCCGTGTCCTCGTGGCCAAAACGGATTTTGTTCCACAGATGAATGCCAACATCAGTTCACCGATCTTCGCGAACACGAGAAATGTCCAGTTCCCGGGGTTCCCCAGCATCTTCAACCACTACATCCAGGGCAGTCTCTCGTGGGAACTCGATTTTTGGGGACGGATCCGCCGCTCCAACGAGGCCGCCCTCGGAGACCTACTCGCCCGGGAGGAGAACCGGAGAGCGGTGATTCTACAGATCGTGGCCGGCGTGGCCCAGGCCTATTTTGAGCTTCGCCAGTTCGACCTGCAGCTGGACATCGCCAGAAACACCCTGCAGGCATGGGATGAGTCGGTGAAGCTGGCAAAGGCGCGATTCCGGGAAGGCTACATCAACAAACTCGACGTCGATCAATTCGAAGCCGAGCAGGCGAACGCCGCGGCCCGCATCGCCGAATTGAAACGGAATATCGTTCAGAAAGAAAATGAAATTAGCGTTCTGCTTGGAAGGAATCCGGCCAAAATCGCGCGAGGGCGGGCTCTCACCGAGCAACTGATGCCGCCGCTGGTGCCGGCCGGTCTTCCCTCCGATTTGCTCCAGCGCCGGCCGGATGTCGTCCAAGCGGAGCTACAGCTGGCAGCCGCGACTGCGCGGATCGGGCAGGCCAAAGCCGACCGCTTTCCGAAAATCAGTCTCACGGGGATTCTGGGGATCGCCAGTCCTCAGTTGTCTCACTTGGTCAGCAACGACACGTTTTTTGGAGCTGCCGGCGTCGGGGTGGCCGCGCCGTTGCTCAATGCCCAGGTGCTGGGCTTTCAACAGGCAGCGTCGGAAGCGCAAACAGGCCAGGCCGTCGCCCAATATGAGCAGACGATCCTCACGGCATTCAGGGAAGTGGAGGACGCCTTAGTGGCGGTGACGACGGCCGTTGAGCAGGTGGCGGCCCAGGAAAAGCAGGTGAAGGCGCTCCAGTCGGCGCTGCATCTGGCGAATCTGCGCTATACAGGAGGGATCGCCAACTACCTGGACGTCCTGATCGCGCAACGGAATCGCTTCGATGCGGAACTTTCGCTGGCCTCCACGCGACGGTTCCACCTCGTGTCGGTCGTCCAACTCTACAAAGCCCTGGGCGGCGGATGGTCGCCGACCCCGGAGACGGAGAAACCACAGCCCTTCGGAGTCATGAATCGAGAACCAGCTGTCATGACGATCAGCCGGTGATGACAGGGTCCTGCCAGCCCCCAATCGGCGCCACGAACCGGTTGGCCTCATGCGGTCCCCAGGTGTTCGGATCATATTCGTACAGGGGAGTGGATTCTTTGAGCACAGGATCCACGATTCGCCAGGCTTCCTCCACATAATCCTCGCGAGCGAACAGCGTCGCATCGCCGGTCATCGCGTCTCCGAGCACCCGGCCGTACGCGTCCGTGTCATCTGTTCCGGGCCAGTGGCTGGCCACCATCTCCACCGTTTGACCGATCATGTGCTCATCGGCATCCATGACCGTGGTCCCGAACGCGATGGTGACCTCGGGACTGATCCGGAAGCGGAAGTAATTCGGGGCAGGGCAACACGTAGGAAAGATGTTCGGAGGCCGCCGAAGGCGGACGAGGATCTCCGTGCAGGTCACCGGCAGACACTTGCCCGCACGGATGTAAAAGGGGACGCCTTGCCAGCGCCAGGAATTGATGTGCAGGCGCACGGCCACGAACGTTTCCGTTTGGGAGTCTGAGGCCACGCCGTTCTCGTCTCGATACCCGCGAAATTGGCCGCGCACCACGTCGGCCGGCTCGAGGGTCGGAATCGCCCGGAGAATTTTGACCTTTTCATCCCGGATCGACTCGCTGTCCGTTCTCACCGGCGGCTCCATCGTCAAATACGCCAAGACTTGAAACAGATGATTCTGGACGACGTCGCGAAGGGTACCGGTGCCGTCATAGAAGGCTCCACGCCCCTGGATGCCGAAGTTCTCGGCCATCGTGATCTGCACGCTCTCCACCAGGTGACGGTTCCAGAACGCCTCCAAGAACGTGTTGGAAAAGCGGAAGAACAGCATGTTGTGCACGGGCCGCTTGCCGAGGTAATGATCGATGCGAAAGATCGCCGTTTCGTCGAACGACTTCAAGAGAATACTGTTGAGCTCCTTCGCAGAGTCCAGATCGGTCCCGAAGGGCTTTTCGACGATGACCCGGCCGCCATGCGCCGAGCCCGACTGCGCGAGCTGCTCGACGACGGTTTCAAACAGGACCGGCGGAATCGCCAGGTAATGCACCGGCCGTGAAGCCCCGTTGAGGGCTTTGCGGATCGCTTGAAAGGTGGCGGGATCCCGATAGTCGCCGTCCACATATCGCAGCAGCGTGCTCAGCTTCTCGAAGGCCGCGGGATCAAGGCCGCCGTGTTTCTCCACGCTGTCGCGCGCCCGCGCCCGCAGCTGTTCAAGCGTCCAACCGGCTTTCGCCACGCCGATGACCGGTACATCGAGACGACCCCGTCTGACGAGGTTTTGGAGGGACGGGAA
>JBKPSD010000199.1:0-5023 GCA_046734935.1 Nitrospirota bacterium
CCCCCCCCCCCCCCCCCCCCCCCCCCCCCCCCCCCCCCCCCCCCCCCCCCCCCCCCTTTACAAGCCGCCGACGCCACCCGAGATTGTGATGTATGTCTCGTGGGCTCGGAGATGTGTATAAGAGACAGCTCGATCTCTCGCTGAACGGTTTTCACCTGCGCAATCGACCGCTTGGTCTTTCGAATCTGCATGGGATTTTCCAGGCGGCCCGTGCCCAATTGAAACCGCAGATTGAACAATTCCTGGCTCAGCTGCTTGGCCTTTTCGGACAGTTCGGCGCCGGTCATCTGTCTTAAGTCTTTCAGGTCCATTGTCCGTCTCGTGCTTTCCTTAGCGAGTGCTAAAATTCTCCGCGCGTCACGCATTTCGTCGCGATCGGCAGCTTGTGGGACGCCAGCCGGAACGCTTCATGGGCAATGTCGGAAGTGACTCCGCCCATTTCATATAGAATCCTGCCCGGCTTCACGACGGCGACCCAATATTCCGGATTGCCTTTGCCTTTGCCCATGCGCGTTTCCGCCGGCTTCTTGGTGATCGGCTTGTCGGGAAAGATTCGCGTCCAGACCTGGCCGCCCCGCTTCACGTAGCGCGTAATTGCGATGCGCGCCGCTTCGATTTGACGGCTGGTGACCCATCCCGGTTCCAATGCCTTCAGGCCGTATTCGCCGAGGGTAATGTGGCCGCCACGATAGGCCTTGCCCCGCATGCGGCCCTTCATCATTTTTCTGAATTTCACTTTTTTCGGTGCTAACACAGTGTCCTCGTTGCTTACCCGAGCCGCCGTTCAAATGCCGCCTCAGGCTTGAGCGGCTGCGCCGGGAGAATCTCGCCCTTATAGATCCAGGTTTTGACGCCGATTTGTCCCATGGTGGTATGCGCTTCGGCAAAGCCGTAATCGACTTCCGCGCGCAGTGTGTGGAGAGGCACCCGGCCCTCGCGATACCACTCGGTGCGTGCGATTTCGGCGCCGCCCAAACGGCCGGCGATCATGATCTTGATGCCCTGCGCACCCAGCCGGAGCGCCGACTGCACGCTGCGCTTCATCGCACGGCGGAAGGCGACCCGCTTCTCCAACTGCGTGGCCACATTTTCACTGACGAGCTGCGCATCGAGTTCGGGCTTCTTGATTTCCCGCACGGTGATATAGACCTGACCGCCGTACTGCTTCTCGAGTTCCGCCTTCAGCTTGTCAACTTCGGCGCCCTTGCGTCCGATAATGATTCCAGGCCTGGCCGTATGGATGATGACCCGCGTCTGATCTCCGGAGCGTTCGATCTCCACCTTGGCCACGCCGGCGTGAAATAGCTTTTGCTTCACGACCTTGCGGATCTTGATGTCCTGATGGAGCAGCTTCGCGTAGTCCTTGCTGGCGTACCAGCGGGAGCTCCATGTGTAGTTGTAGCCAAGCCGATAGCCGATGGGATGTGTTTTCTGACCCATACGATCCGTACCTCAGTTCTGCGGCGGCTCATTGCCGTCCGCTCAGTGTTCAGGCCCGTGACCTCTCCTGGACGCTCCGCGCTTCGACGACGACCGTGATGTGGCTCGTCCGTTTTTGAATGGCGTTCGCCCGTCCCATCGACCGAGCCCGGAAACGCTTATAGATGGGGCCGCAATTCACAAAAGCCTTCGAAACCCGCATGGAGTCGCTGTCGCCTAATTCCTTTTGCTCGGCATTGGCCACCGCCGACCGCAGGACCTTTTCGATCACGCGCGCCGCATGCCGCGGGAGATGCTTGAGCATGGCTAGCGCCATCGGTACTTGTTGACCGCGAATCATGTCGACCACCGGCTTTGCCTTCCGCGGCGCGACCCGCACAAATCTCAATACTGCCCGTGCTTCTGCCATGGTTAAGATCCTATTTCAGTGCAACCGCTTTCTCAGTCTTCGCCTGCCCGTGGCCCTTGAAGAATCGCGTCGGGGCAAATTCGCCCAATTTATGGCCGACCATGTTCTCGGTCACGAATACGGGAATGAACTTTTTCCCATTGTGCACGGCGAACGTGTGTCCGATCATGTCAGGGACGACCGTGGACCGCCTCGACCAGGTCTTGATGATTTTCCGGTCTTTCGTTTGATTCATCTGCTCGACCTTCTTCAGCAGATGGTCGTCGACAAAGGCGCCCTTGCTTATCGATCTAGGCATTGCGCACTCCTGACTTGCGGCGGGCGATGATGTATTTATCCGTTTTCTTGTTCTGTCTCGTCTTGTAGCCCTTCGTCGGCAGTCCCCACGGAGAAACGGGATGCGGATTGCCCTGGCCCGACTTGCCTTCGCCGCCGCCGTGCGGATGGTCCACCGGATTCATGACGACGCCGCGTACATGCGGACGGCGCCCCAGCCAGCGCGTGCGACCGGCCTTGCCGATGCTGATGTTTTCATGGTCGAGGTTGCCGACCTGGCCGACTGTCGCCATGCAACTGGCAAGGATCCGCCGCATTTCACCGGACTTCAGCCGTACCTGCACATAGTTGCCGTCCCGTCCCATGACCTGCGCAAACCCGCCGGCGCTGCGGATCAACTGGCCGCCTTTTCCGGGCTTCAGCTCGATGTTGTGAATCGTCGTGCCCAGAGGCATGTTGGCAAGCGGAAGAGCATTTCCTGTACGGACTTCGGCATCGGCGCCGGATTGCAACACATCGCCGACCTGTAAACCGATCGGCGCGAGGATGTAGCGCTTTTCGCCATCCTTGTACGTCAGCAGCGCAATTCGTGCGGACCGATTGGGATCATACTCAAGCGCAGCCACCTTCGCGGAAATGCCGACTTTGTCCCGGCGGAAGTCGATCTTCCGATACAGTCGGCGATGGCCGGCACCGCGGAATCGCACCGTCGTCCGTCCGTCATTGTTGCGGCCGCCCGTCCGAAGATGAAACGACGTCAATGCTTTTTCAGGGCGCTTCTTCGTCAGTTCTTCGGTCGTGACGATCGTCATGCCTCGGCGGCCCGACGTCGTTGGTTTGTATGCTTTCAGTCCCATGCTTTGTCCTTATCGTCTCGCTCGAATTGATTACGCGCTTTCGTACAACTCGAGCTTCTCGCCTTGCTTCAATTTGACGAAAGCCTTTTTCCAATCGGAGCGTTTTCCAGAGAACCGGCCCAAGCGCTTGATCTTCCCCTGCACGTTCAAAACGTTGACGCGCTCGACTTTGACTTTTAAGAGCGTCTCGACGGCTTGCTTGATCTGGACCCGATTCGCATCCGGATGGACCAAAAAACCCACCGTGTTGCTGCTTTCCCGCAGGGACGTCACCTTTTCAGTCAGCAACGGCTGAATGAGGACGCTGTGAAGATCGACTTTCATGCCCAGGCCTCCTTCACGCGCGCCACGTCCTGCTCGGCAATCACGATTGCACCGGCACGGACGATGTCATAGACGTTGAGCCGGTCGGGCGTAACAACATTGACGGTCTGCAAATTGCGCGCGGCCTGGGTCAAACTCTCACGGCCGTCACCGGCGATGATCAGGATACGATTTCCTGCGGCAAACTCTGTCAGGGCCTTGGCGAGCAGCTTCGTCTTCGGCTTCTCCAACGAAAGATTCGACAAGACGAACAGCTGTCCCTCGCTGACCTTCGAGGACAAAGCGCTTTGCAGCGCAGCCCGGTATTTCTTTTTGGGCATACTGAAGGCATAGCTTCTCGGCTTAGGGCCGAACACCGATCCGCCATGTCGCCATACAGGAGAACGAACCGAACCCGCCCTCGCCCGTCCGGTATGTTTCTGCTTCCAGGGCTTCTTCCCCGATCCGCGCACTTCACCCCGCCGGAGCGTCGAGGCCGTGCCCTGGCGCTCGCAGGCCTGCTGCATGACCACCGCCTCATGCACGAGCGTCGCGTGGGCCTTACAGCCGAAGACCTCCACTGGAAGGTCTGCGGATCCGACTTTTCGCTTGTTGAGATCGACCACGTCAACCGTCGGCATGCCTATCCCTTCTTCGATTTCCTGACGATGAGCAGTCCGTTCGCCGCGCCGGGAACGGCGCCGCGCACGAAGAGCAAATTTTCATCGGGCCTGGACTCGATCACTTTGAGACGCTGGGAAGTCACGCGCTCGTCTCCCATGTGTCCTGGCAAGGTTTTTCCCTTCCAGACTCTCGAGGGAAAAGAGCTAGCTCCGATGGAGCCCGGGGCGCGGTGGAACATGGAGCCGTGCGACTCGGGACCGCCCGAATAATGGTGCCGGCGCACGACGCCTTGGAACCCCTTTCCTTTCGACACACCGATGACATCGACCCAGTCGCCCTTTTTGAAAATGTCGGCTTTGACCGTCTGCCCGACCGCCACGTCGCCGTCCTTTTTAAATTCTCGCAGCACCCGGCTCGCGGGGGCCTCGTGCTTCTTCAGGTGACCCAATTCGGCCTTGGGCAGCTTGCGATCCTTGACCTGCCCGAACGAAAGCTGGACCGCCTCATAGCCGTCGCGCTCCTTCGTCTTCACCATGACCACATGGCAGGGACCGGCTTCGATGACCGTGACCGGCGTCAGACGAGTCTCGTCCAACATCTGCGTCATGCCAAGTTTTTTGCCCAGCAATCCGTTTGTCATAACTTGATTTCCACGTCGACGCCGGCGGCCAGATTCAACTTCATGAGTGAGTCCATCGTTTCCGGCGTCGGCTCCATGATGTCCATCAGACGCTTGTGCGTTCTGATCTCGAATTGCTCTCGCGCCTTCTTGTCGGCGTGCGTGGCGCGCTGTACGGTAAATTTCTCGATCCGTGTGGGCAAAGGAATAGGCCCCACGATCTTGGCCCCGCTCCGGCGGACCGTTTCCACAATCTCGGCCACCGACTGGTCCAGTACGCGATAATCAAACCCGCGGAGTCTGATTCTGATTCGCTGATCGACCTTCACCATGCAATCCCCTATTCGTTCTGCCCTTACGCCAGAATTTCGGTGACGACGCCGGAGCCTACGGTCTTGCCGCCCTCGCGCACCGCAAAGCGCAAGCCCTGGTCCATCGCGATCGGGCTGATCAATTCCGCCGTGACGCTCACGTTGTCCCCGGGCATCACCATCT
>JBKPSD010000200.1:0-30744 GCA_046734935.1 Nitrospirota bacterium
GATGCCCGCACACAGCAGTGGCGCCGCGCCGGCGAGATCGAGCGTGGAGGGAACGCGGAGGACGAAGCGTTCGTCCACGACGATGCCTTCCGAATAACCGCCACGGGTGACGCCGCTGAGGTGCTTGTCCGGTGAGTTGTAGGTGAGCGTCATGTTCGGACAAAACTGCTCGAGGCCGGCTCGACACTCGCTGCAGCTACGATCGGAATCGACCATACAACCGACTGCGGCGATGTCGCCCGGCCTGAAGTTCTTGACGGCGGAACCCGCACGGGTTACGCGGCCGACGATTTCGTGGCCGGGCACGCAGGGATACACGGTGGGAAACACGCTCTTCCACTCGTCGCGGACGGTGTGGAGATCGGAGTGGCAGATGCCGCAGAAGAGGATGTCAATCTGCACGTCGTGTTCGTCCGGCTCTCGCCGTGGAATCGTGGTGGGGGCCATTGACGATGTCGGACTTGCTGCGGCGTAGGCTTTGGCGTTCCAGCTCTTGGCCATAACACAGGGCTCCTTCCTTCCGGTTGTGCGCTTCGAATGAGCGCATAGTCTTACTATGCAATGTGCGACGTCGGTTGTTCAATGCTTGGCCTCGCTAGGGAGGCACCTAGCTCCCGGCGTGGCAACCATAGGCCGCTTCGAGTTCAAGCAGTCTGGCCTTCGTCCCGACTCCGCCGGCAAAGCCGGTAAGCAGTCCTGAAGCGCCGATAACGCGGTGGCAGGGCACGATGATCGACAACGGATTCTTCCTGTTGGCCAGACCGACCGCGCGCGCTGCCGACCGATTGCCGATGGCCACGGCAAGATGACCGTAGCTGCGAGTCTCTGCATAGGGGATGCGCAGCAGTTGCCGCCAGACCCGCTGCTGAAACGCCGTACCGTGAAAGTGAATCGGCAGCTCGAACCTCCTGCGCTCGCCGCGGAAGTACTGCGCTAATTGGCGTTCGGTTTCGACGAGGACTGGATGACCGGATCCCTCGCGCATCTCGCCGAGTCTGATGCGAAGCGGCCCGTCATCCGGCCACAGCACCGCGATCAGCTTTTGACCGGAGGCAACGAGTTTGAGCCGTCCTACCGGTGATTCCATGTGCGTGTACGACAGCATGGTTGAGCCTCATTCGTTCATGTGACGCATGAGCATTTTGGGTCCACAGACACACGGCCAGATAGCCGCGCCACGGCCGTATCAGGTTGAAATCGGCTTCCGGGTTCTCCTTCATGAAACGCTGCACCACCAGATCGGTCTCCGGAAAGGCGTCGCTGTCCCCGAAAGCCCTCAGCGCGATGTACTCCGCGGTCCAGGCTCCAATGCCGGGGATGGCTCGGACGCTCACGCGAAAATCGTGCAAATCACCGGCAGGGTCGATCTCCAAATCGCCGGCAGCGACTCGGGCAGAGAATTCGCGAATCGCCGCCCGTTTACGGCCTGTGATCTTCAAGGCCCGCAGGTCGGATCGGGCGAGGATGTGCGGGCCGGGAAAGATGCGAACCGGTTCCCCCGAAAGCGGATGCCGGATCTCTGTCCCGTACGTCGCGACGAGCTGACTCGTCAAACGGGTGGCCTGAGACACCGAAATCACCTGGCCGAGAATCGCGCCGATCGCGGTCTCGAACGGATCAAACCCCCGGGCCAATCGTGCTCCTGGACATTGCGCGTAAAGCCGCTTGAACACCGGAGACCGCGTAAACGCCTCGGCAACGAGGGTCGGATCAGCATCCACGTCAAACATGTTCTTGACTCGCTGCAGGACGTTCAGGAGTTGTCTGGTGTCCGAGATCATCATCTCGAGCATCAGCGCAGGCTTGCGCGGATGGAGGCGGGCCCGAAAATACCCCGTCGTCCCGGAGTCGCGCAGATGAAACACGCGGGAATAGACGCCGCCCTCGACCGCTTCGACGCCGACAATCTGATGCCGTTGATAATATCCCATGAGGTTAGGCCAATCGAAAGGAGGGCGAAAGGAAAGCAGCAGGCGCACCATCGGCGCAGCCGATGCCGTCTTGCGAAACGATCGCAAGGCGGACGGCGGACGATGGAACCGCTGTTTTATCGCGTCGTTGAATCTGCGCAACGAGCCAAACCCAGCCGCAAACGCGATTTCGGTCATCGGGAGATGCGTTTCCACGATCAGCTTCCTGGCAATATTGAGCCTCGTCACGTCATGGAGTTGTTTCGGACTGTACCCGAACGCCTCTTCAAACAGCCGTCTGAGATGTCGTGCCGTCACACCAAGACGGGCGGCGAACGCTTCTTCGGTGTGCTGGGCCAGCGCTCCCTGCGCGATCAATTTGAGCGCGCGCTGGACGGTGGCTCGCGTGCCGTTCCAAGCAGGAGAACCGGGGGCCGATTCGGGACGGCACCGTAGACAAGGCCGATAGCCGGCCTCTTCGGCCGCTTGAGCCGTCCTGAAGAACTCGACGTTCCTCCGCTTGGGGCGTGCGGGACAAATCGGACGGCAATAGATACCGGTCGTTTTCACCGCGACGAAAAATTTTCCGTCAAAACGCGCGTCTCTTGCCCGCATCGCTTCATACAACGGATCATGGCTTGTCACGGCTTTCGAATCATTCACAGGCGTCCTCATGCCGTCTTACTCTAAAAGATGGCACGGCCAGAACACTAGCCGGATTCGGACATTTACGTTGAGCCCCCTAGACAATCGACCGACTTCCATAGCGGCCTGGAATCGATTACTCTCCGCTCGGCCGTGACCCTGCTTCGGCAGAGGCGCGTCCCGGGTAAGCGATTGCGCAGCAATCGGTGGGTCGGCTGGGTGCAAAATGAGAAACGGTTGCGCAGCCGGCGGTGGGCATTGCGTTCAATGACGTCCACACTGTATGGCTTTTGCGTCTTTGAGTTTGGTGCGGTGAATCCAGCCGTCTTGGCTGCACGCCGGTGGTGGGTGCAGTCGCTTGCCTACACCGGCTGCGGAAAGAATCGCCCAATTGCGAGCTTCGCCGCCGGTTTTGTGTTATTTTGATTGAGTTCCAGTCGGCATCGACTTTGCTCAAGCAGGTTGGTATGAAAGTCATCTGCGCCTGGTGTGAAAACGAGGGAAGAGAGACGCTGATCGGCGACATCAGCCTTTTTGACATGGAAATGACATCTCACGGCATCTGCCTTGATCATGAAGAGGTCCTGCTCGGTCAGATCAATGCATCGAAGCACAACGAGCATCCGCGGTTACGCCGGCCAAGAAGGCCTCGCATCCCATCCAGATCGGCAGGGTCGGCGGCGCCGCCGCATTGCGCCAGTCCCTGGCGCCGTAGACATTTCCATCGAACGTCTCCCGCGCAACTGAGCCTCCCGTTCGTCCATGCCGAACCGGAGCCCGCAGAGATCGCTCGTGAGTTGCCGCTCGCCACACCTGCTGAAGTCGGTACGTAAGCATTCTTGATCAGGGAAATCCCCAGCTTCATCATCGGCGCAAAAGGCGTAAAATTCATCACGTTGTCTTTCCGAGGTTCGGCGATGACTCTCGCGACCACTCCGCCTACCCAGCCCGGCTTTTACTGGTTTCGTTACGATAACCTCGCTTCGAGAACGCACTTCAAGGTGCTGCTCCAAGTCATTCAAATGCAGCCCAAGGCCACAGACATCGGTGGACAGTTCGTCGTTCGCTGGTTCAATCAACTCGTTCCCTTGGAGCAAGTGCCCGAGGGACTGTGGCGCGGCCCTGTTCGCGATTTGCGATAAGCACCTAGACCCGCCGCTTCAAACACCGTACAATGCGGCCGTTTCATCGCCAAGCAGGCAGGCACGGCCGACCGCTATGCGCACATATAATTTGACGCACCGATGGACGGCCACGCTCACATTGGCCATCGCCCTCTCTTCTACGATATGGAGCTGCTCGCCTCTACCCCGGCGCTATCAATGGATGGCAGAGCCGGGCGTCACGCTCACGATGCTGACCTCCGACCCGCAGCCATACGTGGGGAAAGTGGTCATCTTGGGAGGGACGATCACGGAAGAATACGAGAGGGATCAGTTCCTGCTCCTGCGTCTCAAAAATCGGCCGCTGGACCAGGATTACAGACCGCACAGGCCCGCCGATCTCGGGAGCCCGGAGGCCGGATCCTACTGGGTCCAAGTCTCCAAACAACAGATCCCTCCCAAATATCGGAACTGGGCCCGGGCGACAGTAGTCGGCCGTGTCACCGGGGAGCAGCGGCCGGGGGCTGAACCGGTGCTGACGCTGCTCTACATGCGAGGCTGGAGCGCCAGCGGCAACAATGCCGGGCTCTGGGAAAATATCAATCCCAACTATGTTCCTTCGGTTCCGGGCAGCATCGACATGAGGAATCCATGACGGCGGGACTGCGCACACCATCATGCGGCATCATCGTCCGGGCGACGCCATCCGGTGACATCATTCCCTGTTGTCTAAAGAATCATCCACTGCAAGTCGGCGAGTTATCGGACGAACGAGAGACCGACGCGCCCTACATCCGAGTGTCCCCCCAAGATGCCACAGTCCTTGCCAGGGCACTCAATACTTCGGCGTCCGTCTTTCCGGCTCGCTTCAGCATGTGAAACGAGTGATCCGCCCCATCGACGACGTGCAATGTGGCAAGCGGCGCCAGCCTCTCGCAGAGGGGCCGCAACAAAGTGAGATCGGCCAGCGTGTCACGGGTGCCCTGCAGAAAGAGCATCGGGGCCTGCACTCGCGTCAAATGCTCTGCGCGCTTGGTATGAGGACGACCGGCCGGATGCAGGGGGAAGCCAACAAATACGAGGCCGCGGATTCGAGCGGCCAACTCCGCATCTTCTGAAACCGTCAGTGATGTCATCCGCCCGCCGAACGACTTGCCCCCTGCAAAGAGCGGCAGTCCCGGCGCCGCTTCCGCAGCCGCCGTGACCGCCGCCCGCACCGCCGCCGTCAGCACAGCCGGAGGGTCCGGTCGCTTCCGCTGCTGCTCCATGTAGGGGAACTGATAGCGGAAGGTGGCCACGCCATTATCGGCGAGCGCGCTCGCGAGGCCTTCCATGAAGGGATGATGCATTCCCGCCCCTGCTCCATGTGCCAGCACAAGCAGCCATGAAGGATCCTTGGGACCTAGCAACAGCGCGCCGACCTCGCCGGCCGATTTCGATACTTGCACCACCAATGACCTCAGGGGAAGTGCGGACATTGTTGGCCTTCAGGCGCGTCACAATGGTGTGCATGACTCTCAAACCGCCTTCAGCGAAGCTGCTGGATCGACGCATCAAGATGCGTCAGCGGATGACCCTTTCGGCCGATGGCGACCGCCACGAGCGCCGTGCCGTGCGGGGTTGCGATGCCGTATCCTCGCACTTCGACGTCCATATGCTTGTGGAGCGACGTATGAAATTGCTCACCCACGTCCGGCGGCAGGCGGAACTGCGTACCGTCGGACAGCAGGGCACCGTTCACGACCTCTTTCAACGGATCGTACAGCAATACTTCAATCGAGCCGGCCGCCTTCATCTCATTGACTGTCGGTCGTTCCTCCCTCGGAGGCATCGGCAGATCCAGCCGATAGGGCACCGTAAAGGATTTGCCATCCGTGACATTGATGATGACGTCGGGTTTGATCAGGGGGAGATCGGACACGCGGCGTCCATGCACCCGCACATGATCGCCCGGCTGAATGGTCTTCGTGAGATCTTGGGCGGCCCTGAGCGTAATGTGCATCTGCGAGCCGTCCTGCAACAGCAAGCCGTTGATGTCGCCTCGCGCATTCAACAAATAGCGATCAACGATCCCGTCGGCAACCGGAGGTTTATCCATCGAGGGAGGATCGAGCACAGGCATGGACAATCCCCGCTCGGGGGGCATGTCTTGGCCATGCGACACGAGGCCGCCGGGGGGGCCTATCAAAAGCACCCCCATGAAAAGCAGAGTTGGTAGTCGTTGGCCTGTCATTTCGTCAGCGTTCCCCGCTCTCGCTATTCTGAAAGAACTGCTTGCCGGACATCAAGGTCATCCAGCAGCATCGTGTGAGAATATGACGGGACAGCCACCGCCTCCTCTTTAATCAGTCGACCTCGACTTCACGGCCGGTTGTACGCCAGGCAATCGCCGCGGCGCTGATCAGGAACAGTGACGCCAACAGAAATGGCGCCCCGGGCATATGCCATCCTGCACCGGCACCGATGAAGAACGCGAAGACTTGGGTGAAGAGTCCGGGACCGATCATCCCGGTCACGCCGTTGATGCTCGCGATCGCTCCTTGCAGTTGGCCCTGCTCGGCTGGACTGACCCGCCGGCTCATCAGTGCCTGCGTCGCCGGCCCAGACAGCCCCCAGAAGGCCATGATCGGAATGCCAAGGCAAAACATCCAGCCCTCCGGCGCCACGCCATAGATGAAAAATCCCGCCGCACCGCTGACCGATCCTGCCAGTAGCGTCCGGCGTTCGCCGAGCCGCGCGGTGATCGGCCGGATGAGTCCGCCTTGGACGATCATCGCTGCCACGCCGACACCAGCCATCATCAGCCCAACGCTTGCTGTACCCCAGCCGTAGCGATATCCCATGTACAGCACCGATGTGCTCGGGAGTACTGCATGCGCGAGATAGCCGAGGAACGCCACTGCGGCGAGGCCCAAGAGTTCATGATGCGAGCGGAGGAGAACGAGGGACCCGACGGGATTCGCGCGACGCCAGCGGAAGGTCATCCGGCTGTGCGGCGGTAACGATTCGGGAAGCACGAAGAATCCGTAACAGGCATTCAACAGACTCAACGCCGCCGCGCCCCAAAACGGCAATCGTGGGTCCACGGACCCGAGCCATCCGCCCAACGCCGGTCCAAACACGAAGCCCGCACCGAACACCAAACCGATCTTTCCGTAGGCCGCGGCCCGCCGCTCCACCGGCGTCACGTCGGCGATGTAGGCGCCGGCCGTACTAAAGCTCGAGGACGCCATCCCGGAAATCGTCCGTCCGATGACCAGCCAGAGAACGTTTGGCGCCATCGCCATGACGATGTAATCAAGACCCAATCCCAGATTGGACAACAACACCACGGGCCGGCGTCCGTACTGATCGGAGAGGGCGCCCTGAATGGGCGAGCAGATGAACTGCATCAACGCCCAGGCCGTGCCCATAAAGCCATAGATCACCGCCGCCTGTGCCGTGTCGCCGGAAAGAAATTCTTCAACGAGCTTCGGTAGCACCGGAATGATGATTCCGAACGACAGCATGTCCAGCAAAACCGTGATGAGAATGAAGAGGACTGCAGCGCGCCGGGGCGCGGTGATAGCCGCCGTGTCGGTCATGGCCGGGCATCCTAGCAGGTTGGGCCGACGGCCTGTCGAAGAAAGAGAGCCGGAGACCGCCTGGCCTCCGGCTCCTCGGACGAATGGAGAGCGCTTACTTGGCCTGAATCTGGAGCTGATATTGCGACGTGCCGCCCTCAGTCGAGACCGTCACCGGAATTGCGCCGGGCAGGAGGTTGGGCACCGTTGCTTCGACGGTCGTCGTGCTCACATATGTCCAGGCGTCCGTACTTTTCGCACCAAACGACACGCTGTGGAAGCAATGCTTCGTCCCGAAATTCCTGCCGCTGATCGTGATTTTCTGCCCCGGTTTGACCTGAACCGGCGTGACCGTCGTAATCATCGGATGGGCTCGATAGTCGCAGCCCGCAGGCTTCACACCGGACGGCTGAGACGATTTGCCCTCGGCCATTGGAGCGGAAAGCAGGATTCCGAGCAGACCACCAACCAGCCAGAGACATGTGATGCGGTGCCGATGCGTCATCTGTGGTGTCATGTTCCGTCTCCTTCCTTGAGAAACAGAGGCCGTTTTCTCTTGAAAGTGTAGCAGAGCCGCGAACACGTTCTGTGTAACTACGCGATATGACACTTGGAGTTTCGTCGCTGCCTGGCGCGCGCTTACGTAGATCTGGCGAGCGTCGTTGCCGCCGGCAACTGTCTGCCGATCATGTGGTGAACGGCGCCGGCAACGAGATGCTGAACGATGTTATAGAAGATGATGGGAACCATGATCCGCGGAAACGAAGCGAGCGCAAGGGAGGCCAGCACGAGCCCAGTGCCGTTGTTGTTCATGCCCAATCCATACATGAGCGATATTCGTTCAGCCTCGTCGGTGTCAAACAGACAGCTCAACCAATAGGCCGCGGAAAACGCGGCGACGCATAGGCCGGTGGTGATGCCCAACGTCACGGCTAAGAAATCAAGGTCGTGCTCGGCCACCGCTTTGGGCAGCGACACCGACGCATTCGAATAGTTCAAGGTCAATAAGATCATGGAATTCCCGAGCTTGATGTACGCCATGCCGGCCGCCAACCGCGACTCGGGGACGACGAATCGCAGACCGAGCCCCAGCAACGACGGAAGGACGACCCAGAGCCCAAGGAACGCCGCGGAGCCATAGTGCGCCAGGTCGTGAAGCACCCGTTCGTATTCCCGAGAGGCCATCTCGCCGAAGACGTGAAATACCATCGGCGTGACGAGAGGACTGAGGAACGTCGAGCAGAGCACCAGCCCCAGGCTCAGCGCCAGATTCCCATTGGAATTCTGCGTCCAGGCGGTCGACGCACCGGCGATCGGCATGGCCGCCACCAAGGTCAATCCCACAAGGATGTGTTGGGCCTCCTCCGGATTGTGCCAGAACCGAAGTCCCACGGTGGTAATGACCGAGACATAGACGATCGGGACCAGCACATTGGCTGCCAGTCCGGCGGCCAGCAGCGGGGCTTTCCGGAAAAACGTGCGCAGATGCGCGGTCTTCACTCCGAGCCCGGCGTTGAACATAAGAGTGGCAAGAAGGATCAACAGCAGGGACACATGAATGTCGGTCTTCCCAACGGTGATGTCGCCAACCGTGACGTCTCTGATCCATAACCCCGGTGCGGGCACAACCGCGGCCACGGCATAAGCGCCGACCAGACACCAAAGGAAATGGCGATGGATGGCATGGGACAGGTGACCCAGCGTGGCCGAAGGAGTATGCATCATGAGAGCTTATCGGAACGGCATGCCGGCCGGAACGCGGAAAGGCCGCAGTGCACACTGAAAACTCACGGAGACTCCGGTTCTGTCTTTATGCTGTAATACGGAGGAACATGCAGACTCTCGACCACAAAATTCCGCCGCCGGTGGTGATGGTGGCCTTCGCCGTATGCATGTGGCTGCTCTCGACGTCTGAATCGTCGATGGCCTTGGCGGTGCCCTGGCGCAAGACCGTGGCAGTCACGATGTGGTGTCTCGGCGTCGGGATCGCTCTGGCAGGGGTGTTCGAGTTTGGGCGCGCGAAGACTACCGTCAATCCACTCAACCCTGAGGCGGCGAGTGCGATGGTCACGTCCGGCATCTACCGATACAGCCGAAATCCCATGTACGTCGGTCTGCTCTTGGCCCTGATCGGATGGGCCGTGTGGCTCTCACATCTCCTCGCCTTTGCCCTCCTGCCGTTTTTTGTCCTATACCTCAACCGCTTTCAGATTGAGCCGGAGGAACGCGCTCTCTCGGTGAAGTTCGGAGAACAGTTTAGGAAGTATCGGAGTTCAGTTCGCAGGTGGCTGTAGACGGAGTAGCGGCTCAACAGGTCAAGTTGGCGTGTCTCTGGCTTCCCCGCTGGATTGTTCCGACACCAACCAGATAAATGCCGGTTCAAATTCGCGGAACGCTCTCATGTGGTAACCCCTGTTGCCGGCGCAGAGTTCGAGAAACGCCGCCCGGTCAAAACCGTCTTTCGGCCGGTTTAAGACCGCGACGCGATTCTCATGGGTCACGCCAAGGGACCCAAGATCTCGTGCCAGCGTCCAGACGTCGGTGACGGTTGAATGGCTGCTCGCTTCCCGGCAGTCGATCAAGATACGAGTGATGTTTTCCCGCTTACAGGCTGTCATGATCTGGCTCAACATTTCGCGTGTCTCGGCGACGTCCAACTCACCCGTGATGTCGGTTTTCATGAATTCCCGAATCGGGATGACTCGAACGTCGTACGCCATCTTCGCCTTGCTGTGCACCGGCCCACATTGCGGCTCACTTCGAAGCGAGACGTGAAAGCTTAAGAGCTCTATCGGGGAAGATCAAGAGCCACGTCAGTATTCGGATGCCACCTGATAGAGCGCCGGAACCATCTCGACGTCCAAATGCTCGAGCGCGGCCTTCATCGGCGTCACGCTCTTCTCGTACGCGCGCCAATACAGCTCCTCATTCTCCCAGATCGCAACGTTGATGAAATTGTACCGGCTCTCCGGCCTGAGACTTCGATGGAATTTCCCACTGAGGAAACCCTCCTGAGCCGTGATGTTCGTCTTCACATCCTGCCACCATCGCATGAAATCAGCCTCTTTGCCTTTGGGCACAGAAAATACATTGATCAATGTGACAGCCATTTCTGCATCTCCTTTCTGCGGCCATGGCAAGCCGGTTACATCGCGACACCGCCCCCCGCCTGAATCGTGTCGCCGGTGATCCATCCGGCCTCGTCGCTGACCACGAAGGAAACGACATTGGCAATGTCCGCCGGCATGCCGAGCCGGCCGAGCGGGGACGCCTGTACGCCGATCGTGCGGAATTGGGGATCACTGAGCATGTCCGTTTCGGTGTAGCCGGGAGAAACCGTGTTGACCGTAATGTTCCTGCCGCCCAGCTCCTTCGCCGCTACTTTGGTAAAAAATTCGAGCGCTGATTTGCTCCCGCCGTAGACGCTGATTCCTGGAAAAGCAAGCTTCGTCCCGCCGGTGGAGATGTTCACGATACGACCGCCATCCGCCATCTGCTTCGCGGCCTCCTGCAACGCAAAGAATTGCCCCTTAGCATTGACGGCAAACATGCGATCATATTCCTCTTCGGTTGTTTCGATGAGCGGTTTCGCCCAGAAAATACCGGCGTTGTTGATCAAAATGTCCAACCGGCCGAAGGCATGTTTCGTTTCTTCAAACAACCGACGAATGTCCGACACCTTGCTCACGTCCGCGTGAATGGCCATGGCCTTCCCGCCACGGCCCTTGATGCCGTCCACAACCTTTTCAGCCTCGCCGGCAGCTTTCGTGTAGTTGACGACAACCGCAGCGCCGTCCGCCGCCAGCCGCTCGGCAATCCCTCGCCCGATTCCGCGGGATCCTCCGGTCACGACCGCCACTTTTCCTTTGAGTGAACCCATAATGCCCTCCTCTCTTGTTCAGCCCATCGACCCTGCCGTTACCGCCTGTCTGACGCACGAACCATTCCTGCTCGTTCATCGCCGGATAGTTTTACCAAGCCAGTGAGAATTCAGAAGAATTGCCAGAAAGACAAGGCCTGCTACGTCGATGCCGGTCGAGTGACGAATGAAACACTGCCGTCATCTCGGCAGGTGCCGAACGCTCGGCTCGAACGAGCGAGCAAGCCACAATAGTTACCGGAACGAAACGATCGGAGTTGGGCGCTCACTTCAAAAGTCGCCAAACATTCGATGGCCTGACTCGGGGGTTTCCCCGTGTGGCAAACACTCACGTGGCGCTTGTAAGATGAATGGGGAGGTTAAATTATGACGTCGACAGGTCGCCATCCGGCCCTTTTACATGTCATGTTCTCAGTTGTGTTCTTGATAGCAATGCCGTGCGCTTGGAGCAAAGCCGCAGACAATGCGGCACCGGCTCCCGGGACGGATCAGCCCCGGCAGTACGATGAATTCAAACCGCTCACAGAACTCGATAACACTCCCAAGGGCGGCACTCTTCCCGGTGGCACCTTGCCAGGCGGTACGCTTCCTGGAGGAACGCTCCCGGGCGGCACGATCCCTGGAGGGACGCTGAAAGGCGGCACGCTGCCGGGCGGAACTGTTCCCGGTGGTACGCTTCCCGGGGGCACGCTTCCTGGGGGCACGGTCCCTGGGGGGACCCTGCCGAGCGAAACACTGGCAGGCGGACCACTCTAATTTTCTTCCACGACCTCTCCCATTGAAGGAGCCTTTGCATGACACGCTTCATGATCGCAACCATGATGATCATCGCCGTCGCCTCGCCAATCTGGGCGGAGGAAAACCAACCGCAACAACCGGCAAAAGGCTCCATGCGCGTTCAGGATTTGCCGAAACCAATTCCTGAGCTGTTGGACAAGATTCAACAGTTGAGCAGAAAAATCGAGCCGGAAATCTCACGCCTGGGCAGTAATCTCGGCCAGGAGCTCAAAGTGACGGTCAAAAAACTCTGCGATGAACTGCAGTGTCAGGAACGACCGGAATCCAAGTAAGGCCCAGGCAGACTCTCCCGCCACGGGCCATGACCTCTCACGCTTAGGGGTTGCTCGTAATCATTCAACGTTCATCGCGCTCCCTTGTGCGGTGTACGGTCGCATAAACATCCTACGAGCAGGCGTGCTGATCCTCCTCGCAGTCGTCGGGGGCGGCTGTGCCACTTTCCATTTGACGCAGGAACCGTTTGCGCCGAAAGGCAAGACGCTGACGGTCATCTCGGGACTTACGAACGCGGGTTCGCTCACCGTCGCCCAAGCCTTGGGGGACGAAGTCGGAAAAGGGAGCCGCTGCAACGTGTGGTTCGCGAGTTCGCCGAGAAGACTCATGCCTTGAGGTAGCCGCGCTGTGGCATGCCACGCTGCTCTTCCCTGCCCTGCTTTTGCGACACCGGCTCCCGGCCAACCCGCCAGGCAGAGTTCACCAGTTCCCTATACTGACGGGGAAACACGAGCAGCGTGACGGCCAGACATTCGAGACCGAAAGGCAGGTAGCCGGCGTAGCCGAGAACCGGCATCTCGAACAGTTTGAAGGCGTTGACGGACGGAATGGCATATTCCCAATGAACGAGGCTCTTATAGTTCCACATCTCCCAGCACAATCCGCACACTAGCGCCGCGAGCGCCGCGAGCCACAATGTGGTCCCATCGCCCTTCCCGAGCACAGCGAAGATGGTATCTTCGTTCGCAAGCATCTGAACGGCGGTGATCACGAGCAGCGGCGCTACCCACACAAGCGGAAACAACCGGTCCGGCCAGATGCCGATGCCTGTGAGTCCGGCACTCGCCACCAGCAACACCACCCAGCCGGCCCACCTCTCGGCCATCGAGGGCATGTGCGGTAGGCGGTCCAACCCTCGCGTCAGGGCGGGCACTGACGCCAAAAGTTCCATCGTACTTAACACGGCGGGCAGAACCGTCGAAAACGGAATGGTCGCCTGAAAGAAATACTCCGATGCGGTCAACGCATGAGGCCCCACGTAATACCAGTTCTGCACGAAGCGATTGAGATACTCGAAGCACCACCAAAAGACGGCGCTTGCAGGAAACAAGGCGAGAAAAACGCGGGGCCGCTCGACAATCAGGCAGTGGCCCGTCCGGCGCAGCGTCAAGCCATTCGCCAGCAAAATGTAGCCAAGCCACAAAGGCGTGAACATATGAGGCTGAAGCGCGTTGAACCAGGGAAAGCGATTCCATGCCACCACCCAAGAGCCGCCGAGCAACAGGCTGCCCGCCCAACCCCACCAGGGCAAAGCACGGAGAGCACTGTGTGACGCGCGGTGAGTCACCTGCGACGTACTCACGCGCCGAATGACAGGCCCGACGGCCAACGCGATGACCAGTGCAACACCGACAAACATGCCCCATGAGAACGGCGCATGCTGGACCGGACGTGTTTGCGGCGGAAATTCAAGATATGGTTGTACCGGTTGCGCGACGAGGGCGACGCCCAACAGCGGCAGTCCAAACAGGAGCAAGAGGACGACGACCACCTTCACGATCAAGCCAAGCATCAATCCGTCTCTCGAACGCTCCGGCGTGCGGTCATAATCTGGTATCGTAGCGGCTGTACCATCGAAGAGAGAAGACATAGGTGGATATTCTGTCACACGGCCTGTGGGGCGGCATAGCCTTCGGACGCAGGAATCGTCCGAGCTTTTGGCTGGCGTTCGTCATCGGCCTGGCACCGGATCTAATGTCCTTTGGCATTTTGTACGGGGCCGTGACGCTCGGCATGGCCGACGCACCCGACTTCAGCCGGGGCACACCGCCGGAATCGAGCATCCCGCAATACGTGCATTACCTCTACAACGTCACACACAGCTTCCTTGTCTTCCTGCTGGTATTTCTACTCGTGTGGCGCCTGCGTCGACGGCCATTATGGGAACTGGCGGCGTGGGGTCTGCACGTCCTGGTCGATGTGCCCACGCACTCGTTTGCCTTCTTCCCGACTCCAGTCTTCTGGCCCTTAAGCAACTGGAAATTTGACGGCTGGCAATGGATGACGCCCGCAATCCTTGTCTCGAACTATCTCTTGCTGGCGGTCTGCTATGCCTGGTTTGCCTTCCGCTCGGCCGGCACCCATAAATAAGAATCGACGGGCATGACGAACGGCACCAATATCTTTCCTTAGCGCTGGGGAAGCACCGAGGTGCGGGCATGCAGAGAATACGAGAGTCTTGAACACACCTCTCATTTCAGGGGCCGTCCATGTCGACGCCGTTTTTCTCGGACCTCATTCCTCCGACGACCGAGCGGGTGCCCCGACATACAACCGAAAGCGTGAACGAGCGCATTATCCGGCATACCGACATGAACGTCGGCTCCTATGCCGCAGACCGCCGGCTCATCGACATGCGGCTGCAGGACCTCGACCGAGAATGGGACATCGAGCGGACGCTTGAAGCGAATGCCGCCGCCGTTTCACTCATCGGCCTCGCGCTCGGGCGCCTGATAAGCCGTCGCTGGTATTTTCTGCCTACCGCGGTGGCGACATTCCTGCTTCAGCACGCCGTCCAGGGTTGGTGTCCGCCGGTAAACCTCTTCCGCCGGCTCGGCGTGAGGACTCAGCGGGAAATCGATGAAGAACGATACGCGCTCAAGCTGATGCGTGGCGATTTCGCCGGCGTGAGCCACGCGACAAAGACACCGGTCAAAGACGTGATGCACGCCATCCGCCGCTGACCTCCTCCGCCGCCCTGCGGCTGTTTTTGTCTCCAGGCATAGATCCCTTTCCATCACTCCGCTACAATACGCCCCGCCTGGGCGCCAGGAACGCGCGCTGAAGCATCACGACGCCATCCACATGACGTACACCATCGCGGTTCTCTTGGACGTGAACGGCATCCAAAATGTCGATGACCGCGCGGAAAGCCGCTCGTACATCGTCGCGGACCGGCATTCGGGCAAGGCGGCGATTATCGATGCGATCATCGAGAATGTCGAACGGGATTTGGGCATTGTTACCGAGCTCAATCTGACGCTCGTCTACGCCATTGAGACGCACATTCACGCCGACCACATCACCGGGGCGTCGCTCCTCAAAGAACGGACCGGTGCCCGCATCGTCTATGGCGGCGCTGTTCATGGGACGGTCACGGGAGCCGACGTCTTTCTCACGGACGGAAGGGACCTACGCATCGGCGAGACGGCGCTGAGGGCGCTCGCGACGCCCGGCCATACGGCTGGATGCACGAGTTACGCCTTAGCGGGTGCCGTATTTACCGGCGATACCCTGTTCATTCGGGGCAACGGAAGGACAGATCTCCAAGACGGATCCCCTGAGCAGCTGTTCGATTCCGTTCGCACGAAGCTGTTTGCACTCCCGGACGATACGATCGTGTATCCGGGGCATGATTACAACGGCCGGATCTCGTCGACAATCGGCGAAGAAAAGCGGTTTAACGAGCGGCTCAATCTGTCGATCGACAAATCGACGTTCCTCGGCATAATGAGGCAGCGGCATTCACCCCCGCCGGTACAAATGGATGTCGCCATTCCCGCCAACATGCGTGCCGGCCGCCAGCCCGAGCTTGCCTCAGACCGATAGTTTCCACACGCGACAGTGAACCATCGGATAGCTTGTGTGATTCGGAACGGCGAGCGCCGCCCTGTCAGCGAAATGAGCGGCGGAGATGGAGGATCGCGCTTGAGAGCGCTTGGTCGAGGGCCGCATGCACGGCGGGACGAAGTTCCTGATCGCTGCTGTAATCGCTCCATTCGCCGGAGATTGGTACGGGAGTCGCGCTCACGACATCGTGATAAAACACTTCACCACTCTCCAGCGAGATCACCTTGCTCGAGACGACGACGGGGGGCATTTTCCCATACATACGCGCCAACAACCGTTCCCTCCATCCCGGGCCATCAATGCGGAAGACCACCATGGTGTCAGCGCCGAGCCATTTCCCCACCCCAACGGCGCTGTCGTCGCTCACGCGTCCAGAAAGCTGAAACCGTTGTTCCTCGGAGAGCTGCTCCACATTGCGCCGGTCGACAATTTTGATCCACCCTCGCTGACGCTTGAGTTGAAAAGTCGCCTCCTCAAGCCGGCTGTACGCATAGGCGACGTCCTGTTCTCCAGTTCTCGGATACCAGATCGCCAGCCGCCGGACGTGCTGAGGTACGGGAAGATCAGGGCCCATGAACTCAAACGATGCTGGATCGGCCGCAATTGGAGTCGGCGTCGGGGGCCGGCAACCGGTCGCGATCGAGAATGTGATCGTCAGGCCGGCAGCGGCGAAGAGCGTGCATGCACCCGGAATACCAGTGGGCATGCAGCTATGGTACGAGAAGGCAGAAGACGGCGCTATCCTACGGAAGGATGGAATACCGCCCCTAGGCACCGACGAGGACCGACCGGGACGGCGGGTACCCGGCGGATGGTGCCGGGTACCCCCTCTAATGAAGCCCTTTAAGCCGTGCCGTGAGGGGTCACCATTTCGCTCACCGTGAGCCTCTTACGGCCGACGACCCGTAACGACCGGCTTTGCGCCAGTGCATGGACGCGGGCCGGAACCGTCGCCATCCGCTCATAGACGGCGAGGTAGTCCTTAACCATACGTTCGACTGTGAACCGGTTTTGGTACGCATCGCGGCAGTGGCGCCGGTTGATCGAAGGCAACTGATCGAGCTTTGCGATCATTTCGGCCATGCTATCGCAGATGAATCCGGTCACGCCGTCGTCGATGATCTCGGGGATCGAACCGCGGCGGTACGCAAATACAGGGGTGCCGCAAGCCAACGCCTCGATCAATACGATGCCGAACGGCTCCGGCCAGTCGTAGGTGCATAGCACCGCGGCGGCGTTGCCGAGGAAATCGCATTTTTCTGCGTCATTGATCTCCCCGACATATTCGATCAGCGGGTGATTCAGCAGCGGCTCGATTTGCGTTTCGAAATATTCGCGATCAACCGGATCCACTTTGGCTGCAATCCGTAGCGGGATGCCGACACGCTTCGCGATCTCGATCGCGTGATCCGGCCGCTTTTCCGGACAGATCCGGCCCAAATATGCCAGATACTTACCGGGTGTCGGATGAAACATGTAGAGGTCGGGCAAGCCATGGTACACCGTTGCCTGCCAGTTGGCATCGGGCAGCGGCTGACGTTGGGCGTTGGAAATCGACACGAGCTGCATGTCGGCATACTCCCGGAACATCGGCACAAGCTCCGGCAGGTCCAACCGGCCGTGCAGCGTGGTCAAGACCGGTGTCGGACAGCGGCGGCTCATCGGAAAACTGAGACAGTCCAGATGAGAATGGATAATGTCGTATTGATCCGCTTCAGCGCCCAGGGCCTGTTCCTGCATCAGAATCAGAGGCGCATCGCGATTCACGAGGCCCGTGTTGAGCCGGAGCGCATGGGCACAGGCCGGTTTCAGGCGTGCGGCCGTCTGGGAATCGCCGCTGGCGTACAGCGTCACCTCGTGTCCTTGACGAATGAGTTCTTCCGTCAGGTAGGACACGACCCGTTCGGTACCGCCGTAGAGCCGCGGTGGAACGCTTTCCCAGAGAGGCGCGATTTGTGCGATTTTCATGTCGACCGTCCTTTCAAGGTCACTTCACGTGATTCAGTTGCTAAACTGCAAAGGCTAGCTGCCCAGAGTAACTGCACGGGATATGCCACCGGAATAGGCACGTAACGCATTGTCCGACAAAGCGGTTTTCTGGTAACTAGAGGTTTCGCTAGCTGCCCCCCCCTTCGATCTGTAGGGGAAAAACAGCACATGTCAAACACCCTGGACGGACCAGGAGAATCTTCTCTCACTATTTGGGGACTTCCGAGCGGGTAATTGCAGGGGATTGACGGTACAGTGAAATAATGGAGGCCGTCATGCAGATGTTAAGTAACGATGTCGTTGGTGACACCGCGGAAGAAGGCTATCGATCGACCGTCGAGCCGGAGCGCAATTAGCGTGGCGAAGACGGCTTGGATGCGACCGCTTCTGACCTGCACCCTGCTGCTTGCGACGGCCGTTGGGTGCACGAAGGCGAAATTCGTTCCGGAGATCACCCTGCCAGAAGTCCGTCCGATTATCGACGCAACGGCGGAGTTTCATGACATCTACCCGGCGCCTGCGTTGGCTTCAGGAAAAGAAAATTTCGGCCTGACGGGTCCGGATGCCAACCATGTTCCGCCGCGCGAACTGGCCCTCCAAGTGCGCAATGAACTGCTGGACGCCTTTAGCGAGGCCGGCGTCTTCTCCAAAATCACGACATTCGACCGCGAGCCCGATCTAATCCTCACAGGACGGATCAACGCCCTGTACGAGCACTACCGTCCCCGGCTCTGGACCCGGGTGCCGCTGCCCTATGCCGGCAAAGTCGCCGCCGATCTTCTCGACTGGAAAACGCACGCGACGAACGGCGAAGCGGACCTGACGCTGTTTCTCCTGACGAGAGATGGAAAGCTGATCGGCACGTACCGCGGAGCGTCCTCATTCGATGAGAACTTCAATCCGACCGGCGAGGTCGGCCCCGGCGCGCGGCTGAACCGAGCGCTTACCGAAGCGGTTCAGCAGATCCAAGAGAAAATGCTTCACGATGCGCGGCTCAGGACGGTAGCATCGCGATAGTCGTGGAAACTCCTAGCGCTACAGGTTTTGATCGAGTTCCCACCGAGTGGCCATTCCAATCACCGCGCAGCAGAGGTTGGGCGCACTCGACACATCGCGAAACGCGGCGTCGTGACACTCGACCGGCATCGGAGAATGGCCCGATCGTCCATGCGGCGGCTCTTGAGCCCGCCATGGACTTTCATTGCGAGCAGTCCGATGTTCGCTCGGCTTTGCAAAGATTCATAGGTGCCGTCCTGCACTCAGGATAACGGACTGGCTGCTGCACAACGGCTGGGTGAGATTGCCGATTAAGTGAGCACGATGAGAAGACGATTCGATCACATTGACCTTCGCGTTCATAGCTTGGCCGAGACGCGATCATTCTATGAGGCGATCCTACCCGCCTTGGGATTCACCCGCCGCGCAACGATCGAAGGCTGGCTGCAATTCGAAACCGCCGACCCTGCCGGCGCATCTGAATTCTTCGGAATTACCGAATCGACGCTGCACCAAGCCAATGCCTGCCGGATTGCGTTTTGGGCCGAAAGCACGTCAGAAGTTGATCGCTTGACGGAGGTCGCCCGAGGCGCCGGCGCTCGCTCGATCGAAGGGCCCGGCTATGACGAAGGACCTGGTTACTATGCGGTGTTCTTCGAGGATCCGAGCGGCAACCGACTCGAAATATGCCACCGGGCAAAGGGCGCGACGTGAAGGACACGGGTCAGTCATGGGTAGAGCGGTCTCTTCGAGCGACGAGGCCCTTCGACTCGCGCGAGATATCAGACATCTCGCCGCCTGGCGTTGACTCCGTCGTGCGAAGTAAAGAAAAACGGCCGACTTGGGGTTCTTCCTAGGCAGCGATCGCAGTCCGATCCATATATATAGACTATAGACACTGTCCGAAAAGTAAGGCCTGTGCACTGCTCCACCTTACATGAAGGAGAGCGCGACAATGCTTGTCTCCGTCGATGGCGATCAAGGGACGCGCAGTGAATTCATCTCATCGGAGCCATCCTCTCAGCGACCTTCGGTTGAACGCACACCAAAATACCGCATTCTGTTGGTGGACGATGATCGCCAGACGCGCCAACTCCTCCAGGACATTCTCGAAAAATATACGGATGTCACTATCGTCGGGCAGGCGGGGGACGGAAAAGAGGCCGTCGCCATGGCTATGGAACATAAACCCGACGTCATCTTGATGGACGTTGCTCTGCCGTATCTAGATGGGATTGAAGCCACGCACTGCATCAAAAAAGCCTGCCCTGAAACCGTCATCATCTGCCTGACCGGACAGTTTTCCCCCCACAAATACAGCGCAATGAGAACCGCGGGAGCTGCGGCATTCGTGTGCAAGAATCAGGTGCTGGCTATACACGAAACGATCGTCTATGCCCTGGGCCAATGGACGACGTGGGAATAACCGGCTAAACGATTGCAAAGCAATCGGTGGGTGGCCGAGTGGAATCAGTTAAGCGCACGTCTCGGGTAAACGATTGCCAACCAACCCGGCGGAATCACCAAGCCGACATCATGAAACGACACGGGCGGCCCTCTGCGGCCGCCCGTGTGTGGCGCTTGTGACGCCAAAAGCTTCTTATTAGTGTTTTGTCTGCCAGACCCGTGCAAGGTTGCGGCAGCCGGGATCACGTCGCCCGTGCAATGTATCCGGCTCCATGCGCTGGCTCCGCTTACTTTCTACGAAGAGAGTTTCCCATAGGGGATAGCGGTGGCTCAGTGAAGACGGGCATTACGACTGACGAGGGCCGGCCCGCCAGTTGACGGGCCTTTCTGGTCCGGCGGATTCAGATCTGTCATCGAGACCTCCTCCTGCTCGAACGGCTCAGCGAACCACTTCACCTTTACGCTGACCAATCGGAAGTGTCAACCGAGGGATTCCCCTTGCTAAAGGCTGAAGCGGGTCGTGAAGAAGCGGTAAAAACACGCAGGCGCCCGTTTGGGCGCCCGCTTCGTATTCCCTCAGCTGCCGCTCAGCGCTCCGGACGATCCATCGCGCTCTGGGACTGCGATTGAGTTGTCTGGCCTTCCGCATCAGCCTGTCCTGACCGTTGTTGTGTCTGGCCAGTGCCTTGTTCTCCGATGCCGGAGGGCATCGACGACCCGCTGGCAGCGGAACCGCTCTGACCTAGTCCGGAGCGTTCCATCGTACTCTGCGTTTGCCCGGTGCCTTTTTCTCCGATGCCGGCCGGTTCCGAGGTCATTCCACCCTTCTGCGCCGGGGCGCCGGAACGTTCCAGAGTGCTCTGGGTCTGCCCGGTCCCCCGTTCACCGATCCCGGCAGGCTCGGAAGCCAGACCCTGCGAGGTCATCCCTGATCCGGATTCAGCCGGCGCTGTTCCCGCGGCAAACAGGCACGCGCCAGCGATCACGAATGCGCCGAACGTCGATGTCTTCATAGCCATCCCTCCGTTTGATTGTGATAGGCACTCGGTCCACCTCTTAAAATGATAACGGGCCGGCCAAAAAACCACCTACTAGGGATTTACCTAATCGGATACGCTGTCCCCACCAGCACAGTTGTTGAAGCGAAGCGCGTGAAACGCACTATTTCATCGTATGGGTTCCGTGCGTCACGGCACTTCCCGCCCGCAACGCCGCAGCGGCCAGAACCGTCTCGGCGATCTCGGGGTCGGTGGCATCGAGTTTCCTCGCCCGCTCCACATGGAGTTCGATGCAGTACGGACATTGAGTGGTGAGTGCGACAGCGACCGCGATCAACTCTTTGTATTTCTTGGGAATTGCTCCCTCTGTCCACGCGAGCTTGTCGAAGGTCAGAAACGCCTTCATCGCTTCCGGGGCATGAACTTCCAGCAGCTCGAACTTTTCAAGATTCTTCATGTCGTACATGACGGCCTCCTGTATTGTTGATGTGGCTCGCAGGCTCGATCAGTGATGAATCGGTCAACCTCGAATGGCGATCACTTCCAGGTATTCGGCGAACACCGTTGTGCTGCTGATATCCGCCTGATTGTGGGCGACCCACAGCGCTTCGAGTTCTTCACGAAGCTTGTTCCGCCCATCGGGATCAAGCGCCGCAAACGCCTGATTGATGGGACCATAGTAAAGACGGAACAGTTCCACCACAGCCGCCGGCGGAAAGGAATACGAAAACACGTAAGAGCGTCTCACCATGTGAAGTTCCGACAGGCCTGTGCCCAGACGTTCCCGCACCGTCGGTTCATCTCCCCAAAGGACGGGCGAAGGCATGCCGGAAGGGGCGATGAATTTCGACACGGCTTTGAACATCTGTCCGACAAACCCCTGCGGTGTCCAATTCGCCATCGCAATGACACCGCCCGGCTTACAGACGCGCAGGAGTTCCGCGGCGACGAGGTCAGGCCGTGGCGCAAACATGGCGCCGATCAGGCTAGTCACCATGTCGAATTCACCGTCGGGAAAGGGAAGGGCCTCCGCATCGGCCTCGTCGAACCGCACGGCCAAGTTTGCCGCTTTCGCGCGCGAGCGCGCGCGGTCGATCAAATTGCCGGCGATATCTACGCCGGTGACGTCCAGTCCGTCCTTGGCGGCCATCAAAGCCAGCTGACCCGAGCCGCAGCCGACGTCGAGAAGCTTCGTGCCGGGAGTCGTGGGGAGCCGCTCATAAAACTCCCGGGCGCTGGCTTCCAAATAGCGTGAAAAGCGATCGTAGTCTCCCGCCATCCAGATTGTTTTCAACCGTGTCTTCAACCGTTCGATGTCCCCCGGCATTGTGCTGACCGTCATGATCGTCCTCCTTTGTGAGTGTGACGCGCATCGCGCATGCAGCACTATATGGCTGGCGTTCCGGGATCTGCTTATCAGGGAGTCTGGTTCTCTTGACGCGGTCGTGTTAGGCTGCTCGGCACTTGATAGGCCGTCCGCGATCTTTAGCCGACCGGCCGGACCGAGCGAGCGTTCATGGATGTCTTGTCAGAAGTCCTTGAGAGCGTCCGCCTCGACGGCGCGACGTATTTCAACGGGGAATTCTCCGCGCCCTGGTGCTTTCGTGCTCCCCGCTCGAGCCTGTACGCGCCTTACGTATCCGACGGCCAACGCCACGTCATCATCTTTCATTTGCTGACGGAAGGCCGCGGCTACGCGCGCCTTGAGGGCGACGGTCCGCCTGTTCCGCTCTGCGCCGGCGACATCGTGATCTTCCCGCATGGCGATCCGCATATTCTCGGAAACGGCCCGCCGGTGACTCCGATGGACAACTCGGGGGAATTGGAGCGCGTGCTTTCGATGGGATTGAAGGTGACCCGGATGGGCGGAGGCGGAGAGCTCACGAAGTTCATCTGCGGCTACATGGCCTGCGAACCGCAACTCAGCCACGTGTTCCTGGGAGGCCTGCCGCCGCTGATGACGGTGAACATCCGCAATAGTCCGGCTGGACAGTGGCTGGAAAACTCCCTTCGCTATTCCGTCGACAATGCGGACGTCTCCGGTCCCGGCGGAAAAGCCGTGGTCGCTAAATTGTCCGAAGTGCTGTTCGTCGAGACACTGCGCCGGTATATCTCGCTCCTGCCGCCTGAACAAACCGGATGGCTGGCCGGCGTGCGCGACGCCGAGATCGGGAAAGCTCTGGCGTTGCTCCACCGCAAGCCGGCCCATCCCTGGACTATTGCTTCACTGGGACAAGAAATAGGGGTCTCGCGCTCCGTACTGGCCGAGCGGTTCCGCCGGTATTTATCGGAAAGTCCGATGGCCTATCTGGCCCAGTGGCGATTGCAGCTCGGCGCGCAGCTCCTCAAAACGACGAGCCGGAGCGTGGCGGAAATCGCCGCGGAGGTGGGGTATGAATCGGAGCCTTCCTTCAACCGTGCCTTCAAGCGGCAGTTCGGCCTTCCGCCCGCCAGGTTCCGCAGCCAGTCAAGGGCAGCCCGCCGCGACAGCGCCGTTGCGGAGTCCCGAACGAAGAGACCTCTGGTGAAGCCCCGCTGAAGGATGCGCGGCAAGCCCTTCCCTCCCTTCCTTGACAGCGTGCCGGACGGCCCGTATGCTCCCTTTTCGCCGGTCCCGCCTCCCTGCCCCGGCATGAGGGATGCTCATGGCGTTCTTCGGTCGACGTTCGCGCTTGTTACCCGCCGCTTCCGGTCTTTTTCTCGTCGCTATTCTCCTCCTCGTGATGCGTCCGGTCCAGGCCGACCTGTCCGTGGATCCATTCGTGACGGTCGCCGCCTATGACGGCGTCATCAATCCGGTCGCAGCCGAGTACCTGCACGACGCTCTGGCGTCTGCCGAGGCAAGTGGCGCCCGGGCGTTGGTCGTCGCGCTCAATACGCCGGGCGGCTTGGACAGCTCGATGAGGCTCATCATCAAGGACATCACCGGCGCGACAGTGCCCGTGGTGGTATTCGTCTCGCCGTCGAGCGGACGAGCCGCATCCGCGGGCGTGTTCATCACCATGGCCGCCCATGTGGCAGCCATGGCCCCCGGCACGAACATCGGCGCCGCTCATCCGGTCAACATGGGTGGCGGTGAGATGGACAAGACCATGAAGGAGAAGGTGGAGAACGATTCCGTCGCGTACATCAAATCTCTCGCCCAGCAGCGGGGACGAAACGCGGTCTGGGCGGAAGATGCCGTGCGCAAAAGCGTCTCCATCACGGAGCGAGAAGCGTTGAAGCTGAATGTGATCGACCTTGTCGCGGACGATCTGCCTGCGCTGCTCAAGCACGTGGACGGCCGGCGCATTAATCTGGCCTCAGGCCCGACCGTGTTGAAAACCGCAGGCGCCGGCTTGCGGGAGTTTCCGATGGGCCTTAGGCTCGAATGGCTGAAAACCATCAGCGATCCCAACATCGCATATTTACTGATGACCATAGGCACCATCGGCGTCATCGCCGAACTCTACAGCCCCGGAGCGATTCTTCCTGGCATCGTGGGAGCGATCAGCCTCATTCTCGCCTTCTACGCATTCCAATCCCTTCCCGTCAATTATGCCGGCATGCTGCTGTTTCTGCTGGGCATCGTCTTTTTTGTCCTGGAAGCCAGCGTCACGAGCTACGGCCTGCTGGCGATCGGCGGCGTACTCTCGATGCTGATCGGGTCGGTCATGCTCATCAAGAGCGATGCGGAGTTTTTTCAGATCTCGTGGGCGGTGATTCTGCCCGTCGTCACGCTCGCGTCGGTCTTGACGTTGCTGGTCATCGGCACCGGCATCCGTGCGTTGCGCCGGCGGCCGGCCACGGGACGGGAGGAGATGATCGGCCTTGTCGGCATCGCCAGGACGGCGCTTGCACCGGACGGCCAACTGGCCGTCAGAGGGGAGCTCTGGGAAGCGGTCAGCGAACAGCCCGTGTCGGCCGGCGACGAAGTTGAGGTCATCGCCGTGCATGGGTTGCGGCTGCGCGTCAAACCGTTTGTGAAAAAGAAAGAGGTCCGAGCATGAATCTCGCGAGCCCGTTTGCGCTCCTGTTCCTGGCACTGGTGATCATCTTGATGGGCTTCAATGTCCTTCGCGAATACGAGCGCGCGGTCATCTTTCGGTGGGGGCGGCTTGCCCGCGGCCTCGTCGGCGGCAACGGACCCGGCGTCGTCATCATCATTCCGTTCGTCGACAAGCTTGTGCGCGTGAGCCTGCGCACGGTCGCCATGGACGTGCCTCCGCAGGACGTGATCACGCGGGATAACGTCACGGTCAAGGTCAACGCCGTGATTTACTTTCGCGTGGTTGATCAGGAACGGGCCATCATCCAGGTCGAAGACTACCTCTATGCCACATCGATGATGTCGCAGACGACACTGCGCAGCGTGCTCGGACAGAGCCAGCTGGACGACCTGCTGTCGAAGCGCGAGCAGATCAACGCCGAACTCCAGCGGATCATCGATCAACAGACCGAACCCTGGGGCGTGAAAGTGACGGCCGTTGAAGTGAAGAATGTGGATCTTCCGCAGGAAATGCAGCGGGCGATCGCGCGGCAGGCGGAGGCGGAACGGGAACGGCGGGCGAAGGTGATCCATGCCGAGGGGGAATTCGAAGCCTCGCAACGGCTGGCTGATGCCGCAAATGTCATCAGCCAGAACCCGGCCGCGCTGCAGCTTCGCTATCTGCAGACGCTCGTCGAGATCGCCGCTGAAAAGAACTCCACGACGATTTTTCCGATCCCCATCGATACGATTGCGCCGTTCTTCAAGCACCTCGGAAAACCGGCGGAGCCGTCGTGAGGCGGTCAACCTGTGCCCGTTGATGACCGATCGAGCTGAAGCCTGCGCGCGATCCAAGGAATCGGCGGTCCTTGCACAAGCACCGACGTGAGTGCGATGAAAAACACCAAGTGGAAGATCGTATCGGCCTGTTGAATGCCGGCCAAGACCGGAAACGTCGCGAGGACGATCGGGACTGCGCCGCGCAGACCCACCCATGCGACGAGCATTTGCTCGCGAAACGACAAGTTCGAGGACACGAGCGAAATGTGTACGCTGAGCGGACGCGCGATGAAAATCAAAAAGAGCGCCACCAGCAACCCAATCCCCGCGATGGGCAGCAACCGTCCAGGAAAGACTTGCAGGCCGAGGATTAGGAACATGGCAATCTGCATCAACCAGGCCAGCCCATCGTGAAACTGTACGAGGCTTCGCCTGTGGACCACCGGCCGTCGCCTCAAGAATAGTCCTGCCAGATAGACGGCGAGAAAGCCGCTTCCTTTCAACTCAGCCGTCACCCCGTAAGTGAGCAGCGCGAATGCGACTGTCAGCACGGGATAAATGCCCGTGAGTTCAAGCTTGAGTGTATTAAGCGTCCATCGAATCAGTTCGCCCATGGCCACCCCGAGGGCAGCGCCGACCGTCATTTGAACCGCAAAAAACCCGAGCAGCTCGCCGAACGAAGTCCCTGGATTGGTCAGCAGTTGGATAATCGCGAGCGTCAGCACCACTCCCATCGGATCGTTGCTGCCGGATTCCAATTCCAGCAGATTAGCCAGCTTCTTAGGAATCCTCGCACTTCTTGCTCGGAGGACCATGAACACTGCGGCGGCATCGGTCGAAGACACGATGGCTCCCAGCAGAAGTCCTTCGAGGAAGGACAAGCCTTGCACGACGGAAACGAACCATCCCACGGAAACGGCCGTGAGAAGTACGCCGATCGTAGACAGCGACAGCCCACTCCAAATGACGGGCCGCACACCCTCCCATTCGGTGTCCAGTCCGCCGGAAAACAGGATGAAGACGAGAGCAATCACCCCGAGCGATTGCACAAGCGCGGGATTGTCGAAATAGAGCCCGCCGGGGCCGTCCGAGCCCGCCAGCATGCCGATGACGAGGAAGAGCACCAGCGACGGAATCCCGAAACGGACGGACAATTTGATCGTGAGAATACTGAGAATCGTGAGCGCGGAAAATATAATGAGGATAGCTTCAATGGACGTTGGCATCGTCTGTTCCAACGGTTACGCGCTGCCTTGGATGATTTCCTGATAGTACGTATGCAGCAGCTCCGCTCGGGCGGGCTCGACGATGACGAGCTGCCGCTGATCGAACGTATTGGCGCAATAAAGATAGCGCAGCCCTTCCGCGTTCCCCAGCTCGACGTGCAGCTGCCGCCCGTCGGATTCCTCCGTGGTGTCTTCACGGACCACCGTTTTGTCGCGAAGCTGCTGCCATGCCTGCTCGGCGGACGGCCAATGATTCTCGTAGAGTGGAACGTCGGCCGCTGTGGATCCTGGCTGCAGCTCTCCCCGGTCGAACGGACGCCCTTCGTCAGGTTCTGGCAGCTCGCTCCAGGAGATGCCGCCGGCGGCTTCGCGGGCCAGCACGAACAGCGGACCGTCGTCTGTAATCTCCTCGACGACCGCATAGCGCACGGGTTTCGGCGGCTCCGTGAGGTGCAGCCCGCGCGCAGCGAACGCACGTTGGACCGGAATGCGGCGCGCCGGCTGTCTTGTTTTTTCAAAGATGATGATCCGGCCCTTCGGCGCTGCCGCACCCACGATCCGGTCGAGACGAGATCCCAATCCCGTCCGGCGTTCAAACGCAGACTGTGCAAGCGGATCCTTCTCCCGTTCGAAGGTGCTCCAGTTCCGGCTCGGAAGCCCCGGGTCCTGCTCGGATTGCACCAACGCGTGAGTGGCGACAATGCGGTCAAAGGTCTCGTCGCGAGGCGCCGCGGCCAGGTCGGAACACTCGAAGCGGAGGTTCTCCAACTGCAGCGCCTCGGTTTTCCGCTGTGCTTCGGCAATGCAAACAGGCGAGCGGTCGATCCCGGTCACCCGGGCACGAGGATAGCGGCGGGCATAATAGGTCGTCAGAATTCCCGGGCCACAGCCGACGTCGAGAATCGTGGCGGCGCCGGCCAAGTGAGCGGCAACCAGCGGCCCGACGGCACGGAAGTACTCAACGCGCTGGCTATAAAGGACCGGCAGAATCCGTGGGGATGCAGAGAGATCGTAGAAAGCGGTTTCATCTTCGATCGTGCCTTGTCGCTTTTTCTCGACGCCAGCATGCAACGCCGCGACCTCCTCGGGTGACAGCATCCGGCGCTGCCAGTCAAAATACGCCTCATCGCTGGTGAAATGCCGCAATCCCCAATCAGCGAGATGCGCTTCGAGATCGTTCCAGAATTCGCCCATTCGATCCTATCTCCCGTAAACTGCGCCGTGGCTTGCAGCAGGAGTGGAAGCATCGCCCCGCTCGTGCGAGCTGTCCGGCACGTTGTAGTGATTCAGCGACTGAGGACGAGGCTCGGTGAAAAGCGCGTCCCGGCGCGCTGGGGCCGGGCGGGTGAAAACACGAGCGCCTTCAGCGGCGCCTACGGCCGTTTGAGCATGATGGCATCAAAATACGTCTCAGGCACCGGATGCGGCAACCGCAGTTGTCCGTTCCCGAACACGACATATTTTTCGCACGTCAGCTGCTCCAGGCCGATCGGGCCCCTCGCATGGAGCCGGGCGCTGCTCAATCCGATGTCGCTGCCGAATCCGAATCCTTCCGCGTCATGGAGCCGCGTGGAGGCGTTGACGACCACGGCGGCCGCGTCCACTTCGCGGCTGAACCGCAGCGCCGAGGAATAATTCGACGTGGCGATTGCGGCGGTCATGCAGGGCCCGTGCTCGGCGATGTGCTCGAGAGCTTCGTCCATACCGACGACCATTTTCACGGCGAGCGTCGGCGTCTGGAATTGCCGGTTCCAGTCCTCCTCGGTCGCGGGAATGATGGACGTGTGGCCGCTGATGGGCATCTGGCCCATGAGCGCCAGCGTCTTGGGACAGCCGCGCACGTCAACTTTGAACTCGACCAGCAGCCGGTTGATCAAGGCGGCCAAAAAATGCCTGGCCACACCCTGTTGCACGAGCAGCGTATCCAGCGCATTCGTCGCCGCCGGCAGCTGGACTTTCGAATTGATGACCACGTTCTGCACGAGCGGCAAGTCGACCTCCGCGTCGACGTAGAGATGCGTGAGTCCGCCGTCGTGACAGAGGACCGGCATCCTGGCGCCATCGACGACGGCCTTGCGTAATCCCGATCCGCCCCGTGGAATGATCGCGTCGAGCGCCCTGCCCGATCGAATCAATTCGATCGCCGCCTCTTTCTCCGGGCGGTCGATCAGCGCCCAAGCGCCCTCGGGAATGCCGCTCTCCTGCGCCGCCTCCCGCAGACCTCTTCCAATGACCTCATGGGTCTGGGCCCATTCCGGCGAACCGCGGAACACGCACACGTTGCCCGACTTGAGGCAGAGGGCGATCGATTCGACCGTGACCAGCGGCTTCAATTCGGAGATAATTCCGATGACGCCGATGGGCACGCGCACGCGCGATACGACGAGGCCATCCGGTCGTTCCCATCGACTCGTGACCATTCCGACGGGATCGGGCCGGTCGGCAATGATCCTGAGCCCTTCGGCCATCTCCTTGACGTCCTCCGCCCCCATGCGCACGCGGGCGACTGCGGCTTTCAACCGGTCTTTGTTCAGCTCCGTTCCGAAAGATTTCCCCAGCGCATCGACGTCTTTCTCATTGGCGCTGAGAATCGCCTCTTCGTCACGGACGAGCCGCTCGGCCATGGCGTGCAAGGCTCGGTCCTTGATCGGACCGGACAGCAAGCCGACTTTCGAGACGCTATTCCGGCAATTTTTCAAGACTTTATCGAGATAGAGCTTAACCGGTACTTCAGGCATTTTTAATCCTCTTTTAGCGATGTCGGACTATAACACGACATTTTTCAAGCCGTAAACTGCCGCGAGGAACCCAATCGTTTGCGCTCTTCTTGTCTGGCTAGTAGCGCCCCGAGCCACGCCCACAGGCAGGCGATGGGCACCAAGGCCCAGGCCATCTGAGGGGCGCTGATCCCAATCGCTTTCACGCCGCTGACGATCCATCCGGTCGCGGCGTCGCCGCCCCGCGAGACCGCCGTGTCGATGAAATTTTTTGCCTTGTACTTCTCTTCCCGCCCGACGACCGTAAAGAGCACTTCCCGCGCCGGCTTCGCGATGGCGTACTCGGCGACGCGCCGCACGATCGTAAACAGGATGAAGGTCAGCAGGACCGGCGCGAGGCCGATCACTGTAAAGCCGATCATGCTCGCGGCGGGCAGCAGCATCAACGCGGACGCGAACCCGAACCGGCTGATCATGGGGGCGGTCATGAAGAACTGCGTCAAAAACGTCATGACGTTGACGGCAAGATCCATCATGGCGAAAAGCCTCGTGCGCCCCTCGGGGGAAGCGACTTGATCCGCGATGAGTCTGGTCTGCTCCAAATACAGGAAGGTTGCGGTAGTGGTCAGGAAAAACAAATATCCGGAGATGCCCAACAAATAGGGCGACGACAGGGTCAGACGCATGCCGGCCCACATGCTGCCCCCTATTGCCTCTCCCGGGCGATCGACCACCGATCCCGGCTGCTGCTTCGACCAGCGGTCGAGGGCCCGGATGCACAGCCAACAGGCGGCGAGCAGAGCGGCTGAAACGAGCATCAGCGCGGGAATCGGCACCAGATAGGTCAGTGCGCTCGTCGCCAACGGTCCGACCATGGCGCCCGTGCTGCCGCCGGCCGCGACGATGCTGAACAGCCTCGTGC
>JBKPSD010000201.1:0-17470 GCA_046734935.1 Nitrospirota bacterium
CCGTGGACACCGCGAAGCGGTGGTCGGGATGCCGGCGATGCAGCTCGCGAACGAGCGGTGCGATGGCCACGACCTCGCCGAACGATACCGCGTGCATCCAGATCAGCGGCCGCTGATCGGGGCGGATGCGGGGACCGCTCAACCCCAACCGTTCGGCCAATCCCCGCCGGCAGCGCGGCTTCGCCGCCAGCAGCACGAGAATCAGCGGTGAGAGCAGCAGCAGCAGGCCATTGTAGACCACATTCAACATTGGAAGGGACCCACGGGACGACCGTTCAACGCCGGCCGACCGTCTCATCGGCCTCGGCGGTCAGCTGATTCAACAGGACTTCCAGTTCAACACGTTTGGCTTCCAATTCAGACGCATCGCCCTCCGACGGGACCCACAAGGGCGGCCCCCAGAGGAAGAGACCCTGCGACCAGGGATACGGGACCACAAAGCGATCCCAACTCGCGAAGAGTTTTTTTTTGAGCAGCCGAACGCCAGCGGAATAATCGGCAGCCCGGACGCCCGGGCCAGCTGGATCACGCCGATTTTGGCGACCTGCGGCGGCCCTTTCGGTCCGTCCGGAGTCACGACGAGATCTACGCCGGAGCGGCCGAGCCGGATCAACTCGCGCAACGCTGAGACGCCTCCTCTGGTGCTGGACCCGCGAACCGCCCGCAGACCGAACCGCTCGACGATGCGCGCGATGATCTCGCCGTCCTGATGCTGACTGATGAGAATGTGGGCGAGCGTCCCCCGGTAGGTCAGGGGCATCATCAGCTGGCGGGCATGCCAGAAGGCGATGATCACGCGTTTGCCCTCCCGATACAGCCGGTCCACGTGTTCATGTCCGCGCGTTTCAATCCGCATGGAACGCCCCAGGGCGCGGATGACCGCCGCGCCGGCCGGCGGAAGCACCGCGAGCTTGAACCAGCGTTCGACGCGTTTCAACCAGTGGCTAGCCATTCGGAAGATCCTGGAACTGAAGCGCATGGAGCCGCTTGTAGTGACCGCCGCGGAGCAGCAGTTCGTCGTGCGTGCCCGTTTCGACGATGGTGCCGCGGTCCAGCACGACGATCCGGTCCGCCCGCTGCACGGTGGACAGCCGGTGCGCGATGACCAGTGTGGTTCGATGCGCCATGAGATTGGTCAAGGCCAGTTGAACCACGCGCTCGGATTCAGTATCCAGTGCGGACGTCGCCTCGTCCAGAATCAGCAACGGAGGGTCGCGAAGAATGGCCCGGGCGATCGCCAGCCGCTGCCGTTCTCCACCGGAGAGCTTAATGCCCTTTTCGCCCACCATGGTCGAATAACCCTGAGGCAGGCGCTCGATGAAGTCGTGCGCGTAGGCCAGCTTTGCCGCCTGCACGACGTCGGCTTCAGCCGCATGCTGCCGTCCGAAGGCGATGTTGTTGAAGACCGTGTCGTCGAACAGCACCACCTCCTGGGATACGATGCCGATCTGCGCGCGCAGCGACGCCAGCGTGAACGATTGGATATCAACGCCGTCGATCAGCACTGTCCCCGCCGTCGGGTGGTAGAAACGAGGAAGCAGATTCGCCAGCGTCGTCTTTCCGCTTCCGCTGCTGCCCACCACCGCCACCATTTGGCCGGCGGAAATCACAAGATCCACGTCGGACAAAGCCGGGAGCGTCTGACCTTCATACAGAAACGTGACGTCCTGATAGACGACGGACCGCGTCACCGGCGGCATTAAAAGCTGCCCGCGATCGGTTTCCTGTTCCGTCTCGAGATCGATCACACCGAAGACACGCTCGGCCGCCGCAAGCGCCTGTTGAATCGTGTTGTTCGAGCCGGACAGCCGGCGGAGCGGCGTAAAGACCATGAACATCGCCGCCAAAAATGAGAAAAACGCGCCGGGCGTCATGTCCCCGCTGATGACGAGCGACCCGCCGTACCAAATGATCACCGCGACGCCGACCACGCCGATCACCTCGATGTGCGAGGATCCCAGGGAGGACACCTGAATGGCCTTCATGGTGGTGGTGAGGAAGGCCTTGTTGCTGTCTTTGAACCGTTCCGCTTCGGCCGCTTCGCGTCCGTACGCTTTAACCATGCGAATGCCGGAGAGGGTTTCCTGCAGCGTCGACGCCATGTCACCCATCTGCTCCTGGCCGCTTTTGCCCAGCGCGCGGAGCCGTTTTCCCATCCGTACCATGGTGACGGCCGCAAGCGGAATGACGATCATGGACAGGCTGCCGAGCTTCCAATTTTGATAGAAGATCACTCCCAACATGGCGAGGAAGGTCAGGCCCTGTTGAAAGATATCCTTGAGCACGCCGGCAATGGCATTGGCCATCAGGGTGACGTCGTTGATGACGCGGGACACCAACCGTCCCGACGTGTTGGAATCATGGTACGAAACCGGCAACCGCACCATTCTTCCGAACAGTTCCTGGCGGATGTCGGTGACGATGTGATTGCCCACGTAATTCATCAGATAGTTCTGGCCGTAGCTGAACGCGCTTTTGAGGACCGCGACCACAAACAGGGCCACCGGCAGCACGAACAACAGCGTCTCGTTCTTGTTGATGAAGATTTCGTCCAGGACCGGTTTGACCAGATAGGCATAGGCGCCGGAGAAGGCCGCCACCAGCGCAGAGCACACGAAGGCCGCTCCCAACCGGAACCGGTAGGGCCTGAGGTATCGGATCATCCGTATGAAGCGGTCTAGGCTTGACATTCCGCGAGCACCACCTCCGCAGCCCGATCGGACGCGCCGGGCGCGCCCAGCGACTCACGAACCTGGCGCAACCCGTTTTTCATTTCATCATACGCTTGTCGATCATTCAGCAGGCGGCAAGCTTCCTTGGTTAGGCGTTCGACCGTCGCCTCATCTTGAATCAATTCGGGTACGACCGTCCGGCCCGCAACGAGATTGACTAAGCCGATCCACTTGACACGGATCCACATACGGGCGACCCAGTAGGTGGACAGCGTAGTCTTGTACAGCAGGATCATGGGTGTGCCGACAACAGCGGCCTGCAGTGTCGCCGTTCCTGACGCGACCAGCAACAGATTCGACACCGCCATCGCCTCGCTTGCTTGATCTTTGACTACCAAAACCGGGACCGGGCTCTCCCGCATTAAGTCGTGGAGCAGTGTATCGTCAATTGACGAGGCCTGCGCCAGGATAAACTGCGTCTTCGGATCTCGCTTCACGAGCTCTGCCGCTGTTTGAAGCAGGACAGGGAGGAGCATCTTGACTTCGGCCACTCGGCTTCCGGGAAACAGTCCGATCACTGGAACCGACTCCTCCAAGTTAAATTGACGGCGGAGCGCGTGACGATTGTATTCAGGCGCTACCGAGTCGAGCAAGGGATGACCGACGAAGGTGCAGCGGACGCCGGCACGTCTGTAGAGATCCGGCTCAAACGGGAGTATCACCACGATGTGGTCGACTCGTTCTTGAATCCACTTCATGCGTCCCGGTCGCCACGCCCATATCTGCGGTGCGATGTAATAGAGGACCCGGCGTCCTGCAGCCTTGGCCATGCGCGCCAAACGCATATTCATTCCCGGGTTATCAACGAAGACGACGAGATCCCATGGCTCGGCTTTCAGCACGCGCCGGACCGCGAGCACCCGTTGGATGATTGCGCGGACGGCGGACAGCCCGATCAGCCCGACCAAATCCAGCTGCGGAATCCCGGGAATCATGGCCACGCCGGCCGCCTTCATGCCCGGACCCCCGATGCCGATCAGTTGCGCGCCTGGATCACGGGCGGCGATGGCTTTGGCCAAATGGGCTCCGTGGAGATCTCCCGACGCTTCACCGGTGATGATCAAAATTCGTGGCATGGACGGACCAGGCTTAAAATAGCGTCCGCACGGCCGGACTTTCCTGATTCCGACGGACGAACCGCTCGATGGCCTCCAACACGCGACGGGCGAGGTCCAAAGCGGCCGCGCCGTCTTCCCCGGCAACGACCGGCCGGTGTCCCGCCGAGACCGCAGCGAGAAACGACTCGATCTGCAGCTTCAGCGGCTCCTCTTCGCCGCCCCTGAGCTGCTCGATGACGATCGAAGGCCGCACTCCGGTCCCGGCTTCCCGGCGGCAGATCATGCCTTGCCTGGTATGAAAATCGATCGAGAGATAGTTGTCCCTTTGAAACAACCGGAGCCGGCGCATCTTATTCGTCGAGACGCGGCTCGCGGTCAGATTGGCCACGCATCCGCTTGCGAACTGAATGCGCGCATTGGCGATATCGATGGTGGACGACAGCACCGGCACGCCAGCAGCCTGCACATCCTCGACCGATCCCGGGTTGAAGGAAAGCACCATATCGATGTCATGGATCATGAGATCGAGAATCACGTCCACATCGGTGCCGCGATCGCTGAAACTGCTCAACCGGTGGCACTCGACGAAGACCGGCCGGCCGATGTGCGGCCGCATGACCTGCATGATCGGATTGAACCGCTCGCTATGCCCGACCTGCAGCCGGCAACGGCGTTGGCCGGCCAGCTGCACAAGTTCATGCGCTTCGTCGGAGGTGACCGCGATGGGCTTTTCGACCAAGACGTGCTTCCCGGCTTGCAAACAGGCTTTTGCCACCGGGTAATGAACCGACGTCGGCACCGCCACACTGACGACATCGACCTGCGGCAAGAGTTCGTCGATCGAGCCGAACGCTGCGACGTGGTGCCGCTCGGCAATCAGCCGCGCCCGCTCCCGCGATTGGTCGAAGACGCCGATCAGCCGTGAACCGGGAAGTGACGCGTAGAGCCGGGTGTGATGCTGGCCGAGATGTCCGACACCAATCACCCCTGCCCGCAATGGTGTCACGCGCTTATGATCCTCCGCTCAGGGGAGGCGGTTTGAGGATCCCGACCACCGCGATGCCGGCCGACTGCGCCTTTTTCAGCGTCAGGTCCCGGTCTAGGATGATCGTTCGGCCGGCCTCGACCGCCAGCACCGACGCGTTCACGGACGCCATGATCTCGATCGTGCGCGGACCGACGGCCGGCAGATCGAACCGCAAGTCTTGTTGCGGCTTGCACCGTTTGACCACGACGGCTCCGTCCTTCGCGAGCTGGCCGCCGCGTTTGATCGCTTCGTCAGTGCCTTCGACCGCTTCGACGGCTACAACGACGCGGTCTTTCACGATAACACACTGACCGATGTCGAGCCGCCCGATGTCGTGAGCGACGTCCCATCCGTACCGGATGTCCTCCCATTCCTTGCCGCTCGGTACGCGGGCCGTCAGCGGACCCTCGTCGGCGAGAATGCCTTCGAGGCCGAACGTGGATTCGCAGATCGTGATGCCTTCCTTTTCAAGCTCCTTTGCGATCTCCCGCAGAATGTCGTCGTCCTTCCACAGCGCGAGCCGGGCGGCCAGTGCGAGTGCACGGAAATCCGGGCGCACGGTCGTGAAGACATGCGTCTTTTTGATGCCGCCCAGCATGACCGCCTGATGCACCTCGTCGCTCTTGAAGGCGCTGATGAGTTTGTTGAGTTGGCCGATCTTGATCCAATGGATGCGGTCCACATGATTGGCCAGTTCGGGATCGGTTTCTCCCTCATGCGCCACTGCGGATACATGGTAGCCGAGCTTGCGAGCGTTATCCGCGAAGATGATCGGAAAGCGGCCGTTGCCGGCGATGAGACCCAGCCGTTCGCCGCTCGTGACTTCAGGCGCCTGCGTCATCGACGCTTATTCCTCGTCTTCATCATCCTTGCTGATCGAATGACAAATCCCGCGTTTGGTTCCCTCGAGAAATGCCAGGACAGCCATCACGTCCGGCTGATCGCCGAACTCGGCCTTCGCCAGCCGTGCGGCCTCCGCCATGCGATGCCCCGACCGGAACAGGATGTCGTACGCCCGCTTGAGGACGGCTACGCGGTCAGGCGAGAAGCCGTGGCGTCGCAACCCGACGGAATTGAGTCCGTACATTCTGGCCCGATACCCGCCCGCGGCCCGCATGAACGGCGGAAGGTCCTGCCCGAGGGCGCAGCAGCCGCCCACCATCGCGTAGGCTCCAATCCGGACCCATTGATGGATGCCGGAGAGGCCGCCGATGATCGCGTGGTCGCCGATCGTGATGTGCCCCGCCAGGCTGGCCGCGTTGGCCATGATCAGAAAATTACCCAGCCGGCAATCGTGCGCCACATGGCAGTAGGCCATCAGAAAATTCTTATTTCCAATGGACGTCACCCCGCCTCCCTCGACGGTCGCCCGGTTGACGGTGACGTATTCGCGGAAGACGTTGTCATTTCCCACTATGACTTTCGTGGGCTCCCCCTTGTACCCGAGATGCTGCGGCGGGCCGCCGATCGACACGAAGGGATGGAGTTCACACCGCTCACCGATCTCGGTCCATCCCTCCACCGTCACGTGCGACAGCAGGCGCGTCCCTTTGCCGAGCGTCACGTGCTCTCCCACCACGCAAAACGGTCCGACGACGACGTCGTCGGCTAACTTCGCGTTCGGGTGGACGATGGCATTGGCATGAATCTGCACGTAGACCTCCAGTGATTCGTGAGATGCGTCACGCTTTCTCTTCGGTCACCATCGCAGTGACTTCCGCTTCGCACACCAGTTCTGTTTCGACATACGCCTTGCCGGCCATCTTCCAGAAGGGCGTACGTTTTTTCAGCACGTCGATTTCGAAACGCAGGCGGTCGCCAGGCACGACAGGCTTGCGAAATTTGGCTCCGTCCACCCCGGTCAGATACACCACCGGCTTCGTCGCGGGGCCCAAGGACTTGAACGCGAGAAGGCCGCCCACCTGCGCCATCGCCTCGAGGATCAGCACTCCCGGCATGACCGGCCGTCCAGGAAAGTGTCCCTGAAAGAACGGCTCGTTGACGGTCACGTTCTTGATGCCGACGATGCGCCTGTCGGGCTCGAGCTCCAGCACCCGATCAACGAGCAGGAACGGATAGCGATGCGGCAGAAGCGCCTGGATCTCGGCTTGTTCCATCACGGCCATTGTCGACTCCCCTTCTGACAGCCATGTTCAGCATGCTTATTTGTTTTGCTTGTCGAATTCCTTCACTACTTGATCCGTCACATCCAATCCCTGCTGAGAATAGATGACGATCCGGAGCAGCTGCTCGTTCCCCCGATCGATGATGGCGACATACCCCTCGCGTTGTGCAACGACCTGGGCCGCATCTTGAACTTTCTTGACGTATTCAGCCACCATCTCCCGCTGTTTCTGCTGGATCTCCCGATTGAAATCGGCCAGACGGCGTTGATACGCTTCGACCTTCGACTGAAACTGGTTCTGCTTTTCCTGCTTGGCGCTTTCACTGAGTTTTCCGTCCTGAATCGTCGCCTCCATCTCCTTCAATTCCTGATCGTCGGAATTGATGATCTTTTGCCGGGTGGCCTGATAGGCCTTGAGCTCGTCGAGCGCCCGTTTTCCAGCCTTGGACCGCTCGATGACGAGCTGCTGGTCCATCACGCCCACCTTCACTGGGTCCGCGCCTCGCGCGGTCGCCGGCATGAGCGCAAGCGGGCCTAGCAGCGCCAAACAGACACAAATATACTGCCTCATGGATCGCCTCCTCTTCCACCCGGTCAAATTCACTGCCTCGTGAAAGCTCACGGGTACTCTTTGTTGAATTCTTCGATGACTTGCGTGGTGATATCCAGCTCCTCGGCGCCGTAGATGGCGGGGCCCCCTTTGCCTTTGTCGATGACGACTTGCAATCCGTTGCGTTTCGCGACCTTGGCGACGACGGCCTCCACTTTATCACGGAACGCTTCGAGGACGTCCTTCTGTTTTTCCTGCACTTCGCGGTTGAGCTCTGCCGCCTTTTGCTGGTACTCCGCCATGCGGCGCCTGAACACCTGTTCACGCTCGCTTTTAGCGGCCGGACTGAGGACGCTGGCCTGCTTGATGAAATCCTCCTCCATGCGGCGCAGCTCCTTTTCTTCCATCTCGATCAATGCCTGACGATTTTTCGAAAACGCCGTCAGAGAATCCTTGGCTTTCTTGCCGGCGCTGGAATCATTGAGGACCCGGGCCGGATCCATGAGCCCGATTTTGCCTTCGATTTTCGGCCCGCCGGCGCAGCCTCCGGCGGCGGCCATCAACGCCGCCAATGCGAACACCAAGATGTTTCGACCGGCCCGTGTGGTTTGCATCGCCGCCATCCTAGAACAATGATCCGATGGTGAATTCGAACACGCCTTTCCGTTCTCCTTCGCGGGGGTCGAGATTGATCCCGTAGGCCGCGCGGAGGGGCCCGAACGGCGAAATCCAGCGCCCTTCGAGACCTGCCGCCTTCCGCAACGCGCCGAAAGAGACCGGCTCGTTGTCGTCGAAGCCTTTGCCCCAATCGAAGAAGATGACGCCGTTCAATTTGGCCTCGGAAGAAATCGTGAAGATAAAGTCGTTGTTGAAGATCAATTCCTTGGCCGCGCCGATCAACGATCCGCTGGGTGTCACCGGTCCCGCCCGGCCGAAGACGAATCCGCGCATGGTGTTGATGCCGCCGACGAAGAACCGCTCCGTCAGCGGGATATCCTTGCCATTCAAACCCTCCGCCACGCCGAAGCGGCCGCGGATCGCAAGCCTCGTATCGAAGGGGAGCGGCGTGTATTTGATCGCGTCCAGATAATATTTATAGAAATTGTTCGACCCGCCTAGGTACGGCGTCCCGAGATCGAACCCCACGCTCGTCCGCAGGCCGCTGCGTGGATCGAGGAAATAGTCGCGGGTGTCGCGTGCGAGGGACGTCCTGAAACCCGTCGTCGTTTGGCTCCCCAACTGCCTGAGAATGAGCTCCGGAGCATCGGCTGTCGGATCGCTAAAGTTCAATTCCTCTGCCACGAGGCTGATGCTCCCGCTCACGTATTCGGACAGCCATCGTCCGAATGTGAGGCTGGCGCCGGATTTCTTTTCGAAGTACGTGATGTAGTTCGTCATGCTCCGGTAGACGTCAATCTGCATGGAGGTCAACGAATCATTCAAGTACGGGTTCCTGAACGTGATCAGCCCGAGGGTCCGCTGCTGACCCAACTGGCCGCGGATGCGGCCCATCCACCCGTTGCCGCCGAGATTGCCCTCGGTGATGTCGGCGATGGCCACCAACTTGTCTAATGTGCTGAATCCGCCGCCGATGCTGAACTGTCCGGTCGGCTTCTCCTTCACCCGGACGTTAAGGTCCACCTTGTCAGGCTCAACCTGCTGAGGCAGGATTTCCACGGTCTCGAAAAAGTTCAAGTTGTTGAGGCGCTGAAAACTCCGCTTGAGGGACGGCGTATCGATGACGTCTTGCTCGTCGACGCGCAACTCGCGGCGGATGACGTTGTCTTTCGTCTTGTCGTTGCCGTTGATGTTGATCTGCCGGATGCGCATCATCTCGCCTTCTTTGATGTTGAGGATGATGGTGGCGGTGCGCTCCTCCGGATTCGGGTTCACGTTGGGCACCACGTCCGCAAACGCATACCCTTTGCTGCCGTACAGATCGGTTAGACGGGTGATTTCATCCCGGATTTTCTGGCGCTGAAAGATCTCGCCCGCCTTGATCTTCATTTTGTCGCGCAGTTCCGGCTCCTCAAACACCGTGTTGCCGCGAAACCCGACCTCGGCGACTGTAAACGGCTCTCCTTCGTTCACCGCATAGGTCACGATGAACCATTTCTTGTCTTCACTGAGCTCGACCGACGGCAAACCGACCTGGGCGTTGAGATAGCCCTTGTTGAGCAGGACCTCCCTGATCCGCTCGACGTCGTTGTTCATTTCCTCGCGCTTCAGGACGCCGGCATCGGACAGAAACGACGGCAGCTTGAGCTGGGTGAACAAGCCGTACCACGGCACCCACTCGCGCGTCGCCGCCACCTTGAAGACCTCGCTTTTGGTGGCCGCTCGCATCCCCTCGAAATTGACGGTTTTGACTTTGGCCTTGTCGCCTTCCTTGATGAAAAAGGTCAGCCGCTTCCGGTCTTCGTCCAGCGTCTGCACGATGGGAATGACCTGGGCGCTGAAATAGCCATCCTCCTGATAGGCAAGCCGGATTTTTTCCGCGCTCTCCTTGGCCTGCTGCTGGTCCAGGAACGCTTGGCTCTTGATCGTAATTTTTTCCTTGAGCTTGTCGTCGCTCAGCTCTTCATTGCCGTCGAACACGATTTCCGTGATGAACGGCTTTTCCTGAACGATGAACGTCAGGGCGATCCCGTCGGGCGCCGATTCTGTCTCGACCTGCACGTCTTCGAAATAGCCCGTTTCATACAGGACCTTGATCTGGCCGCGGACGTTTTCGGGCGTATATGGATCGCCGGGCTTCAAGGTCAACCGTCCTTGAATCGCGGGAAGCTCGATCTTCTTGTTGCCGCGGATATCGATGGAGGCGACCTTGGCCGTCGGTGACTGCGCTGTCGCCTCACGCACAGGAACGGCCACGATGAAGACCAGCACCAGCATTACCAGCAACCAGCGGGGGCGCTGTACGGAAAACACCTCCGTCACTCGTAGCAGGCTCCCGGGCGGACCACAGAGTATGACAACCCCATCCAAAGGCCTCAATTAGGGAAGACAATATCTTTTGTCGAGCCCCGCAGCTGAGCCCGGCCGGGGACCATAGATGACAGCGGCAATGAAGGTCGACTGACGTGAGATGCTTACGCATGCAGCGTGGGAGCATCAGCCACGAACTCGTGTAAAAAACTCCCGGATTATATTGAGCAAGTGCTTTAATGTAAAGCGGATCTGGCTCGAAACGCGGCGGCAACGGAGGGCGTCGGCGAGAAGGGCGATTCCTTGACATCACCTACCCCATCACATAGTATCGCGCTATGTCGAGAACCGAGGTTCGCAAAGCGATTCTTCCCGCCGCCGGCCTCGGCACGCGATTTCTTCCTGCCACGAAGGCGTCTCCCAAAGAAATGCTTCCGTTGGTGGACAAGCCGCTCATTCAATACGCCGTCGAAGAAGCGGTGGCGTCCGGTATCGAAGACATCATCGTTATCACCGGCCGTGGCAAACGCGCTATCGAAGATCACTTTGATCGGTCCGTCGAATTGGAGGAAAACCTCAAGGGCAACGGGAAGGGCCAGCTGCTCAGTCAAATCCGGCACATATCCAATCTGGCCAATTTCTGTTACGTACGGCAGTCGGAAGCCCTGGGCCTCGGACACGCCGTACTGTGCGCGCAGCATCTGATCGGCGACGAACCCTTTGCGGTCATGCTTGGCGATGAAATCATCGATGCGTCCGTGCCAGGTCTGGCTCAACTGGTGCACACCTATAAAAAACGTCATGGTGCGGTCCTCGGGATTCAGGAAGTGCCCCACCAGGAAGTCAATCGTTACGGCATCATCTCGCCCGAGAAGTTGTCGGACGGTCTCTATAAGGTGGCAGATCTCGTCGAGAAGCCGTCGCCCTCCGATGCTCCGTCGAATTTGGCTGTCATCGGCCGTTACGTGCTGCCTCCCGAGATCTTTCCGATATTACGAAAGACAAAGCCCGGGAAGAACGGGGAAATCCAACTCACAGACGCGCTGAGGGAGCTGGCGAAGCACTCCCCGATGTATGCGCTGGAAGTGAAAGGCAACCGCTACGATGCCGGCGACAAGCTGGGATTCCTCATCGCGACAGTTGAATTTGCGCTGAAAAACCCGTCATTGGGCGCAGACTTCGCCGACTACCTTCGCAGCCGTACGGAGTCGGCCGGAGAACATCGCCGCACCAGCAGAGCCTAGCCATCGCATCCGTTCTGTGTCGAAGAACGATTCATCGGAAGCCGTGAGACGTCGATGAGCGAATCGATCGAACAAGACCTGACGCCCCCTCAAAACGTCGAAATTCCCGACCAGCTGCCTCTCCTGCCGGTACGCGATATCGTGGTGTTCCCGTACATGGTGCTGCCGCTGTTCGTCGGCCGTGAGATGTCCATTAAGGCCATCGAGGCGGCGCTCGCCGGCAACCGGATGATCTTCCTCGCGACGCAAAAGGCGCTGGACGTCGAGAACCCCACTCCTGACGACATCCACACGATCGGCACCGTCGGCATCATCATGCGGATGCTGAAGCTGCCGGACGAGCGGATCAAGATTCTCGTGCAAGGCCTCTCCAAGGCCAAAATCTCCGGCTATATCCAGACCGATCCGTACTACTCCGTGCGCATCGACAAGATCACCGAGACGAAGGCGGCGGCCTCCACACTCGAGAGCGAAGCCGTCATGCGTACCGTCAAGGAGCAGATCGAACGGATCGTCAGCCTCGGCAAGGTCCTGATCCCCGACGTGATGGTCGTCATTGAAAATCTTGAAGACCCCGGCCGCCTCGCCGACATGATCGCCTCCAATCTGGGTCTCAAAGTTGAAGTGACTCAGTCGGTGCTGGAGATCACGGAGCCGCTCAAGCGCCTGCGCCAGATCAGCGAAATCCTGGCGAAGGAGATCGAAGTCCTCTCGATGCAGCAGAAAATCCAGGCCCAGGCCAAGGGCGAGATGGACAAGACGCAACGGGAATACTTTCTGCGCGAGCAGCTCAAGGCGATTCAAAAGGAGCTGGGCGAGCTGGACGAACGGGCTGAAGAAGTGGCGGAATTCCGCAAACGCGTGAAAGACGCCAAGATGCCCGAGAAAGTGCTCAAGGAAACGGAAAAACAGCTGAAACGGCTGGAAAAAATGCATCCGGACACGGCGGAGTCCGCAACCGTCCGTACGTATCTCGAATGGATGGTGGAGCTGCCCTGGTCCAAAAAATCGAAGGACAACCTGGATCTGAGAGCCGCCCATAAGGTCCTCAACGAGGATCATTACGATCTCGAGAAGGTCAAAGAACGTATCCTCGAATACCTCGCCGTCAGGAAGCTGAAAGAAAAGATGAAGGGTCCGATTCTCTGCTTTGTGGGGCCGCCCGGCGTCGGCAAAACCTCGCTCGGAAAGTCGATCGCTCGCGCCCTCGGCCGTGAATTCGTCCGCATCAGCCTGGGCGGGGTCCGTGATGAAGCCGAAATCCGCGGCCACCGCCGAACGTACGTCGGCGCCCTGCCGGGCCGCATGATCCAGGGTATGAAACAGGCGGGAACCAACAACCCGGTCTTCATGCTGGACGAGATCGACAAGGTCGGCATGGACTTTCGCGGCGACCCGTCGGCAGCCCTGCTCGAGGTGCTCGACCCCGAGCAGAACAATACGTTCACCGATCATTATCTGGGCGTCCCGTTCGACCTTTCCGAGGTGATGTTCATCACCACGGCAAACCTGATCGACCCGATTCTTCCCGCCCTTCGCGACCGCATGGAAATCATCGAGATTCCCGGCTATACCGAAGAGGAAAAACTCGGCATCGCCCAGCGCTACCTTATTCCGCGCCAACTGAACGAGCACGGCATCACGGAAAAACATGTGAAAATCGCCGAGGCCGCGATCCGCCAGATCATCATGCATTACACCAGGGAAGCAGGCGTGCGGAACCTCGAGCGGGAAATCGCCAACGTCATGCGCAAGGTGGCCAAGAAAGTGGCCGAGGGCAAGGGCCTTGGGTTTCCGGTGAACGCCGGAAACCTGCACAAGTATCTGGGCGTCCCGAAGTTCGTGCCGGAATCGGAGCTTGAAAAGGATGAAATCGGCGTCGCGACAGGGCTCGCCTGGACTGAATCCGGCGGCGACGTGCTCTATATTGAGGCCACCGTCATGAAGGGCAAGGGCGCGCTGACCCTCACCGGCCATCTCGGCGACGTCATGAAAGAATCCGCCCAAGCCGCCTTGAGCTACGTCCGCTCGCGTGAAAAAACCCTCGGCATCAACCCCGACATGTTCACCAAGCAAGACCTGCACATCCATGTCCCCGCCGGCGCGATTCCAAAAGACGGTCCCTCAGCCGGCATCACCATGGCCACGGCGATCGCCTCGGCGCTCGCCCAAGTTCCGGCGCGACGGGATCTCGCCATGACGGGGGAAATCACGCTGCGAGGACGGGTGCTGCCGATCGGCGGGTTGAAGGAGAAAATCCTCGCCGCGAAGCGGGCGAGACTGACATCGGTCATTCTGCCAAAGCGGAACAAAAAGGACCTGGACGAGATTCCCAAGCACATTCTCAAGGGCATTCAGCTCATCTTTGCCGATACGATGGACGACGTCATGAAGGTGGCGCTACGGCGCCGAACGCCGGTCAAGAAGAAGGCGGGCCAGCCGCAGGCCCCCGAATCGCCCAAACCGGCGCCCCGCGTCGAGAGATCGAGACGCGCCGAACAGACCGCCAACGCACGATCGGCTGTGCCTCCGCAAGGCTCCCACCGCCGTTAGCATGGCATCATCGGCCCGGCCTAAGGCCGGCTCCAGTCTCCGAGAATTCGAGCTGATCCGGGCTCTGAAGCAACGTTACGGTGAAACCGATGGCCGGATCGTCCTGGGCATGGGCGACGATGCCGCCGTCATCGCGCCGGGGCGCGCTGACCGGTGCTTGCTGACGACCGACCTCCTCGCGGAAGGAATCCATTTCGACCGCACGACCGCGGCTTTTGCCGACATTGGATTTCGGGCTGCCGCCGCCAACCTCAGCGACATTGCGGCCATGGGCGGCGCTCCGGAATTTCTGCTCGTCTCCCTCGCGATTCCTCGGGAGGGGACCATGCGACAAGTGGAGCAGCTGTACTCCGGCATGATGGCCGCCTGCCGTCCGCATCGGGTCAGACTGATCGGAGGCGACACGTCCGCCTCGACGGGCGGCTGGTTCGTCGGCATCACGCTGATGGGATCCGCCAATGCCGGACGGATTCTTCTGCGAAGCGGCGCCAAGGCCGGTGACGATCTCTATGTCACGGGGACGCTGGGCGATTCGCGGGCGGGCCTCGGATTGGTGCAACGGGGCAAGGGCCAGGCACGATCTCTCAACGCCGGCCAGAGACGATATTTGGTAGGCCGACATCTGCGCCCGACGGCGCGCATCCGCGAAGGACTCTGGCTGGCGACGAGCGGCTGGGCGACCTCCGCCATCGATCTTTCGGATGGCCTGTCCGGAGATCTCGGGCATGTGTGCGCGCAAAGCCGCGTCGGTGCCGTCATCGAACTTTCAGCGCTCCCGATTTCGTCGGCCTGTCGTCGGTATGCCTTGTCCGTGAAGCAGGACCCGGTCGCCCTCGCGCTTGCCGGGGGAGAGGACTATGAGCTGCTCTTTACCGTCCCTGCCCGGCATCGAGCGTCCTTTCAGCGGGCCTCAGCACGCCGCGGTTTCCGGGTGACCCGAGTAGGAAGGACGACGGCGGCGAAGGAGGGGCTTCGCATGACGCTGCCCGACGGACGACGGCGTCCTCTGCCCGTCAGCAGCTACGAACATTTCCGGCGCAGCCCATAGCCCGCATGGCCTCCTTACGCGCGCTGCTCAGGCAGGTCCTTCACCTTCAAGAATCGCCGCACCGTACGGCTCTGGCCTTTGCCATCGGCAGCGCCATCGCCTTTTGCCCTTTCTACGGGTTCCACATGGCCCTGGTGGGTCTCTGCACCTGGGCATTCAAACTGAATTTCATCGCCTTGCTCGCCGGCGCCTTGATCAATAATCCCTGGACCATTGTGCCGATTCTTGGAGGGACCTATTGGACCGGCGCCGTCCTTCTCGGCCGCTCGGAAAGTCCGTCGTTCGACTGGAGCGAGTTGGGTTTTCGGGCGATCTACGAGCAGGTCATGCCCTATGCGGTGCCGTTTGCAGTCGGAGGCGTCGTTCTGAGCCTGATCGCCGCAATCCTCTCGTATCCGCTGGCGCTGTACCTGATTACGAAGCACCGACAGAATGCGGCCCGGCGTGCGGAGCCATTGCCGCCTCCCAATCCGCTAGGCTAAGATGCTGCCGCGCCATGCCACGGCACGAGCCCAGTCGCCCATCTAATGCTCCGTATGAGGGATCGGCCCTCATCGCTGATCCGATCCACAAATACGTGTCTTTTACCGTCCCGACCAGCCAGGCGGAGACCTATGAGCGGACGGAAAAAGACCTGATCGACAGTCCGTGGGTCCAGCGACTCCGCCAAATCTATCAACTCCAAAGCGCCCGGTGGGTTTACCCATCCGCTGAACACACCCGCTTTGTGCACTCGATCGGCACCATGCATGTTGCCGGCCGGTTCGCGCGCCATCTCTATCCGTTCCTCGTGAAGGCGGCGCCGGACGTCCCTTCCGCCAATTTCGTTGAAGAATTTCTGCGCGTGACCGCCCTGGTCCACGACATCGGCCACGGACCGTTCTGCCATTTCTTTGATGACAACCACCTCCACGCGTTGGACACGAGCCACGAGAAGCTGGGACAGCTCATCATTCGCGACCATCTCGGCCCTGTCATCAGGAAAATCCGACGCAGCCCATCCGGCGCCTTTGCGAAGGGGGAGGAACTCAACCCGGACCAGATCGCGCATGTGATTTTGAAGGAAAAAGGCAAGGATAACTCACGCCTGCCGCGCTGGCTCAACATGCTGCAGCCGGTAATTTCCGGCAGCTATACGGCCGATAATTTGGATTACGTGCTGCGAGACTCATACATGTGCGGGGTCGCCGTCGGGCCGGTCGATCTGACGCGGCTGATTCATTACACCATCGTGACCGACAAGGGCTATACCATCCACAAGACAGGCCTTCCGGCGCTGCAGATGTTCCTCAATACGAGGATGTACTTGTATTCCAACGTATACTTTCACCGGACGACCCGCGCCATCGACATTCATCTGCGGGCCATTTTCGGCGAAACGATGAAGCTCCTCTTTCCGCACGACCCGCGGAAACGGATGGACGAATATTTGACGTTCACGGATTGGTCTCTGCTCGAGGCAGTACGCGGCTGGAAATCGTCGCGCCACGCCGGCGAGCGGCGTCTCGGCGAAGAGTGGGCCAGGATTCTCGGCCGTGACGTGAAATGGAAGATGGCCTACAGCACCGTCTTGAAGGAGAAGGGCCAAGAGCGCGGAATGGACTTTCCCAGTCATCACCACTTCGAAAAGCAGATCCGGAAGGAAATGCCGCGCGCCCTTCAATCGGTGGAGTTCAGAGTGGACATGGCGCCGCTCGACCCGCGGCCGGACCCCAAGGATCAGCGCGGCATCCCGCTTTTTGTCTATGACCCCGGCACGCGAACGGTGTCCACCGAGCCGCTCGAAGAGTTCCTCGATCTGCTTCCGACGCGGCTGGTCCAATTCCGCATTTACTCGCTCGATCATCGGCATGACGCGGCACTGTCCCGCGCGGCAGCCACGGTGCTCAACAAAACACCGTCGAGCATCGAATCGAATTACTAGCCCACATTATTCGTGACGGTCCCTGCCGAAACCCGTCGAGACGCCAAGCAAGACCGCACGCCAAGCCACGAAGTAGGAAGGTACTCGAACAGGGGCTAGGCCGATATCTTTCAACGACGGGGTTTCCTACAGGCGCGACTTCATGCCCTTCAGGACCCCAAGCTGGCCAAAGGTCGGCCCGCCGGCCTCATGACGATCGGCCGGGAAGGGGAGTTCAAACTGCTCGATGGCCACCCGGGCCTCATCGTCGCGGCCGGCTTTCAAGAGCAGCTCCATCAATC
>JBKPSD010000202.1:0-5133 GCA_046734935.1 Nitrospirota bacterium
CCGTTGGCCAGGTCACTGTGTATACGACCTACCAAGGCCGCTTCAGAAAAGTCTCCATCCTGCCCAAACGGCACTTCCCGAAGAAGAAAATACCTGAACGCGTAGACGCCATATTTAGTTGCCATGTCATTCGGATCGACGACGTTGCCGCGGCTTTTGGACATCTTTTCACCGTCGACCGTCCACCACCCGTGCGCAAAAATTGTGTCGGGCAATGGAAGGTTCAAGGCCATAAGCATGGTTGACCAATAAACCGCGTGGGTCGTGAGAATATCTTTCCCGACAAGGTGAACTGAGGCTGGCCAGTATTGGTCGACCGATGGTTGATCTAGCTTGTACTCCAAAGCCGACAGATAATTCACGAGGGCATCGAACCAGACATAGGTCACATAATCCTTGTCGAACGGAAGCTCGATACCCCAGGAGAGTCTGGACTTGGGACGCGAAATCGATAGATCGCCTAGCTTCTTTGTCTGCAGAAATCCCAACACTTCGTTGCGACGAGATTCAGGGCGGACAAAATTCTGATGGGTATTGATGTGGTCGATCAGGCGATCCTGATATTGACCCATCTTAAAAAAGTAATTGTGCTCGCTCAACCGCTCCACAGGGCGTTTGCAGTCAGGGCATAGGCCATCAGTCACATCCTTTTCCGTCCAGAACCGTTCGTCGAACGTGCAGTACCACCCTGTGTATGAATCCTTATAGATCAAATCTTTATCGAACAGCTGCTGAAGATATCGTTGAACGATGCTCTTATGCTTAGGTTCGGTTGTTCTGATAAAGGCATCATTACTTATATTCAGACGTTTCCACAGTGTTTCGAATTGAGGAGCCAGTTTGTCGCAGTAGGCTTGTGGCTCGACTCCCGCCTTAGCCGCGGCCTGTTGGACTTTCTGCCCATGTTCGTCGAGTCCCGTCAAAAAAAAGACATCGTGTCCACGGAGCCGCCAATAGCGCGCGAGCACGTCTGCCGCAATCGTGGTATAGGCATGACCGATATGGGGGACGTCGTTGACGTAATAAATCGGGGTGGTGATATAGAACGTTCGGTGATCGCGCATAAAAGTTTAGGCCGGCTGAGGAGTGGATGCGGCAAGCGCGTCACGTAGCCGCAGCAGAATGTTTTCAAGCGCCATATGAAGATTGAGATGTCTCGTCGCCTGACGCTGCGTCTCCTCGATGTCGCCTAGCAGTTCGAGGAGCGCATCCGTTTGTGCGTGCCGGGCATCGCGTTCCAGCGCCGGCAGGTGGTCGACATGAAGTAATTGCTCCCGCTCGCCTCCGACCTGAACGATGATGAGATCCCTGATCCAGCGGGCAACCCAGGACAGGACCTCTGCGGCACGGTCGGCTTTGGCCAGGGACTCCGCAGCCGTCAGAACGCTGGTCACCGACCGCAAGAAGCTCGGACTGACGAGGTTGATCACCTCGCGTTGCTGCGACCGGGCAGTCTCAAGGTCGGTCGACAACGCTTCTCCCAAGCGGCCTTCGGTGATGGTGGCGAGGAATCGGGCGTCATCGGGGGGCATCTCGCGCTTGAGAATCAGGGCGGCTTCGACATCCGTGCGGGCCGGCGTCGCGAAACGGAGGGCCTGGCAGCGTGATCTGATGGTCGAAGGAAGGGAAGCCGGCCGGCTGCTCACGAGGAGAAACAGGCTGTGATCTGGCGGTTCTTCGAGCGTTTTCAGCAGCGCGTTGGCGGCACCGATCGTCAACCGGTCAGCGTCGTCGATGATGCAGATTTTACGGTCGCCGATCAGAGGCCGATATATGGTGTGCTGCTCGATTTCTCTGATCTGCTCAATCTTGATCTGGGGCGTCGCAAGTTCGGGGTCGGGCTCGATGACGAAATAGTCGGGATGGGTACGGCCTTCGATTTGATGACAGGAACGGCAGCCGCCGCATGAGTCCAGGTCGGCCTCGGATGAGCTGCGTTCGCAGAGCAGCGCCTGTGCAAAACAAAGTGCCGTCGTTCGCTTGCCGATGGACTGCTCGCCATGAAACAGGTACGCATGGGCGAGCCGTTTTCTGGCCGCCGCTTTCTGGAGTGATTCAATGGTTGAACGGTGAGCGATGATCGTGTGAAACGGCATGTCATCCGGCGCCGGCCCGGCGCTCCTTGGTGCGCAACCACCCTAACACAAGAGCCTCAATCTCCGCTCGAACGACTTCGATCGGCCGCGCGGCATCGATGACTTTAATACGCTGCGGTGCGCGTGACGCGAGCGTCAGAAATCCCTGCCGGACGCGCAGATGAAATCTCATGGATTCTCGATCTAGGCGGTTAGGAATACCGCGCGCGCGCCCTCGTCTCTTCAACCCTATCGATGGAGGAAGATCCAGGAGCAACGTCAGATGAGGTGCCACTCCGCCGGTGGCCGCGCGGTTGACGATCTGCAGCCACGACAGTGGAAGTCCGCGTCCGAACCCCTGGTAGGCGAAGGTCGAATCCGCGAAGCGATCACAGAGCACAATCGAGCCTCGATCAAGCGCGGGTTGAATCAAGTGAGCCACATGCTGGTTACGGGCTGCCAGCACGAGAAGCGCTTCGGTCTCGGGCGTGATCTTCTCGTCGGCAGATGAGAGCAGCGTTCTTCTGATCGCTTCGGCAACCTTGGTCCCACCCGGCTCACGGGTCGCGGTCACAGAATACCCGGCTTTGCGAAGTGCGGCATCGAGGTAGTGTATTTGCGTACTTTTTCCGCTTCCTTCGGGCCCTTCAAAGGTGACAAACAGCCCGATGCGACGCCCCCGTTTTTTCATTGGGTTCATTGCGCTCCAGAGTAGGGGTAAAACGCGCGGGATGGTAGTCCAAGTTATTGAAAATAGCAATAAAACCCTTGCGAGCGCCCCCTCAACCTCTGTATGATGAACAGCTGCCGCGGTCAGGTGCCATTTATGTTGAAAGCCTCGTTAAAACGCTACTTTCTGACGGGCCTGCTCGTCATAACCCCCATTTGGGGCACCTTCCTGATTTTGAAGACACTTTTCCTCACCGTCGATGGCATCCTCGGGGATCTCCTGGCCCAACTGGTTCCCGACCATTACGTGCCGGGGTTGGGCATTGTGACGCTGATCATCCTGGTGTTTGCGACCGGCCTTTTTGCGGCCAATTTCATCGGCAGACAAATTGTGAGACTCTGGGAAGGTTGGCTCAACCGCGTGCCATTAGTGAGAGGGATCTATTCCACCTTGAAATCGATGATGGACATTCTGTCGTTTTCCGAGCGCGGGTCCTACCATCGGGTGGTCCTCATCCAATTTCCCAAAAACGGGCATTACTGCTTTGCCTTCGTGACGGGAGTGACCAAAGGGGACATGCAGGATCTGGCCCAGGAGCCGCTCGTACATGTGTACGTGCCGACGTCGCCGAATCCAACGTCGGGGTATTTTCTGCTCGTTCCGGAACGCGAAGTCACCGCGATCAACATCACGGTGGAAGAAGCGATGAAGTTGATTGTGTCCGGCGGACTTTATTCGCCTTCGCCATCCCTCGGAAACTCCGATCCGGAGGCCAGGCTGGGCCGATCCATCAAGCAACCGGAAGCGGGAGTACCGATCGGATGAGCCGCTCGCCCGCTCAAGAACCGGCAATCAAGCCATCGCCGCAGAACCGCGGGGACCGTCCCGTGGCAGGAGTCGCTGCGGTGATCATGGCGGCCGGCTTGGGCAAACGGATGCAGTCCAAACATGCCAAAGTTCTCCATCCGGTCGCAGGACGGCCAATGGTGCTGTACTCCCTCGAACTTGCGCTGCGGATCGCCGGTCATCAGGTTGCAGTCGTCGTCGGACACCAGGCCGATCAGGTCAGTCAAGTGGTCAAGGAGGCGACGGGCGGCTCCAACGGACACGTGGCTGTCTCGATCGCCGAACAGCGGGAGCTCTTGGGAACGGGCCATGCGGTGCTCCAGACGAGACCTGTCTTCATGGAGTCCGGACGATCGATGCCCGCACAGTTCATCATTCTCAACGGCGATACTCCGTTGTTGCGCGAAGCGACGCTTCGTGAACTGCTCGAAGTGCATCGACGGCAGGAGGCCGCGGTGACTATCCTTACCACCGTGCTGGAGGATCCCAGCGGCTATGGCCGGGTCGTGCGATCTTCATCGGGCGACGCCGTCTCGCGCATCGTCGAAGATCGGGACGCCGATGCGGCGGTCAAAGCCATTCGTGAGATCAATGTCGGCACCTATGTGGTCGAGGGCGATTTTTTGTTTTCTGCGCTTGAGGGGTTGCAACCCACCAATGCCCAAGGCGAGTTTTACCTGACGGACATCGTCCAGGCGGCAGTGGAAGGTGGACGACGTGTCGCGGCTGTCACCCTCGATGATCCGAATGAAGGGCTCGGCGTGAACACACGCCGGCAGCTCGCGGAGGCCGAGGTGGTGGTTCGGCGGCAGATCCGCGACCGCTGGCTTGATGCCGGCGTGCGGATGATCGATCCCTCCTCCACCTGGATCGACGCTGGCGTCACGATCGGACGGGATTGCGTGCTCTATCCCAACGTGATGCTGGAAGGCTCCACGGTCCTCGGAGAAGACGCCATTGTGCGGTCGGGGACGCGGATCACGGACTGCATCATCGGCAATCGGGTCGAGATCCTCGACCATTGCGTGTGTCGCGATTCGCAGATCGAAGACGACGCGACACTGGGCCCGTTCGCGCATCTTCGGCCGCATGTGCTTGTACGAAAAGGCGCCAAAATCGGCAATTTCGTCGAGGCAAAGAAAACCGAATTAGGCGAGGGGTCGAAAGCAAATCACCTGAGCTACCTCGGGGATGCGAAAATCGGCAAAGGCGTCAACATCGGCGCGGGAACAATCACGTGCAACTATGACGGGGTACGCAAAGCGGAAACGGTCGTCGAGGACGGCGTCTTCATCGGCAGCGACACGCAATTGGTGGCGCCCGTCACTGTCGGCGCGGGCTCGGTCATTGCGGCCGGCACGACGGTAACGCAGAATGTCCCGCCCGACTCGCTCGTCATCTCCCGCGTCATGCAGGTCACCCGGCCGGGCTGGGCGGCGAAGCGGCGGGTCCTCCTGGCCGAGGGCGCTCAGGCCACCTCCAGCAGAACATCGTCGAACGCCAAGACCGGCAAGCGGGCGTCGCCCCGCCGCAAGCCGAAGC
>JBKPSD010000203.1:0-12797 GCA_046734935.1 Nitrospirota bacterium
AGGTTGCTCAAGTGACCGGCATCGGGAATCATCACCAGTTCCGCGCCGGCAATGCCGCCGGCGATGCGCTCGGCGTCCTGGGGAGGCGTCAGGACATCGTCGGCGCCGACGACCACCAATACGGGAATCTCAATGGCCGGCAGGAGGCCGGTCGAATCGGGCCGTTCAGCCATCGCCATGAGCGCGCCGATGATGCCCTGAACGGGCGCAGCGGCGATCATGGCTTTCACCTTTCCCACGAGTTCGGGATCCTGCTCGTACCGTGAGGGAGCGAGCAGCTTCGGCAGCATCTCGGCAATGACCGCCGACGGTCCCTGAGCCGCCGTCCGTTGCGCAAGATTGAAACGCCACTGGACCTGCTCGGCTTTATCGGCCTCGGCCCTGGTGTCCGCCAGGACAAGCCCGCGCATCAGCTTCGGATACATCCGATAAAGAGCGAATTCGAGGTAGCCTCCCATCGACAGGCCGACAAACAACGCCTCGTCAACACCAAGGCCGGCAAGGAGGTCCTTCACGTCCCGGGCGTACTGCTCCATGCTGTAACGCCAGAACGGCGCATCGGATTCTCCCAGGCCCCGGGCATCGATGGAAATGGTTCTGAACCGCCCGCTGAGGGCGGCTTCTTGCGCGGCCCACATCGTGCGGTTTAACGGAAAGGCATGAAGGAAAACGATGGGCGGACCTGTCCCTTGATCGTGATAGGCGATGGTCATTCCATTGACTTCCTTCTTCATGGCGTCCCACGCTGGTTCGTAGCATTGAGAGCCGCCACCGTCAAGAGTGCATCAGCAATTGCTCTCCAGCGGATGGGTCATATAAAATTTTCCAGTGAGGAACCGTATGAGCCGATCGAAGGAATCCGATCCAGATTTATTCGGCGTGGCGAAGCCAGATCGCACGATGGATGCGCCGTTAGCCGAACGGATGCGGCCCCAATCGTTCGAAGATCTGACCGGCCAGGATGAGATCATCGGTAAGGGACGGCCGCTTCGAAGCGCAATCGATGCCGACCGGCTCTCTTCCGTGATCCTTTGGGGACCTCCGGGGTGCGGGAAAACGACGCTCGCGCGCCTGATCTCCCGTTCAACGAAGGCGCATTTCGTCTCGTTCTCCGCGGTCACTAGCGGCGTTCCCGAACTGCGAGAAATCATCAAGGCGGCCCAGCACCGCCTGGCCATGCAGGGCCAGAAGACGATCCTGTTTGTGGATGAAATACATCGCTTCAACAAAGCCCAACAGGATGCGTTTTTGCCGCACGTGGAGAAGGGGACCATCATCCTGATCGGAGCGACGACCGAGAACCCTTCATTCGAAGTGGTGGCGCCGTTGCTTTCGCGCTCGCTGGTCGCCGTCTTGCGTCCCTTGGACGACGAGGCCTTGGAACGCATCCTTGATCGGGCGCTTGCCGATGCGGACCGCGGTCTCGGCGCAAAACGCCTGCTGTTATCGGCAGAGGCCCGGCGACGTCTGATCGGCTTCGCCAACGGCGACGGCCGTTCGCTGCTGATGGCCTTGGAATTTGTCGCGGAACAAGCGGTGGCGCAACCCGACGGCTCCAGGCGTTTAGACGATGCCGGAATGGAAGCGGCGCTCCTCACGAAAACCTTGCGGTATGACAAGTCCGGTGAAGAGCACTACAACGTAATCTCCGCCTACATTAAAAGCCTCCGGGATTCGGATCCGGACGGCGCCTTGTATTGGCTTGCACGAATGCTGGAGGCAGGCGAGGATCCTAAATTCATTGCGCGACGGCTCGTGATTTTTGCTTCCGAAGACGTCGGCAATGCCGATCCGCTGGGCATCGTCGTGGCCGCGGCCGTGGCGCAGGCCGTCGATTTCGTCGGATTGCCCGAAGCGCAGTTAAATCTCGCGCAGGGTACCACGTTTCTCGCAACCAGACCGAAGGACAACGCCTCCTACGTGGGGCTTCTCGAAGCGCTTCGGGATACCAAGGCCGAGGGCAATCTTGGCGTGCCCATGCATCTGCGGAACGCCGTGACGTCGCTGATGCGCGACCTCGGCTATGGGAAGGGCTACCGATACGTGCACGATGATCCTCGAGCGAGAGAACAAAGCCATCTGCCTGAGGCGTTAAAAGGGCGCAAGTACTACAAGCCAAAGGGAAAATAGCCGGGCGGGGCGGCGTTGGACAAAGCAGGCTAATCGGTTATACTTAGGCCCATGAAGCGTTCGGAAGCGAAACCGAACCCTGCGACCGCGGCCAATGAGCGTCGCAAGCTGGTCAGGGCCACCCTCGTTGGGTCGGCGCTGGTTTCCCCGAAGGCTGGGAGCAAGGGGATTACGGCGGTTCTCGACAACGTCAATAAGGTCGGCGCCGGCCTGCACGCGAAAGAGAAGCTCGTCAACAGCGAAAAGGTCACCGTGTCGCTCGCCTTCCTCGACTCAGACGGTGTGGAACAACAGGAAAAGCTGGATGGGACAGTCGCCTGGGTGAAAACCTGGGAAAAGGGGTATCTGATCGGCGTGGTGTGGGACGAAGTCGTCACCAAAGAGAAAAACAAGTGGCTCTATTACTATCTCGAAGAAACCATCAAGTCTGCGCGCTGACCGCCGGGCGTCTTCGTGCTAGCTGATCCCCGCCAGTTTCTGCTTCACGTCAGCCAGTTCCGATGAGAGCGATTCCCACCGGGCGGTGAGCCGTTCAAGTTCCTTCTTCCAGGTGTCTTGTTCCTGGTGGAGGCCGTTCCATTTCGAAAATTCCTGATAGAGCGCCGGATCCGCCAGCTGCTGATCGCGTTCCTTGATCTTCGTCTCATGCTCGGCGATCTCCGCTTCGGCCCTTGCCACCTGCTTCTCCAGCCGGGCCTGCGTCTTGTTCAAATCACGACGGTCGGCGGCCGTCGACTTCGGCGCTGATTGCGCGGCCATGGCTTTCGTGGGGCCGGCGGACTTCGTTTCGTGAGTCTTCGTGGCGAGTTCTTCGCTCGATTCCTTGATGGATTCGAATTCCTGCGCTTTCTTCCACAGATAATATTCATAATCGCCGAAGAAATTTCGCGCATTCCCATCCTCGATTTCCACGACCCGCGTGGCGATCCTCGTCAGAAACGTGGGATCATGGGAGATGAAAATCATGGTGCCCGGGAAATCGATCAGCGCGTCCGTCAAGACGTCGACCGAGGCGGGGTCCAGGTGATTCGTCGGTTCGTCAAGCAGCAGCGTGTTGGCCGGCTCGACCAGCATGCGGGCGAGCGCCACACGGTTTCGCTCGCCCCCGCTCAGGGCCTTGATCGGCTTCTTTTGATCCGGCCCTGAGAAGAGAAAGGCACCCGCGAGCCCGCGCAGAAAGTTCGTTTCCGCCGTCGTCGAGACTTCTCCCAGTGATTCCAGGATCGTGTGTTCCGGGTTCAGCGTCTCGGCCTGGTGTTGCGCGAAGTAATGCAGGCTCACCCCGTGTCCGACCGTTCGCGTTCCTTTGTCGGGCGGCAGGACGCCGGCCAGCATTTTCAGCAGAGTGCTCTTGCCCGCGCCGTTTTCCCCGACGAGCGCCACCCTCTGGCCGCGCTCCACCGAGAAATCCAGGGACGTGTAGACGACCTTCTCGCCATACCGTTTGCTCGCGCCCTGCAGGTCCAGCACATGGCGTCCGCTCGTGGAGGGCAAGGGAAATCTGAACTTCACCCGTTTGGCGTCGCGCTGCAATTCGATCAGCTTGACCTTCTCCAGTTGCTTGATCCGCGACTGAACCTGGCGAGCTTTGTTCGCCTGGTAACGGAACCGGTCCACGAATTGCTGGACTCGGGCCACTTCCTTGGCTTGGCGGTTGGCGGCGGCTTGCAGCTGCGCGTCGCGCGCCGCGCGCAGCTCCCGGAATTTCGTGTAGTTGCCTCGGTACTCCTCAATGGCTTTGTCCCGGAGTTCCCAGACATGGGTGGCGATCCGGTCGAGGAACGCGGTGTCGTGACTGATGACGAGCAACGTCAATTTGGAGCGCAGCAGGAATTCTTCAAACCAGCGCTGTGTTGGCTTATCCAGGTGGTTGGTCGGCTCGTCCAACATGAGGACATCGGGATTGGACAGGAGAAGATGCGCGAGCGCGACCCGCATCCGGTAGCCGCCCGACAGCTTTTCGACCGGCCGCGAGAAATCCGCCTCGCTAAATCCCAAGCCGGACAGAATCCGTTTGGCCTCGTGCTCCGGATACTCGTCGCGGTGGGCGGCATCGAGCGCCGTCTTGCCGGTGATCGTTTCCAATTCCTGGGGCAGGTACCCGATTCGTAGGCGCGGTCGCTTGCGTATGGTGCCCTTGTCGGGAGACTCTTCGCCCAGGATCATTTTGAACAGCGTGGTCTTTCCGGTTCCATTCGGTCCGACGAGCCCAACACGTGTGTGCGGACGCAAGTGAGCGGTCGCATCGTTAAACAGGACTTTCGTAGAAAACTGCTTATGAACGGACTCGATTTGCAGCATGACCGTGTACCGGTGAAAAGAAAGACGTTGAGGAGATTGTAATGCGAGCGCTATTGCACTGGCGGATGACGCATCGATGGGATGGGAGAAGAATACTTCACTTTACTCCATCACGAGCTGAGAGATTATGAGTCGAGCAACTTGTCCGTCGGCTGCATCCGTACGGCTATTGCGCCACAGTGACCCGACGGCACGAGCAAGCTTGATTTGGTGGAGCTGGCGGGGATTGAACCCGCGACCTCGTGAATGCCATTCACGCGCGCTCCCAGCTGCGCCACAGCCCCACGCCGATTGTTCTGAACCGTGTGAAAAACCGAAGGAAACAGTCTGAAACGAGGTCATGCTAACACTGCTGTCGCCGGGCAGTCAAGGAAGGCGGCCGGTTCTTGACAAACATCGAGGTGCTCCCTACCATGACGCTCCGGCCCTGGCGATCTGTCCAGCCAGGGCTCTTTTTTTGGAAGCCTCCCGATGGGAAATCTCGTTGTCATAGGCGCCCAGTGGGGTGATGAGGGCAAAGGCAAGATCGTCGATATCTTGGCTCGCGATGCGGACGCAGTGGTGCGCTACCAGGGCGGCTCGAATGCCGGCCACACGGTGATCAACGACCGTGGCACGTTCATCTTTCACCTCGTTCCTTCCGGCATTCTCTACCGCGGCACGCTCTGCGTCATCGGCAACGGCGTCGTGGTCGATCCAGCCGCATTGATCGAGGAGATGGATCATCTGCATGGCCAGGGTGTGAAGTTTGGAAAAAACTTCGTGATCAGCCAACGAGCCCACGTCATTCTTCCCTACCATAAAGCGATCGACAAGGCGGCAGAACAGTCCAAAGGCTCGCGCCGGATCGGCACGACCGGTCGGGGGATCGGACCCTCGTATGCCGACAAGATCTCGCGCATCGGTATCCGCATGGGCGATATGCTGAATCCTACGGTCTTTCGGAGGAAACTGGAAGAGAATCTCGTTGAAATCAACTGGTTCTTGGAACAGTTGTATAAAGTCGAGCGGTTTGAAGTGCAAAAAGTCTATCAGCAGTACATGGGATATGCCGACCGCTTACGGAGCCACATCGTCGATGCGACGATGCTCGTGAACCGCATGGTGGATGCCAGGAAAACCATTCTCTTCGAGGGCGCGCAGGGTACGCACTTGGACGTTGACATGGGCACCTATCCGTATGTCACCTCGTCTAGCTCCACGGCCGGCGGCGCCTCCACCGGCACGGGCGTGGGTCCGACCAAGATTGATGCTGTGCTTGGCGTCGCGAAGGTGTACAGCACGCGTGTGGGAAGCGGACCGTTCCCGACCGAGCTGACGGACGATGTCGGGTCAGGTCTGCAGGAGAGAGGGAAGGAATTCGGCGCCACGACCGGGCGCGCGCGTCGTTGCGGCTGGTTTGACGCCGTCGTGGTTCGTTACGCGACGATCGTGAACGGCTTTAGCTCACTGGCGATGACGAAACTTGACGTGTTGGATGGTTGTAAGGAACTCAAAATCTGCACGGGGTATCGTCATCAAGGACAGCTGTATCGCGATATGCCGGCCGACCTGCAGACGCTGACCGAATGCGAACCGCTGTACAAGCGGTTTAAGGGATGGTCCTCCTCGACGTCTACGACAACCAGCTATCGCGCACTGCCTTCGGAAGCAAAGCGGTATTTGCAGTACATTGAAGAGTCGGCAGAGTGTCCCATCGATATCATCTCGACCGGCTCGAAGCGCGATGCGACGATCGTCCTCAGAAATCCGCTGAAGGCCCGCGCAAGAACACGGACACGGTGATACGTCTTCGGGCTCCCTATCAACGCCCTGCTAGGCATAAGCAGATCTTCAGTGCTAAAATCGCGACCTTCCCACTCGGTGAGCCGCTAGCTCAGACGGTAGAGCATCGCCCTTTTAAGGCGAGGGCCCTGGGTTCGAGTCCCAGGCGGCTCACCACAACATCACGGAGTTGTGCACGCACCGGTTTGTGTACAACTCCAAATTGTCCGTGTACTGTCCGTGTTCTCATCCGACACTCTGCAAAACCGCACCATTCGATTGACCGGGTAGGGTGGCCACATACCCTTCCAGCCTGGTCTGTGCTTCGCGTAGGTCCTCATGGCCAAATCCGATTGATGGGTGTCTTCGTAAAGGAATGAAGATACGTGCTGCCTGCTCATTCCTAACCCAAGGAGGAGTGATATGAAATTCATGCTGACCTTCACCTTGCAACCAGCAACCCGCAATGAGGCAATTGCTCGATTCCTCAAGACAGGAGGACAGCCGCCTAAAGGGGCGAAGTTATTAGGGCGATGGACCAGCACTGACTTGAGTCAGGGTTATGATTTGTTGGAAAGTGACGATCCAAGTGCCTTAACAGAACTCGCCTTACAATGGAGCGATCTTATGAAAATGAACATTGTGCCGGTCGTTGAAGACCGGGAGTTGGGCGAAGTTTTGAAAAGAGGTGGTCATTAACGAACATACACCTATTGATTGGCTTCATAGTAGTCGAAAAGTAGTATTTCTCATCACAAGGAGGGAATTATGCGAAAGAGCCTATGGATGATGGCGGTCATCGTGAGTGTCATGCTGATGAGCGGATCCGGTTGGGCCGAGATGGGCAAGGGCGCTATGCCGCTCAAGGCAGCGGCTGGATCAAAGGGGGAAAAACATATCAATGAAGGCATCGAACATTACGAAAAAGGCCACTGGGATGTCGCAGAAAAACATTTCACCGAAGCCGCGAAGGATGATCCGAAATCGGCGGAAGCGCATTACGACGTTGCTTTAGCTCTGGATAAAAAGGGAGATCACGCGGGAGCGACAAAGCATTTCAAGACTGCGTACGACCTGGGCAAAGACAATCCTGAGATCCAAAACTCTGAGATACTCAAAAAGCATTTGAAAATGTAATGCCTCGAAGTGAGGATGGCCCGATGATATCAATGTATTGTCGGGCCGTCAGACCTTCTTCCCTTAACAGGGATGTAAGTTCGTAATCCCCCATCTCTCCTCATCGCTAATCACTTGATTTGACAGCGACGGAAGGACCTATACCCCTGCGGCTCAAAAGAAAATGTTACTGGAGGTTTGACTATGAAAACATATATCGCTCTCTTCTTGATCCTGCTCTTTGTCCAGACGACCGTCTCGGTGTTTGCGGAGCAAGATGTAACAAGCACTGCAGTGATGAAAGGCTCAACAACGATCAGCGGCCAGAAGATTCAATATCCCAAAACCGATAAGGCAGAAATGGCCTCGGTCCTCATCGAGATCCAACCTGGGAAGGAAAGCGGACGCCACATGCATCCGGTCCCTACCTATGTCCATATCCTTGAGGGAACGTTGACGGTGGAATTTGAGGACGGCTCTCGCCAAGCATTTAAAGCCGGGAGTGGATTTTTAGAGGTTGTGAACGCCTGGCATAACGGAAAGAATTTAGGAGAGGTTCCGGTGAAATTCCTGGTGGTCTTTGCAGGCGAGGAGGGACAACCTAATCTTGTCCGACCCGAGAAACATAAAACATCGACCACGACAAACTGATTCACAATTAGTTCTTTTTGACCTCGCAGACAGCCGATTGTTCAGGTGAGCAATATTGCTCAGAACGCTATCGGACATTTGTCGATAATGCCGCTGCCATTAAATGTTTCAGGGTTCGGAGAGGGCGATATTTTGTCGACTCGAGAGAAACGGTTCGTCATAACCACGAAACCTCGGCAATCTGGTACATGGCTACATTTCCATTGACGGCACTATGACAACATTTCGGTCGATGGCGGCCAAGTTTCATTCAGCTGCTGGTGCACAGTACTTTTCCAGACTCCTCAATATTACCCTCATTGATCCTCGTGACATTCACCAAGAAGAGTTCACCGAGTTCGAGCTGTATTACCGCCTTTACGGAGAGCCTAATTGAGTCATGTCTTCGGAGGGTCTGAATGTTGACATACAAGCTGAATGGTAGTCGTACCCCTCTTCCCATGACCGAAGCCGATACTAGAGTAGCGCAGTTCATGATGAGTAGTATGGCTTTAGTTGACTTGTTTCAACGGGATCATGCAATGAGTTCCCTGGAGAGGGCTTGTATGGACACTTATCTGCGTCTGATAGAGTTGTCCTACAGTTCATGGAAGCGGCGCACCGACAGTATTTCTCCACCATAAAAGGCTACCCGGAAAAGTGACGGTAGATTCAGACGGGCCTGAAGCTGGGGTACATCAACCTCGGACCGTCGTGAATCCAGACCTTCTGCCTGGAAGCCATAGGTAGACGCTGACATCTCCGGGTGGACTGCTGGACCGGCAGTAGTGCAGATGCATTGATTTTCTCTTCTGCCACCCTACTACCAGGAAATGACAAACGGCCCCATCCAGTGCGTGATTGTCCGTGTTCTGTCCGTGAACTGTTGCCGACTCAGCCCCAAAAGCGCCAAAACAGGAGAGGGATGATAGGCGCAACTATGCGACTTGTTGCAGGGTGTGAACTGAGTGGCGGGCTTCGTTCCCCTTTTAAGGCGAGGGCCCTGGGTTCGAGTCTCAGGCGGCTCACCACTTTTTTAATGACTTCTGCGTCTCCTCCGCAGGCGTCGATTCTTCGGTCACGGTTTTGGTCACGGTTCCGACCTCGTTAGCCCTTCAACGGCCTTCCAAAGATGAGTAAAGGAAAAGGGTCCGTCGTTCTCTGCTCGCATCGCAACGCGTCATGTGATGTTATCGGGTTGTACGTGCCATCGCTCGTTCAGCCTCCTCCGTAAGACGATTGAGTTCCGTCTCGAGCACGAGGCGGTCTGCCTCGAGCGCAAGATCGTCGCCTTCGCGAGACACGAACATCGGCTTTCCATAGAGAAACAAGCCTCGTGAAAACGGATAGGGGATCATGAACTGATCCCAACTCGCGAAGAGTTGTTTTGTGGAGCAGGCAAAGGCGACGGGCACAATCGGAAGCCCGGTGGCTTTCGCGAGTTGGACCACACCCAACTTTGCGACTTGTCGTGGCCCTTTCGGCCCGTCCGGCGTCACCACCAGATCCTTGCCCGCCCGACCTAATTTGATCAGCGCTCGGAGAGCACCAGCTCCGCCACGGGTGCTCGAGCCTCGCACCGCCTGATGGCCGAAGTGGGCAATGATGCGGGCAATGATTTCCCCATCACCGTGCTGACTGATCAGAACATGCGCCCCCGTTCCCCGATACCCCGCCGGAATCATGAGTTGCTGGGCATGCCAGAAGGCCAGAATAATGTGGCCTCCGCTCCGATAGAGCGCGTCGACTTCTTCGTGGCCGTGCGTCTGCGGACGCATGGTCGCCGCGATGCCCCAAACCAGCGCTGCGCCGATTGGAGGCAACAGTGAGAATTTCGCCCAACGCTCGAGGCGGTTCTTCAGCCGGGCCTGTCGGGATGCGCCGTCTTGGTCTCGCTGATGCGCTTGCCTCGTTTCCCGCCGTATCAGTGTCACAACTTTGGAGGACCTTTCCATTACAATTCCGCCCAGAATCAATTGCCGGGATTAAAAGCAATATGAGGAGTCAAGGGTAGGAATAACTGAAGATGCCTTGGTTAGGATACGCGCATCCACCAACTAAATCCAGTCGGGGTATCAAGGCAGTGCCCTCCGAGCATTGCTATTCAGCCCAAAAGAGCTTACTGTCTTATCCACATTCCAAGCGTCCTGATTGCGGCCCACCAGCAAGCCCACCGTTGACCGAAGCAGAAAGGCGTAGAATATGGTTTCCTTCATTAGCCAAGACGTCAACAGTTTTGTGGCCGCATCCGAATCTCTGCTAGCGCCGAGGATCCAACCAATTGAGCTCACCGAGCGCGAGCGCCAGGTGATTCAATTCTATATATCGGCGCTCTCTGCAAAGTTTCCCGCCCTGTCAGGGTAAGCCGTTACTGCATTCCATCAACTAGCTGGCAGAATTTCGTTCTTATGTGCCGATTGATGGGAATGCATTGACTGCGAATACAGCATCCTGTACGCTGGCATCAGATGTTCCCTTGTATTAAGTCCGACGAGGGACACAGAAACCGTTACGGACTTCGCGATCGCATCGCGACCAGGTCCAGTCTGGAGCAGCACCCCTCCTGGTTGTTTCTCCCCTCGGTCCTCGATCCCGTCATCATGCGATCATACTGAAAGGATATGCAGTGGATACGTCTCCCGCTTCAAGTTTTCACGCCATTGGTGTGTCCGAGGCACTGGCTAAAGATCTTGCCATGGCAGGGCTCTCGTCACCCACCCCGATACAAGCACAGGCGATTCCCGCAGCGCTGGCCGGGCGGGACGTGATCGGATGTGCGCAAACCGGAACGGGGAAAACTGCGGCATTTGTCATTCCCATGCTCGAACGGTTGGCCATGCTGCCGAAAGGTGAGCCGCAAGCGTTGATACTCGCGCCGACGCGAGAGCTGGCGCTTCAAATACTCGCGACCATCGAAACGCTCGGTCGCCGGCGGGGAATGTCGGCGACGGTTCTTGTGGGTGGAGCTGACATGCAGGCACAGGTGAGAGGTCTCCGTCAGCGACCGGATATCCTGGTCGCCACGCCCGGTCGGTTACTCGATCATATGTGGAATGGCACCGTGAACTTGCTGCCGATCAAGATTCTCGTTCTTGATGAAGCCGACCGGATGCTGGACATGGGCTTTGCTCCACAGATCAATCAAATCTTCGACGCCCTCCCCGAAGAACGACAGACGCTGCTATTCTCCGCCACGCTGCCATCTGATCTGACACAGTTCCTAAACGCCAGCGTCAATGACCCGATTCGCGTCATGGTGACGCCATCGGCTACCACCGCGGACGGCCTCACACAATCACTGCACTATACGACGCACGTGGGAAAGCGGGAGCTACTTCTCTCGTTGTTGAAACACGAGACGGAGACCGTCCTGATCTTCACCCGGACCAAGCATCGGGCCGATCATGTCGGCTGTGTGCTCAATCGTGCGGGACATCGAGTTGGCGTCCTGCATGGCGATCGCAGCTTGCCAGAACGCCGTCGCGCACTGGAAGGCTTTAAGCGGGGAGTCTTTCGCGTACTTGTCGCGACGGACATTGCGTCGCGGGGTATCGACGTGGCCAATATCGGTCACGTGATCAACTTCGATTTGCCGCATTGCCCTGAAGATTACGTCCATCGAATCGGCCGGACGGCTCGAATGAAGTCCACAGGCCGCGCCACAAGTTTTGTCACCGCCGAAGATCCTGAGCAACTCAACGCCATTGAACGCCTTCTGGGCCATGCAGTGCCGTGGGCCGCCGGCAGTCCGCAACCTTCAGCCGATCAGCCAAAACCGATGAAGGCCCAACGGCGAAACGGGTCGGGCTTCTTTGGTCGCACAGCAGAAAGCCGGTTGCACCGACATCCAACCCATTCCATTGAAGAACGAAGACAGTCGCCGGAGAGCAAGTTTGTGCCGTAGAACTGTGCGTAAACCATCGTTGACAAGGAGGCGTCATGTCACAGACTGAAGCGGGTAGTCAGAGGGCGGCGAAGACGTGGAAAAGAATTCCCGATGGCATCAGGGTCCGCCTGCGGGAAAACACCCAAGAAGGCGTGATCGATGGTCTGACGGAATTGGTGATCGGTCCCGCGAGAAATCCCGACGGACGCACGCAATATCGGGTCAATTTTGGCCAGCCAGAACGGATGCTTCTGGCGGAAGAGGCGCTGGTCATCGTGATTGACGAGGACGGTTTGGTTTTGATGCGCAAAGAGAAGACCGATTATCGCCGCCTCGTGACGGAACAGCTGCGTGCCGGATTTTCTAAGGACAGATTTGTTCGCTCCGCCTAAGACCAGCGTGCCGTTACACACGATCAACGATGAAATGGCTGCATGGCATGGAGGATAGCAAGGCATTCGCTATTGCAGGCTGAATGTGCTAGTGTAGCTACGAACCACGGTCACTATCCTGTCCCTCGCGCGTGTTTTCTCTCCTCCCTCGGTGCGCGATTGATCCCTTAGTTTCCGCCGTTCAGACGTCGTGCGTCATGAGAAGCGCCGGTGTGGTGTCCCATCACTCGACGGCAAAGAAGTCCTTGGGCGCTCAGTTCATCGCCTATCGATACGACACCATAGTTTCCGGACGCGATGCAGCGAACTCTGACGACGGCCAGCAAGAACCGATTCTCCAGGAGCGACTTCAGGCCTGACTCGCTCACGTTTCAAGGATGCGGCATCACGGACAGGCTCCCGGCGCGGCGAGCTGAGGCGTATCGCACCCGCTTCATACGAGAGCCGGACGCCAAGAGAGCGCGCAATAAACGCGGCAGTGGTCTACTTAAAGGAGCGGAGATGAACCAAGAGCAATTTGGACAATTTTGGGCAGAACTCAAGGCGCCTCTTCGAGCGAAATGGGGGAAGATTACAGA
>JBKPSD010000204.1:0-7103 GCA_046734935.1 Nitrospirota bacterium
ACGGTCCGACCATGGCGCCCGTGCTGCCGCCGGCCGCGACGATGCTGAACAGCCTCGTGCCCTGCTCAGGGGTAAAAATATCGGCCATAAAACTCCAAAAGACGGACACCACGAACAGGTTGAAGACGGAGAGCCAGACGAAGAACACGCGCGCAACCCAATGCGGCGCGACATGGCCGGACATCAGGAGAAAAAATCCGACGAGGTGGCTCGCGAAAAACACGTACACCGCGAGCAACAGCCGGTCGCGAGGGATCCGCGCAGAAACGTACCCGAACAGCGGCGTGGCGACGAGCAGCGTGAGGAAGGTGGCAGTCATCATCCACGGCAGATGCTGAACTCCGCCCTCGATTGCCATTTCATCACGGACGGGACGAAGGATGTAATATCCGCAGAGCAGGCAGAAAAAATAGAGAAAGGACCAGCAAAGCGGTCGCACTTCTTCCGGATCGGCGCCGGTGAGCGACTGAATCGTCGTACGATGCCCATTCATGGCGCGGCATCCTGACCGGCCTCGGCGCCCACCGCAAGCGAAAACTTCCGGGCATTTTCACTCGCCCACCCTCGCGGAGACGCCCGACCCGCCGATTGCTGCGCAATCATTCACCCGGCTTGGACTTTTGCGGTCCACCTCGTTATGGTATGGCCGTATGCGAGTCATCGACCTTCGAAGCGATACCGTCACGAGACCGACGGAGGGCATGCGCGAGGCGATGGCGCGCGCCGACGTCGGCGACGACGTCTACGGCGAAGATCCGACGGTCAATCGGCTCCAGGAAATGGTCGCCGGTCTTCTGGGCAAGAAGGCGGCCCTCTTCGTCCCCTCCGGCACGATGGCCAACCAGTTGGCGATCCGCATTCACACGCAGCCCGGGCAGGAGGTCATCGCCGAGAGCAAGGCCCACATTGTCCGCTACGAGCAGGGCGCGGCGGGGGCCCTCGCGGGCGTGCAACTGCATTGGGTCGCCGGCGACCGCGGCATCATGCAGCCGGAACAGGTCGAAGCGGCCATTCGTCCCAAGGACCCTCACACCATCCAAACGGCGCTGATCTGCCTCGAAAATACCCATAATGCGGGAGGAGGCACGATTTATCCGCTCTCCACAATTGAACGGATCCGTGCCGTCGCCTCAGCGCAAGGCGTTCCGATGCATCTCGATGGCGCCAGACTGTTCAATGCCGTGGCCGCCACGACGCTGCCGCCCGCGGCGTATGGGCAGCACTTCGAGACCGTGTCGGTCTGCTTGTCGAAGGGACTCGGGGCGCCCGCGGGCTCGCTTCTGGTGACGAACGACCCGGCGATGATGGACCGTGCCAGGCGCTTTCGCCGGATGTACGGAGGCGCGATGCGGCAAGCCGGCATCCTCGCCGCCGCGGGGATTTATGCGTTGGAGCACCACGTCGGACGCCTGAAGGACGACCATGAAAATGCGAAGCGGCTCGCGCGCAAGCTCCAGCAGATCCCTGCTATCTCGATCAATCCTCAGCACGTCGACAGCAACATCGTGATCTTCGATGTCGTCGGCAGCCGCCTGCCACCGCCAGGCATCGTCGCGGCGTTGAAACAGGAAGGCGTCTTGGTCAACGCGATCGGCGGCACGAGCTATCGGGCGGTGACGCATCTCGACGTCTCAACGAGGCAGATCGACACGGCGGTGGAGGCGTTCGCCCGCGTCCTGCGCTGAGTTCACGTCCAGCTTGTGAACCCTCGCGGTTTCCCGCTGGCGGAGTTTTCGAACATCCTGCTAGAATGCGGCATCACTAAGGCGCTTACTGATGGACGTCGTCTCGTTTGCGCAGATCAGCCGCATCCTTGAACTGACCGATTCGCTCGGACTCAACCGAGAATGGGTGGAGATTCCGCTGTCTGCCGAGCGGCCGGGTCTGGTGCGCCGGCTTGCGAACGGAAAACTGGAAATTATCGTCGACGCCGACCGTCCCTTTGAGGACTGGTTGGGATCACTTCCTACGCAGATCCGGTCAGTGCAGGGAACATGAGCATGGATGCGGACGGAACCCGTACTCTGCCCTCTAAGGAAGAACTGCAGTCCGAGCTGGTTCCCGTGCCTGAGCCGCCCGAGTCCCCGGAACCGCCGAATGAACCGGCGTATGAAGAAGTCGTCGCTCTTGCCCTCCGCCATGCGAAGGGACGCCGCGGCGGCGATCTCGTCAGCGTCCTGCTCGTAGGATCCGGCGCCCGGCGGGCCGTGACAGCGCACAGTGACGTCGACCTGATCGTGCTGGTGAAAGGCCAGGCGGACAGCCACGAGATCGTCCGGGTCGCTGATCGCACGGCGGACATCCGGTATTGGGGCCACAAGGATGTGGAGGACGAGCTGGCGTATTCGGCCAGACTGCCGTCGCTGCTGAGAAAGGCCCGCATCCTGCACGATCACGACGCCATCGGTGCGAAGCTGATCGAGCGCGCGAGCCACCGGTTTCGACAGGGGCCTCCTCCCGTGAACATGAACGAGCAGATCCGCCTCAAGGCGGAGTGTTTCCATTGGCTCGGCAAAGCGCAGGACGTCGCCGACAAGCCGGCGACCGCTCAATTTCTCTTGATGAACTTTTTCGAGGATTTCACGAATGCATTCTTCCGCCTGCGCGGGCTCTGGGTCACGGCGCCCATCGACGTCCCTCGCTTCATTGCGTCCCGCGACGCGGCGCTCGGCGAACTGGCGTCCCACTTCCTCGTCGCAACCACGCTACCCGAACGGCTGAACTGCGGCCGCGACATGGTCAATCTGCTGTTCAAAGATGTGCCGAACCCGGCACGTATCGACTGAAGACGGTCGATTCCATCACCGGACGACCGCTGAAGGAGAGTCGATGAACATCGAATTCATCGGGCCTGAAAAGACCGGCTGCCGCAATGCAGCCGGCGGCCACGGCGTCAGGCAATAGGATAGCGCCATGCCGCCGATCCAAGGAATCGAGATCACCACCACGCAGGAAGCCTTGGCACCGGTCGAGCCTTGCACGCTCGTGATCTTCGGCGGTTCCGGAGACCTGGCTCGGCGACGTTTGATTCCCGCGCTGTACAATTTATTGCTCGATGGCCTGCTGCCGGCCAACTTTGCCGTGCTCGGTCTCGGCCGCAAACAGATGACTGACGAAGCGTTCCGAACGGCTCTTCGCGAAGGCGTGTCCTCCCATTCCCGGCAGCCGCTCAAGGACGACCGTTGGAGCGCATTCGCAGAACGGCTATTTTATCTGTCGGGCGGGAACGAAGATCGACAGACGTTTGCCGCGCTCAAAGCCCGCCTCGAAGAGATCGAACGCGGCTTCGGTTTGCCGGGCAACCGCATCTTCTACCTGAGCATCCCGCCGAGTTCGTTCACCGCTGTCTGCGAAGGGTTGGAAGACGCAAGGCTGGCCGTCCGGACGACCCGCCCGTACGCTAGAATCATCGTCGAAAAGCCCGTGGGACGCGATCTCGCCTCCGCCCAGCAGATCAACGCCGTGACGGGACGCGTCTTCGATGAATCACAGATCTTTCGCATCGACCATTACCTGGGAAAAGAGACCGTCCAGAATCTCATGGTCGTTCGATTCGCCAACAGCATCTTCGAGCCGATCTGGAACCACAAGTATATCGACCATGTGCAGATTACGGTCAGCGAAGCCGAAGGCGTCGGCACACGAGCGGCCTATTATGAAGAAGCCGGCGCGCTTCGCGACATGGTCCAGAATCACATGCTTCAACTGCTCTGCCTTGTTGCAATGGAACCGCCCTACTCCCTTGATCCTGACGTCGTGAGAAACGCCAAAATGGAGGTCCTGCGGTGTCTGCGGCCGATTACCGGCAAAGACGTCGAAACCTATACCGTCCGGGCGCAGTACGCCGCTGGAACCGTGGGCGACAAACCCGTGCCGGGATACCGCCGGGAGCCCGGCGTGAAACCGGACTCCACGACCGAAACCTACGTCGCCCTCAAGTGCTTCGTGGAGAACTGGCGCTGGTCCCGCGTCCCCTTTTATCTGCGGACGGGCAAGACGTTGCCGCACCGCGGCAGCGAGGTGGCGGTGCAGTTCAAGGGCATCCCTCAGATTTTGTTCAACAGTAATCCGAAGCAGCCGCAACCGGCCAACGTTCTGGCCCTGCGCATTCAGCCGGAAGAGGGCCTTTCATTGCGCATCGTCTCGCGCGTCCCGGGCACGAGAGAACAAACGCATCCCGTTGAGATGGCTTTCAAGTACGCCGAAGTGTTCGGCCGGCAATCGCCGGAAGCCTACGAACGGCTGTTGCTGGATGTGATGGCGGGTGATGCGTCGCGCTTCATGCGCAGAGATGCGGTCGAGGCGTCATGGGCGTGGATCACCAAGATTCTCGAGGCATGGCAGCAACAGGGCTCCCGGTGGCTGCCGGAATATCCCGCCGGCTCTTCCGGCCCCGTCGAGGCGGATCGGCTCATCCAGCAGGATGGCCGGGCGTGGAGGCCTTTGTAACCGGTCCCGACGGCGCTTGAAGCTGCCTCAGGATTTCGTCTTTTGTGCCCAGTCCCCCGATGAACCGCTCGAAGTGCCCTCCACGATACAGCGCCAACGCGGGCAACGACGTGATTTCCAATTCGGCCGGGATCTGAAAATTTTCCTCGACGTTCATCTTGAGCACGAGGAGAGCGCCTTGCACCTCGCCGGCCAGACGCTCCAGCTGCCTCGTCAAGGCCCGGCAGCCGCCGCATCCCGGTTTCCAGAACTCGACGAGCACAGGCACTTTGGAGGATCCGACCACCGCATCGAAGTTTCGATCGGACACGTCGGCAATCATGACTTCTGCTCCCGATTCGTCGCCGCGCGCGCAAACACCTGATCGTACAGCAGGTTGGCCAGGAGGCGGTAGCCCGCCGTGGTGAGATGCAGCCCGTCGTTTGAATAAGGCGCGGCAAGCTGGCCGGTCTCCGGATCTGCCGTCGCCGTGAAGAGATCCACGCACACGAGACCCTTCGAGGTCGCATAATCGCCGATCAAACCGTTCAGCACCAGCCGCCGAGCCAGATGTTGCTCGAGCCACGCCTCGGCGTCCGGTCCGGCTCCGATCACATCCACGCGTATGGAAGGGACGGTCACCGGCACAGGCCTGATCGCTGCTGCGCGCGCCAGCTCGTACATTTTGACAAGGTTTTTGATGATGTCCTCCGGCCTGGCATTCCAGCCTAGATCGTTCGTCCCGCCGAGGATCACGACATGCCCGGGCCGGTGCTGCAGAACGTCGCGCCGAAACCGCATGGCCATTTCACTCGTCAGCTCGCCGCAGATTCCGCTGATCCGAACTTCGACATCCGGCCCGAGCCGCTCCTGCAAAAACAGGCCGTACGGCGTCTCATGTCCGGCGGGACTCTCCGCCGTCGGAGACTGAAAGCCGGCCGTCAAACTGTCGCCGAAACAGACGATTGTAGCCATGCTCCTCAGAGAGCGAATGTACCTTTCTGGGTGGATTCTACTCCATTCGGTTTCTTGCAGGGCATCGCGCAGTTTCTTAGCGCTGCTGCGGTATCCAAATCTTCTGATTTCCTTGACCAATTGCTGGCTTACCGGTACGACAGACAGTATGTCCGACCTCAAAGCGGCCCAGGATATGATGGCGGCCGTCATGGCTGCCAAGCCTACCGTAGACCCGGAACTGGGCTCCGTCATCCAGCTCCTGAAGTCCCTGGATCGCGCGTCCAAAAACCTCCGGACATTCGGCCAAGAAAACAGCGTCTCGAAGAAGTTCTTCGACCAGTTTTACATGGAATTGATCAACCACGTTGAACGCTACAACGCCCTGACATTCCTCGTCCAGCGCGAAGGTCTGTTCTTCAAGGAGTCCTCCGTGTACAGCTCGCAGGCTGGAGAAGCGAGTGAAAATTTCGCCTTCAAGTTGTACAGCGACGGCATCAGGGAATTGACGATTCAACAGGGCATCGAAGAGGACGACGTGCTGTTTTTCTTTGATGCCCTGTGGAACACGAGCGGTGCGGCAGGCAATGAAGACGACGATATCGTCACCCGGCTGTGGTCGAGACACCTGCCGACGCTTTCGATTGTCACCGCTGATGAAGTCATGAAGCTGTCGGAAGTGGACGACGTACTGGCTCCGCAGATAAAGGCACCCGCCGAAGGCTCGCTGCGGGAGATTCTCGACGAAGCCAACGCCAAGACTGGGAAGGAAGGGAAAGGCGATCAGCAGCGCAAATCCAAGCTCTCGACGAGCGTCATGGGCTATGAGGTGACCGAAGAAGAGATGACCGCGCTGGCGCGTGAGATCGCGGAGGAGTCCCGTCGAGACAACATCCTCTACCTGCTCGACATCCTGACCGCGGTCCTGTCGTCGGAGCGGTCGCCGGAGCTCTTGAACAAGCTGTTCGACATTTTCGACGGCATCCTCCGGTCATTGTTCCTGGGCGGTCATTGGCACATCGTCGAACATGTGCTGGGCCTGCTCTCGGAAGCGGAGGCCGTCCGGCCCGACCTCACCGACGCGCACAAGAAAAAGCTTCAGGACATGCTCGACCAGCTCGGCAGTCAGGAGCTGGTCACGACGATTCAGCAATATCTCAACACCGCGGACAAGCCGCGCACGGATGGGCTGGAAAATGTCCTGCTTTCAATGAAACCGTCCGCCTTGCCCGCGCTGTGCGCCCTCCTCGGCGACCTGCAGCATCCGGCCCACCAGGGAATCATCGCCAATGCGCTGGTGGAACTGGCCAAGGACACGCCCGAAGTCATCATGAAGCATCTCGCCGATCGTCGGCCGGGATTTGTACGCAACCTCCTCGGCATCATCACGCGTTGGAATAATCCCAGGCTGGCCGAGGGCGTGGAAAGAATCCTGCGCTATCCCGACCCGCTGATCCGGCGGGAAGTCATTCGGACGCTCGCCGGACTCAAGCCCAGCGGCAGCGCCGCGAAGTTCATTTCCCTCTTGAACGATGCGGATGAAGGCGTGCGCCTGGCAACGCTCAAACCGCTGCTGAACGGCCACTACACAGCGCCCTTCGCCAACTGGGAACCGATCGTGAATGCCGAGAACTTCACCGAACGTGATCCGGCCGAGAAGCGCAACATCTTCCAGGCCATGCGGGTGACGGCTGGGGACGATGCGGTGCCCTATTGGACGA
>JBKPSD010000205.1:0-11973 GCA_046734935.1 Nitrospirota bacterium
ACCGTCTCGGGCTGGCCACGGAACGCGTGCAGGCCGTCACGGGGCGGCTCACGGCGATTCGCGACTTGATCCATCAATGGGTGGAGCGCGGCAAAGCCGAGCGCACGGCCATTGGTCAAGCACTGCCCGCGCGATGAGGACGCCGGACGAAGCCCCTTCGCCTTGACATGCCTTCCGGCCGATTGCAGGCTTGAAGGGAGCGACGGTGCGTCACACAGAGAGTTGACAGGCATGATGGAAGAACGACGCGCGACGGATGTGTATCGCCGGGCCGAGCAGGAATTGACTGCAATGGCCGCGGCGATTCAACGCCAGGATCGTATCGAGATCGACGAATTGTCTGCCCTCGCCAAAGAGGTGGCAGACTCGATCGGGCGCAACGATCAACTCGTCGTACAGGCGCTGGCCGGACCCGGCGGGTCGACGCTTATCACCAATCTGATCAATGTCAGTATTCTGGCGACAAAGGTCGGCTCTGGGTTGGGGTATTACGGTCAAGAACTTCAGCGGCTCACGTTAGCCGGTCTGGTGCACGACATCGGCTTGTTCGCTGTTCCCCAATCAATCGTGACGAAGTCCGGACTGCTCACGCAGGAAGAGCGGACGCTCATTGAGCAGCATCCTGAGTTGGGCTATCAGTTGGTCCGCCGGCTTGGAACCGAATGGGAGTGGCTTGCGGAGGTCGTCCGCCAGGCTCACGAACGATGGAACGGCCGCGGCTATCCGAACCGGTTGAGAGGGCGCGACATCCATGAAATGGCGCAGATCATCGGCGCCGTCGATGTGTTCGACGCGCTCGTCACGCCTCGTCCCTATCGACGCCGGTTTTTTCCGCATGAAGCCGTTCGCGAGCTTGTGGTCGTGGAGCGGTCAGCCTTCCCGCGTGAAATCGTCAAAGCGTTAGTTGAGCAATTATCAGCATACCCATTGGGAACATTGGTGAGACTCACCACCGGTGAAATCGGTTCCATCGTCGGGATCAACGAGCGGTTTCCCTTGCGCCCGGTGGTCGCCGTCGATGCCGAGAGGGTAGCGGCGAACGGACAAGCCAAACGGGAAATCGACCTCAGCGCCTCGCCGCTCGTCTCCATTATAGAGACGGTCGAATCGCCCGCCGTCGCACGTGTCTCGTTTACCTCCGGACTGGCGGCAGACCGCCGGTCTAAGCACGTACCGACTGTTTCGGATCAGTTTGCTTCGTTGCTCGAGAATCTGGATGCGCTTGCCAGCGCAATTCAGGGGGTTGTCGAGTCTCGTACCGCTGCCGCGGCGCCGGATGATGAAACCCGCCTCGCGCCGACCGGAGGACGGGCGTCGGGCCGTTTCACCGCCGCGGAACCTGCCGATGCCAGCTTCGAGAAGGAAATCGTCGGTCTGTTTGCGTTGGAGGCGCATGAGTGGCTTGCCCAAATCCATTCGGCGTTAAAGCGGCTGGCTGAAGGGGCCAACGGCGCGGCGAGGTCCAAGCTTTACGGTATCATGCTGCAGGGACTGACCAACCTCGCGCGATCCGCCGCCACCGTGCATCTCACGTCAATCGAAGAAATGACGTTGAAGCTGCTGCCGACGCTCCATGACGTCGGACGGCATGAGCCGCGGGCAATGGCTGCGGCATTAACGACATTGCAGGCCGGATTACAAGGGATCGCCAACGCGGTGCGCCACGCCGAGGGGAGGCCTGCCGCAGAAGAGCCTCCCGAGACGTTGGCGGTGTTGGATGGCGCCACTGAGCCTCCCGCGGCGCCGGTAGCCATAACCTCCGGTACCTCTCTGTTGACGGCGTTGCGCAATCTTCAGCACGTCCGCTCGCGCTCCGTCCAACCGGCGCGCGATGTGCTGGATGCCGTGATTCTCCGGGCTGAACAGGAAGGCGGGGACACTTCAGTCGACGACATCAGGAGAATTCTGGACCAACTCGACCGGATGGACGAGCGATTTCTGGATGACATCAGGCGACGGATTCCGGTGATCAGCCGAACGCTCGCGGATCTCCAACGCGCAGGCACGACGGATTTTGTCACGGCCTCGGAGTTGGCGCCCGTCATCGAGCAAGTGGAAGCCCTGCATGACGCTTCGGCAGCCGTTCAGGCGGGTATGATCACGATGTTTCTTCAGGGCCTTCGCGCGTTCCTGATGGTCGCCGCATATCGACAAAATACGTCCTTGGCCCGCCGGCTGGGAGCGGTGGAGAGCCGCATCCAGGCGCTGGTGCCGATGGCCGAACAATGGGTCAGCATCGGACGCGTCGAGCGGTCCGTCATTGCGGAAATCCTGCCGGTCGGCTGACCGGCCTCCTGCCAACGACAATCCCTTCCTTCCTTTTTGCTTAGGGACTGGGCCTTGCGAGCTCACGGCCGGTTCACGCCGCGCCGTAGGCATCCGCAGGAATTGTTCAAGCGTTGCATCACGTTATGCGTTGCCTAGTGTCTTCCTCAGGTGCCTGTGGCGGGCCCTGTGCTATCGTCAGGAAGAAGGGCTATACGGTTCCCATTGAAGGAGGTCCCCATGACAGCAATTCAACGCAGCTTCGTTGCGGCTGTAAGCCTCGCTATCAGTGCTCTGACCGGCTGTACCATCACAGGTACGATCGAAGAGATTTTAGATACCACTACCAACGTGACGGTCTCGACCTCCGGTCGGACGTGGTGGAATGAAGATGGTCTCTTGAAATCCGAGCAGAAGGCCATCGCATTTGCCGCCTACAACCAATTGAACGTGGAGCAAGATATTGCCAAAGGCCGCGGTGAATACCTTGCGTCCTTGAGCGCCTTAATGGGCGTGACGGAGAATGAGAGACGTGCGTTCGCCGCCGGCGCACAAAGCCGGTTTCAGTCGTTGATCGCGGTTGATGATGTGACGCGGCTCCGGGACCTCCGGACGCTCATCGAGTGAAGAGACAATCCACGAGGGCGAATGCGCAGACCACCCAATGCTTGGCAGGGTAAACAATGCTATGATGCACCCCCGAATCATGACGCGGGAAAGGGTCGATGCCGAAACTGGTCAAGGAGTGGCGGTCCGAAGATATCCGGACGCAGGCACGACATTACATCCGGACGTACATCCTTCTTCCGTCCGGTTTTCTGGGGCTCGTGTGCATGGTTGGTGGGATCGGAACGCTCGGCTACCAGCTGGCCGCCTCCGGAACGTACACGTGGACGACCTTCAGCGCCAGTACTTCGCTCCTCCTGCTCGGCGGCCTGTGCGGCTGGCTTCAAACGCGCTATCACCGTTATCTGTTTGAAACGGTTCCCGAGGTGTTCGCGGCACGGATGCGCACAGCCGTGCAGCGCTCGCAGCGCAAGGCGAAGCCCGAACCGGTCATTCCTGACATTCACCATCAAGGTCGCAAGCTGGTCCCGGCCGCCTATCTTGCCGGCGCCGGGCTTCTTCTAGGAAGCTCGTATTGGGCCATCAGCTACGGATCGATGGACCCCCTGCCGTCGGTGCTCATGCCATGGGCCGGATTTCATTGGAGCAAGCTGTTCTTTTGGCGCAGGGTGATCAGTTGAAGAGAAGAGCGGTGTGATTACTTACGGCCTTTTCGGCGCGGCGGCCGCTGCGCGGCCTTTTCGCTGGTGAGTCGGGCTTCGAGGCGTTCCACACGATGCGCGAGATCGCGGACCAATTGCCGCAGCTCGGGTAACCTGGGAATAACGGCCTGGGCTTTCATCCAGGTTTCATGCGGCATGATAGGCGCCCCTGAGACGATCTGATTCGATTCGACATTCCGGTTGACCCCGGCTCGCGCCGCAATCATGGATTGGTTGCCGATGGTCACATGGTCCGCCAACCCTGCTTGCCCGCCGATCATGACGTGATGCCCGATCGTCGTGCTGCCCGCCACCCCCACTTGGGCCACGATGATGGCATGTTCACCCACTGTGACGTTGTGGGCAATCTGCACGAGATTGTCGATCTTCGTACCGCGCTTGATGATCGTCCGCCCGAGCGTGGCTCTATCGATCGTGACGTTCGCCCCGAGTTCGACGTCGTCTTCGATCGTCACTCCTCCGAGCTGCGGGATCTTGTGGTGCCGGCCTTCATGCTGCACGTAGCCGAAGCCATCGGCCCCGACGACGGTTCCGCTGTGAATGATCACCCTCGCGCCAATGGAACAGCCCTCGCGCACGACCACGTTGGGATAGAGCACGCTGTCGTCGCCGACGGCAGAGTCGGCGCCGATATACACGCCAGGATAGAGCGTCACCCTTGCCCCGATCGTGACCCGGTCTCCCAAGGTGACAAACGGCCAGATCGACGCATCCTCGCCGATGACCACGCCGGTCCCTTGGCTCACGTCCGCGGCCACGCCGCGCGGGGCCGGTGGACGGACGAAAAACGTCTGGGCGACCTGCGCAAACGCGAGCAGGGGATTCGGCACCACAAGTTGAGGAATGGCGAGATCGGGAAAATGTCGATGGACGAGCAGAGCGCCAGCCTTGATGCCGCCCGGCAGTTTGGCGGCCTGGTCGTTCGCGATGAAGGCGAGGGCCTGCGGCGTGGCGTCGTTCAAGCTGGCCAGGGACGATAAGACGCGGTTCGGATCGCCATGCAGCGTGCCGCCTACCAATTCATGAATCTGTGCGACGGTAAGGCTGGTCGGCGCCGAGAGCGATCCCATAGCGGCTTAGGTCTTTTTCTTCCCTTTGACGGCTGGGCGGGCCGGCCGCTCGGGGGGCGCGAGGCGCCGCTCGACGTAGTGGGCGACGGCGCCGACCGTCGAAAGGCCGGCGAGGTCCTGGTCGGGAATCTGCAGATCGAAGGTTTCTTCGATTTTGTACAACAACTCGATGACGGCCATCGAGTCGAGGCCAAGATCGTCCCGCAAATGATGGTCGGGCTCGATGGTCGCCGGATCTCGTTTCAAATAGTCGGCCAGCGCGGCGACAATTTTTTGTGTCACATCACGGTCGCTCATCCGGTCATGTCCTTTGCGGAGGGTGGCCGTCGGGCCGAGGTTCACGATGCATATCGCTTGATCACGACGGCGGCATTGTTGCTGCCGAAACCGAACGCGTTGACGAGTGCAGCCTTCACCTTCCGTTCCTGCACGGAAGCGCTGATTCCTGTGAGGGCGCAGGCAGGATCCGGTTCCTGATAATTGGCGGTCGGATGGATTTGCCCCGTATGGATGGCCAGCACGGTTGCGATGCCGCCGATGGCGCCTGCCGCACCCAGGGTATGACCGACGAGGGACTTTGTGGCGCTCACGGCGATCTTGTCGGCGCGTGATCGGAAGACCTGGCGGATCGCTTTGGCCTCAACGGCATCGCCGATCGACGTCGACGTGGCGTGGGCATTGATGTAGTCGATCTGGGACGCTGTGACGCCGGCGTCCGCCAGCGCCAGCCGCATCGTCGCGGCAATTTCTTCCCCGTCTTCGCGCGGGATGACCATATGATAGGCTTCGCTGGTTGCCGCATAGCCCGCCACTTCCGCATAGATCCGTGCCTTGCGCTTTTTCGCGTGAGCGGCCGATTCGAGAATCAGAGCGCCCGCGCCTTCGCCCATCACGAATCCGTCGCGGAGACGGTCGAAGGGCCGGGACGCCCGCTCCGGTTGGTCGTTGTACTTCGTCGAAAGTGCGCGAAGAGAACAAAAGCCGGCGAACACCAGCGGCGTGATGCTCGCATCCGCACCGACGGTGATCACGATATCGGCGCGTCCTTCCCGGATGCATTGCATGGCTTGTCCCAAGGCATGAGCGCTTGAGGAGCAGGCGGTCGAAATCGTGTAATTCGGTCCCTTCGCGCCATGGGCCATGGCGACGATCCCTGAGGCGGAGTTCAACGTAATGACCGGAATGAAATTCGGATGAACGCGGTGCGGACGCTGCGATTGGTAGAGTTGCGTGATTTCGCGCTCACCCATGACCATGCCGCCCATGCCTGCGCCCACGATCACGCCGATTCGACGGCCGTTTTCCTTCGCCAGTTGCAGTCCGGAGTCCGCCAGGGCTTCCTTGGCGGCGACCAGCGCAAATTGCGCGTACCGATCGACCCGTTCTGCCTGCACGCTGTCGAGATACCGCTCGGGGGCAAAGCCGTGAATTTGCCCGGCAACCTTGGAACGGTAGCCGTCCATCGGAAAGGGCTCGAAGCCCTCGACCGCCGACACGCCCGAGCGGCCGTCGAGGGCGGCTTTCCAAAACTCGCTCACCCCGACACCGATCGGACTGATCACACCTAATCCGGTGACGACGATCTGACCCGGCATGCGTTTTTCCTCATGAAGTCCGTTCTTTACTTACCGGAAGCGGTCGGGCCTCGTCAACCGCGCCGGACCGGCGTCAGTATCTGAGCTTGAGCATGAGATACAGGCCATAGCTGGTGAACAGGACGTTGGTCAGCCAGCCCGCGACGACGGGCGGGAGGGCGCCGCCGCGGCCGAATGCAATCGCAATCGAATGCGCCGTCCAGTACAAGAAGCCGACGACCAGCGCCTGGCCGATGCCGACCGCCATGCTGCCGCCTCTCGTGCCGCTTCGCCGGAGACTCAGCGCGATGCCGACGAGCACCATGACGACGGTGACCAACGGAAAGGCAATGCGTCCGTAATAATCCGTTAAGAGCCTCGCGAATTGCGATCCATGCTGATAGAGACGGCCGCGCGATTCCCGGATGTCACGAAACGTCATCATCTCCGGCTCTCCGGCCAATCCGCCGGTAAAATCGTTCGGCATCAATGCCAGGACGATGGGTTTGCGGTCGAATTCGGTGAGTGTCACCGACCCGTCCCGCTTGAAGCGGCGGTGAAACCCCTTGTGCAAGGTCCAGGAACCGTCGGCGTAGTGCGCTTCCTGAGCTTCGGTCATGTCGATCAACCGGAATGCCTGGTCAAAATGGAAGAGTTGCACGTCGGCCAACGTTTCGCCTCCGCGGGCGATGCTCGAGACATGGAGCAGAGTGTCCGCATCGACCCGCGTCCAAGGCTGCGGAAGCTTCACCACCGCCGACGGAGGCTTCTTTTCGATGTGGATGACGCGGATCTCGTCCGCTTTGCTCGTCGCGAGGGGGATTACCGTCGAGCTGAACCACAGCAGTATGAGCGTCATCATGACGGCAAACGTCAAAAACGGCGAAGCGATCCATGGCAGGCTGACGCCGCACGCGCGCAATGCGGTGATCTCATTGTTGCGCGAGAAAAGGCCGAGTGTCAGCAACGTGGCCATCAGGACGGCCAGCGGAATGATCTGAAACGAGATTGCGGGGACCTTGAGGGCAAAGTAGCTCAACACGTCCATCCATTGGGCGTCGTAGCTCAAGAAGCGGCGGACCTTTTCAAAAAAGTCGATGACGAGATAGACCGTCATGAGACCGGCGAAACACATGAAGAAGATCTTGGCGAATTCGCGAAAGAGATAGCGGAAGATGATCGGAACGGCCGTCATTGTTTGCTCATGCGGGCGAACCACAGCAGCGTGATGATCAGAAAGACGATGTTCGGTCCCCAGGCCCCCGCGAAGGGCTGAATGACCGTGGCCGTCACCAGAAACTCGCAGGCGACATTCATGACGTAATAGGCCACGATGACCGCCACGCCGACGGCGAAGCCACCGATCCGCCCAGAGCGCTTTGACACGATCCCCACCGGGACGCCCAGCATGCACAGAATGAGTGACGCCGTGGGAAACGCCATGTCCTTGTAGTATTCCATCAGCCGGCGCAAGGCCCAGGGGTCGCGCCATTGTGATTGCTTCAACCGCTCCATAAGCTGATCGTACGAGGGGCGCTCTTCGGTGGCTGCATAGCCGCTCTGATTGAGCGAGAGTTTGAGATCGTAGCTCGAAAAAGACGCCAACTGATATTGATCGATCTCGTCCGGCCGGCTATGGATCACGCCGTCCCGCAGCCGCAGGGCGACCTGATCGGACGTTGTGTCGATCAGGACATGGTAGCCATGCGCAATGATGATGCGCGGATCCTGAGGATTGCGCTCGTCCGAGATGAAAATGCTTCCGGAAGGCTCGTCTCCTTTTTCGGAGACATAGATCGTCATTTTCGGGATAGGTTCCGTGAACGATCCACGGTCCAGAGCCAGCACGAGCTGGTCTCTCAATAGGTTTAACGCCACCTTTTTGAGATTGATCGAGCTCCACGGCTGACCCCATTGGGCCAACCACGTGGTGAGACAAAAAACCAACAGCGAGAACAGCATGACGGGGCGCGCGAGCCGGAACAGGCTCAAGCCGGCGGCTCGCATGGCGACGAGTTCCTTGTCGAGCGACAGCCGGCCAAAGGCCGTAATAGAGGCGATGATACCGGCAATGGGAAGGGTCAGCACGAGAAAGGACGGGAGAAGGTGGGCAAACACCTTAAGGACTGCCCACATGCCCACCCCTTTGGACACAAGGAGCTCGACGAGTCGAAGCAGCTCCCGGGTCAGCATGACGAAGCACAAAACGCCCAGACTGAGGCTGAAAGGGGAGAGCAATTCCGTGAAGATATACCGGTCCAGCAGCTTGCGCAGCGTCATCGGGGCGGCCCTTTTCGCGGGGATTTCGGCACACTATAGGGGACTGGTCCTGCCTTGTCTACCGGACGCCGATTGCCGGTTCCCAGAACGAGGCGCTTGACAACATTAAAATCCCTGTGGTACATGCTGCGCGCGGTTTGTAACCAAGATGGGTCTCGTGAGTACGTCTTTTCTTCTGCACAGAGCCCGCCCATCCGTTCCCGGTTCTCATATTCCATTTCTCATTCTTGATTCATTCCCTGTGCTTTAACTGGGTTCGGGCCCGGTCACGCAGGACGCGTGGCTGGTGAGCGAAAGGAGGGTTTCTGTGAAGACAAAAGGTACGGTGAAGTGGTTCAACGATCGCAAGGGGTTTGGGTTCATCCGTTTGGACAGCGGAGAGGATGTCTTCGTGCATTACTCTGCGCTCCAGGGGGAGGGGTTCAAATCGTTGAAGGAGGGCGAAAACGTCGAATTTGATATCGTTCAGGGCGCCAAAGGACCACAGGCGGCCAATGTCATGAAGATGTCGATCGCGGCCTCCTAACCGCGATCCAAATACCTCAGTCTTGGAGCGAAGGCCTGCCGGAATATCCTTCCGGCAGGCCTTCGTGTCTTTTACGCGCATCCGCGTGTCGCGATTGGGGCATTCTTTTGACAAAAACCGTTGATACTGTTAGCGTTTGTTGACTATTGGAGGTTCTCTTGGGCATCGACCGCAGTAAGGTTCTGCACAGCGCCCAGCTGTTTGCCTCAAAGGGTCAGTTCGACGCCGCCATCAACGAATGGAAGAAGCTCTCGGCCGAATCGCCGGGCGACGGGGGCATTCACAATTCCATCGGCGAACTGCACCTCAAGCGCAATGCCACAGCTGACGCCGTTGCCGCCTTCATCCAAGCCGCCAATGCCTTCCGAGCGGAGGGGGCGACCCTCAAGGCCATCGCCACCTATAAGAAAGTCCTCAAACTCGACCCGTCCCGTTACGACATGTACCGGTTTCTCGGTGATTTAAATGCCGAGCGCGGCCTTTTGAGCAGTGCCGTTCAAGACTACCTGACGCTCGGGAAATACTACTTAAAAGAACGCAAGACCAAAGAAGCGCTCGACATTTACAAGAAAATCGTCAGCCAGGATCCCTCGAATCTCGATGCCCAACAGCGTGTGGCCGAACTCTGTCTACAAGAAAACATGCAGGACGAGGCCACGAGAGTGTATCTGCAACTCGGGCGGGAACGGTCCGGCCAGCAGCGCTATGCCGAAGCCAAGGAGGCGTACGAATCGGTGCTGCGCATCGATCCGACCAACAGCGAGGCACAGCAGTACATCGAGCACTATAAGAAGACCGGTGGCACCCCCGTCCGGGCCGCGAAAGCGGGCGCGGCGCCGTCGGCACCCGCCGGCGAGCCGCCCGATCTGTTGGCCGAGGCCAGCCGGCGCATTGAGGAAAAACAATATGCGGGCGCCGAAGCCATCCTCAATCAAATGCTCACGAAAGAGCCGGGGAACCCCCAAGTCTGTCAACTGCTCGCGAGGCTCCACCTTCAACAGGGACATTTGCAGGTCGCCCTTGGTGAGTACCGCTTCTTGGCGGGAGCCGCGTTACGCGCGCAGGACTATCCCCAGGCCGAAATGCTGATCACCGAGTTCCTGGCTGTCGAACCGAATTCCGTTCCGCTTCTAGAGTTGGAGGGCGAACTCTACGAAGAAAAAGGGGAGATCGAGACGGCCGTGCAGCACTATGGCAGGGCGATTGAAGTGCTGCTCAAGAATCCAGAGCCTGGAATGCCGACCTTGCACGAGGAAATTTTCGAGAAGGTGCAATCGTTGGCGCCCGACAGTGCCCAGGTCAAGCGTCTCGCGGCGCTGATGCGCGGCGAGGCTGTGGAGGCGCCTCCGCAGCCTCAGGCGCCGGCGACCATCGGAGGGTTCTCCATCGAAGGGGCGGCGCCCGACGATGCATGGAGTACCACGACGGCAATCAAGGTGGGGCAGGACCGTCATTTTGAGACGGCCGGCCGCCGGCCGGCCGCTGCGTCGGCAGCCGCCGACTTCAGAGTCGACAATGCAGGACCGGAAGACGCGGCTGATTCGGCCTCGAAGGCGGCAGCCGTACCCGAGCCGTCCGTCCTTTCAACGGCGGAGCAGTTCCAAGCGTATGTCGCGGCCGGACAGTGGGCTGAGGCCGAACAGTGGCTGGGCACCGTGCTCAAGGCGCAGCCCGACGATGCGGAGACCAGGGAATTCTTCGGACAGGTGCTTGAGCACAAAGGGGATGGCGCCGGGGCCGCTCTTCAATACGGACGGGCCCTCGAGCTCCGTGCCGCCGGCGGGACTGTGACCGATGCGGAGCCTATTCGTCCTTTGTATCAGAAGGTCAAGGAACTCGCCCCCGCGAGTCTTATTGTGGCCAAACTGTCGCCACTGTTCGCTCCTCCTGCGCCGCCCGCACCGGCCGACCACATCGATGCCGACACCCACTACACGCTCGGCATCGCCTACAAAAACATGGGGCTCGTCAATGAAGCGAAAGAGGAGTTCGCGCTCGCCATGAAAGGCCCCGACATCTTCCTCGAGGCCTGTCTCATGACGGCCGTCTGCCTCAAGGAACAGGAACAATATGACTTGGCCAGCGCGCAGCTTGAACGGTTGCTCACGGACCCGCGCTGTCAGGGCGCCAAGGCCCAGGCCATTCGCTACGAGCTAGGGTTGCTGTACGAGAAGCAACAACAGTGGCAGCTCGCGACGACGATGTTCGAAGCCATTCCCACATTCCACGATGTCCCCCAGCGCCTCGCTGCCATCCGCACGGTGCCGAAAGCGGCTTCTGCCCCCAAAGCATTTCGTTACGCCACGTAGCCCCCCGGACAACCGTTTTCTTCAACCGACCTGATTGGGCGCCGGTCGTCCGGACAACACGGACTCGATATTTTTGAGGCATGTCATGCCCATCTCGACGCGCGCTGTCATCGTCGCGGAGCCGAGGTGCGGCAGCAGCGTCACCTGCGACAGCGACGTGAGGGGAGGATGAACCCGAGGTTCGTCCTCAAAGACGTCCAATCCAGCTGCTGCGATGACACCATTGGCCAAGGCGGCGGCGAGCGCGGATTCATCGACAATCGGTCCCCGTGCGGTGTTGATCAGAATCGCCGTTCGCCGCATGAGCGCAAGTTCATCAACGCCGATGAGGTGATGGGTGTCAGGGGTCAGGGGCGTATGGATCGTGACGATGTCCGAGCCGGCGAGCAGCGCGTGGAGCGGCAGCCACTCCCACGGGGGAGATCCGGGCGGGCTGTCGACGCGCCGGTGCGAATGATAGCAGACCTTCATCCGGAATCCGGCTGCGCGATGAGCAACGGCCTGACCGATTCGGCCCATGCCGATGATTCCCAATGTCCGCCCCGCAACGGCTGCACCAAGCAATTGCGTTGGTGTCCATCCGGTCCACTGACCACTGCGCACGAGGCGGTCGCCTTCGATGACCCGTCTGGCGGTCGACAGCATCAAGGCCCAAGTGAG
>JBKPSD010000206.1:0-13161 GCA_046734935.1 Nitrospirota bacterium
CTTCAAAATGCGCCTCCTCGCGCTGCCGTTCGAGATAGCGGAAACGGCTGGGCACCGCCTTGCGGCCGACAACGATGCCGGCATTGGCCGTGAACACCAGATCGGGAAGTCCTGGAATAGGCGTCATACGCTCGAGCACGGCGCCCACGTCGCGTTCGAGCACTTCCATCAATCGGTGCCATTGTTGCGCGGCCGCCGAAGGATTCACGCAGTTCGACCGGCGCATCCAGGGATTGATTTCGTAATCGATGCTGAAGTGATCGGGGGGGCAGACCAGTAGCCGGCTCATCACTCAGCCCTTCCAGGCTCGGGAGCCCATCCATGAGTCGTCTTCTACTGCGGCAGCCGCCCTACGGCCGTCTGCCTTGTTCTCGGCATGAGCCAACCCTCCACGTAATGCAGGGACTACACATCGGCTTGACTCATGCCTGCGGCCCCGCATCCGGCCGCAGCGCATCTGCCTGGCCACGAAGAGAGTCATGCTTGGGCTCCCAATTCTCTTGCGATATCGCGCAGGAACGATGCGGCATCCATGACAAGTCCTACGGCCTGAAAGCTTCCGCGATCCGACAGCTTTGTGGGTACGGCGGGATTGACGTCGACACACACGGTCGGAATCGTCGCGGGCAGCAAATTGCCGGTGGCCACCGCATGGAGGGTTGAGGCGACGAGCAAGGCCAAGCCAACGCCCGGAATGGCCTTGCGCATGGCGGCCTGCGCCGCGACAGAGTCGGTGATCACCCCTGGCAGCGGTCCATCGTCCCGAATCGTGCCTGCCATCACCATGTGCACGCCGCGCCGGACACAAGCCGCCATGATGCCCTGTTTGATGACGCCGCTTTCCACCGCTTTCTCGATGCTGCCGATGCCGCGGATGCGGTTGATCGTCCGCAAGTGATGCTCATGGCCATGAGGCACCACCCGGCCCGCCGACAAGCCATACCCCAACGAAGTGCCGTACAGATCGGCCTCCATGTCGTGCGCGGGCAATGCATTTCCGCAGAACAAGACATGGATAAATCCCTCCTCGATCAGCCATGTCAACGCTTCGCGACCTCCTGCGTGGATGATCGCCGGCCCTCCGGCGACCAACACCTTGCACCCCGGTTTCCCGGCCCGGTGCCCTTGGCGCAAGGCCTCCATGCGTTTCGCCACATCGGAGATGATGTGGCCATGAGGCCGCTCGGCTGAGACCTGCGATTCCATAAAGCTGAAGACGTCGCGCTCCTGAGGCCGTTGGAGCGGAAGCACGCGGATGCCGGCGCGTCCTATCACCACCGCATCACCGCGCCTGACATCAGCCATTGGCAAAGCCCGCGCGCAGGAGCGATTCCCTTCCACGACGATACCCAGATCCATTTCAATGCCGGTCACATCGATCCATTCACCCGCAAGCCTCACTTGAGTGGGCAGATGCGTGGTGGCGTAGAAATCGTCGGGCAAGACCCCGTCGGCGGCGGCGGCCCGCGTTTGACAGTCGGATTCGCCTTCGAGCGAGGCGCCGTGCGGCTGTACGGCGCGCAGAATCTCCGCGAGCAGCTTCGCCGAGCCGGCTTTGACGACGATGCGCGCGCGGGAAGATTCATTGCGGGTCTTCCCGATCGATACCTCCTCGAGATCGAACGTTCCGCCCATCATCAGGATGGTATCCAGCACCTTCGCCAGAATGAGCGAATCAATGATGTGCCCGCTCAGGACGACGGTTTCTTGCGCGGCGTGACCCATGGAATACTCCTTGTCGTTGAGTTTATCACGCAGGCGGAGAGGGCCGTGGTCAGCCCAGTTCCGGCGTTTTCATCAACTCGCGCAGGACGCTCGTGGCATAGGCGCCGGGCGGAAGACTGAACGCCAGCGTGAGGACGGAGGCATCGAGCGTCCATTCGAGGTCCGTCAACGGGACGCGAAGCGAACGGCGCTCCCCTCGAAAGCCGCAGGCCCTGGCCGCCTCGACCAGGCTTTCGGGGGACGATCCCTGGTCGACAACCGCGGCCCGCTCAATGTCCCCCGGCTCGCCGGTGGCCCAGGACACCCGCGATCCGAACAGAATTCCCGTGGGACTGATTTCGAAGCGGTCGGCGCGCGGCTGCTCGCTGACGGCATCTTCAACAGGAAAGCAGGCCCCGTTCTCCATTTTCATGGCCCAGTCACCGACCAGCATCCGGTCGATCCGATCGAGCCGGCGTGCGAGAATGTGATTGAATAGATGCGATTGAAAGCTGTTCAGAAACCACATCCGCTTGGCGCGGCTCATCTTCTCCCGTTTGGCTGCATCAGCGAGCAGTGCTGCCCCGAATTGATAATTGTCCCCGCTTTTGCCTTGCCGCTGCGGCCCGAAATAATTCGGAATGCCCCGGCGGGATAATTCTTCGAGCACGGCCGGCACCGTCTCGAGCGCCCCGGCGTTGACGTCGCGAACGACCAATTGGAACCGGTTTCCCGCGTGATGACCGGGTCTCAATCGGTTGCGGTGGCGTCCCAGCACCTCAACTGCCACGATGTGGTCGTCGACTTTGAGCCGGGCAACGCGTTCTTCCGTCGCGGCGTGCAACGACAGCATCTGCGTCGTCACGGCCTTCGCGTCCTTAAGACCGGCCGTGCCGATGCCCTGCATTTTTACGCCGACCGTTGACGAAACCCGCCGAACGAGATCTGGCGTGGAGAGCAATCGCTTGGTCACCCTGACGTAGAGGTGTTCGCCCTGGCCACAAGGCAGATACAGTGGCCGCTCCTCCACCCGAAAATCCTCGGGTTCGGAGCGAATTCGTCCGCCGATTCCCGGCAGCGTTGCCGTCAGGTAGGGATGTGGCACTATGCTCAGGCTCCGTCTGCTTCCGTGGTATACTCGTGACAATGCAAACGCCCTCGATATCAGCCGCCGCGCTCGCGTTTGTCCTGTCTGCCTTGACCGAAGGCGAGTCGCCTGCCGTCCCTGTCGCCGATAACGACGTCTTTCCGACGTTTACGGACTACATCACCAAACAGGTGGGCATCGACAAAGAGGCGTTCGTCGAGGCGAGCACCTGCCTCTCCTGGTTCTACAAGGGGTCCAAGAAGGCGCCTCCGGCGGCCGCGCAACCCATCGCGTGGCGCATGCCGGTCTTGCTCGAGCCGGAGCGAGACTGCCCCCGCCACTATCCGGGCGGCATGGAGACGGCACGCGATGACTTTGCCAAGAAACAAGCCTTGCTGGCCGTGAGCCTCACTGTCTATGAATTCGCGCTGGTGGCCGACCACAACGACGATCAGCAGTACAATGCGGCCGAGCTTCGGGATCTATTCCATTCGCTGTCCCTCACCTATGACGCGGCGACTTCCCCCCGTGCGGCAGGCGCGACGCTGACCGCCCGCTTTGATGACTGGTACCGGACCAGAAATCTCGAGGAAGTCATGCACGGCATGAGCGCCCTCTATGAGCGAGGCTATCGGGTGACCGCGCATGATCGGGCCGAACTCGATCGGGTCATGAAATGATCAGACGCATCGCCTCTTGGCCTGATCGGGTCCGCACCTACATCGGCCATACCCTCAGCGAGCCCTTCTATCGATTTTTTCGCATGTTCCCGCATTGGGAAGTCGGGCTCGACCGGCATGAAGTCACCCGCTTGTGCCCGGTGCATGGACCATTGGCCGGCCGCCGGGCAGTGCATCTTAGCGACCTTCACGTCGACCGGCATCAACCGCGGCACGACCAGGTCATTGATTCGGTTCGGGACCTGCGTCCCGACTGGATATTCATTACCGGCGATCTGCTGAATGTTCCCGAAGGCGTGGCGCCGCTGTTCTTGTTCCTGGCGCGGCTCCGCGAGATTGCTCCCGTCTTTATCACACTCGGCAACCACGACCATTACAGCGGCGTGCCGGTTTCCGAGTACGCCGGCCTCGCCGACCGTCACAAAGTCACCCTGCTGATCAATCAAAGCGTTTTCATTCCGGCCGGCACCGGCGAGCTCGCCATTGTGGGCGTGGATGATCCATCGCTCCACCGTGCCGACCTTCGTTGCATTCCTCCCCCGGACAATCACCGCTTCACGCTGCTCCTCGCCCACGCGCCCAACATCCTCGACATGCTCGACGACGAGCACGCCGTCGACCTGATTCTCTGCGGCCACAGCCATGGCGGTCAATGGCAGATTCCCGGTGTACCGACATTCTGGCTTCCTCCGGGCTGTCGCGGCCGCATCGCTGGACGACATCAAAACACTCGTCACCGGCTTTATGTGAATCGGGGACTCGGATGGTCCTTCCTTCCCTTCCGATGGAACTGCCGCCCCGAAATCACCCTCATCACCTGGACCGACCAGCAAGAACAAGCCGCATAAGATCTTTCCTCTTTCCCCTCTTTCAGACGCGATCACTGATAGAAGGGTGGATCATCGTCTCCTACTGACCCAGGCACCCGCAGGTCTTCCGCCCGTGGACATCTCGATATTTCCTTCCTAAGCGGGTAGGCTCGAATGATCGTTCGCCCGCAGCGCGATCCCTACACCGGGCGGGGTGCGATGACAGTTGGGTGGTCGGCGACAGGACACGAAAGACGCATATCAGTACGTCAGGCGCCTATCCGCTCCAATGCCTCTTTTGCCCGACTGCGCACCGTCTGATCCCAATCGTCCTTCATGACCGTCATCAAGCGCTCTTTGGCCTCGTTGGCGCGCAGCCTTCCGAGCGCCAGCGCGGCACAAGAACGGACGTAGGCATGATCGTCCTCAAGAGCGGTCAACAGCAAAGGAACGACGCTCAAATCCTGTAAGACTCCGAGATGGCTCGCCGCCATTCCCCTCACGCGGTGCTGTTTGTCCCCGACCGCCCGCTGCAACGTGCTCTTGAACAGTTCTGTGAGCGCCGGGACCGCGGATTCGAGTCCTTTCACGCGATACTCGTTCACTTCGATCAAGGCGAAGGCCGTCTCCAGTTGTTTTTCCGGAGATGTCTCCCGGGAGAAGCGGCTTAAGAGAGCGGCCCGCCGCCGCAGGCGGTGACGGCGGGCACGGATGCGTTTGACGATCATCCAGGCGATGGCCGCACACAGCGCGCCGATCAGCGCGAGCGGAATCGCTTGTTCGATGATGTAGTCCTGCGTCTCGAGCGAGAGCCGTTTCCAGACCCACACCGCCGTGATGACGATCCCCAGCAACAGCGCGATCGCGGTGAGATTGGCCTGCCCCGATGCCCGGCGAATCATAGGGTCGGCATCATAGGAGGCCGCGGGTATGGCGTCAACGCCGCCGCCGGCTTGACGCCCCTCCGCATTCGCTCTATTCTGCGATCTCTGCATGGAACTGCCGCATCTGAAAGAAGACCCTCACCTGAAAGTGCTCCGTCCCCTGGTCGAAGCCTACCTGGCCTTTTCGCGCATCGACAACCGGCACATCCGGTCTATGCGCCTCACGCAGTCGCAGTTCGACGTCATCGTGACGCTCGGAGACACGGCAGGTCTGACCTGCTCCCAATTGTCGTCGCAGACGCTGGTGACCAAGGGCACCTTGACCGGCGTGCTCGACCGGTTGGCGAGAAAAGGGCTGATCCGCCGGGAATCCGTCGAGGTCGACAAACGGCGTACCAAAATCCGGCTGACTGACAAGGGGCAAGCCTTATACAGGAAGGTGTTCGCGGCACACATTGCCTTTATCAGGCCGTTTTTCGAACGGGCCCTCTCGCAACAGGAAGTCGAAACCGCTCGACGCCTGCTCATCAGAATGCGGGACAGCTTTCAAGGAAGGGACAACGGCAAAGGCTGAAATCGCACGTACGTACGCTGCACCAATCGATTGAAACGAGCGAAGCCACCATGCGTCTCACGATCCTTGGATCCGGCACGAATGTCCATCCGACAAGGGCCGCCGCCGGCTATCTCGTGCAGACGGACCGGCTCATGCTGCTGGATTTCGGCCCCCGGACGCTGATGAACCTTCTCAAGACCGGCGTCGACCGTCACCGCATCACCCACATCCTGTTTTCGCACTACCACGCGGACCACTTTTCGGATTTCGTCACGTATTTGTTCGATGAGATCATCTTCACCAAGTTCGAAGGTGGCAGCCGGCCGCCCTTGACCGTGATGGGACCGCGGGGAACGACCCGGCTCTTTGGTACGCTGTTCGGAATGTTGCCTGGATTTAATGAGGCGCCGTTCCCGGTGCGTTACCGCGACCTGATGAATCGTCCACTGCGGATCGGCGCGACAAAAATCATTCCATTCACCGTCCTTCATTCTCCCGGATTACATTGTCTGGGCTACCGGATCGAATACCGGGGGGCGGCGTTGGCCTATTCGGGCGATGCGCAGTATTGTGCCCCGCTCGTACGCCTTTGCGGCGACGCCGACGTGGCCGTGTTGGACTGTTCGTTCCCCGCCAGCCGGCCGAATCCGGTTCACTTGCATGCCGGCCAATGCGGACAGGTGGCCCGCGAAGCGGGCGTGCGCAAACTCATCCTGTCGCATTTTTATCCAATCACCGAGAGGCATGACGTCAAAGCACAGGCAGGGGAAACATTCGGCGGGATGATCTCAAAGGCGAGAGACTTACTGCAAATCAAAATCTAGAAGTCCCGGTTGGGCGTTCAAAACCCGGCCAGGCAAGGCCAGCCAGCGAAGAGCCGAGACGTACGTTTCTTCCCCACCGAGCGCGAACTGCCAGCGCAGCTCTTTCCCGGGTCTGGCACCTCGAGGATCTGAGCGGTGCGAGAACGAAGATGGATTCAAGCGCGTCTTGGCGCGCTAGGGCTGGACGGGTGACAGAGGGGCGGTTTTCAGCGCCCTACAATCCGCCTTCCTTGATTTCGCAGCCCAGAATCTCCATGAACTTGGTCAGCCGCGTCTGCCGGAGGGGATCGCTCAGCTTGGCATAGATCGCGAGCAGGTTCTTGATCATGCGGGAAAGAATTGCACGGACGGCGCTGTGCTGCAGATACCGTTCGTCGAATCCATAGCCGGCCTCGGTCAAAAAGCGCTGGCAGTTCTTTTCGGTGAGCAAGGCGCCGCCGTTGAAGCAGTCGATGAAAATCTTGTACCGGTCCGATTCATATTTCACGAGAAAGTGCCCGGGCATGCCGATCCCATGGACCGGAAGCTGGAGCCGTTTGCCGATCAGCAGATACACAATGGACAAACTGATCGGAATGCCGGTCCGACGGTCGATGACGCGGTTGATGTAGGTGTTCTCGACCTCGTAATAATTCTTGGTATTGCCTTTGAATCCCTGTTCGGTGAACAAATAGCGGTTGAGCGTTTTCACCGTTTCCTCGCCGGAAGCGCGCGGCCCGATGCGATCACGAACTTCCTGCGCCATCTCGTCAAGCTGACGAATGTATCCGGACACGTCCAGCGACGGGTAGGCATACCGCGCGATCAAGAAGGCGCAGTGTTCGAGATCCATGCGGTCGTCCGGCAAGGCCGCCTGCGCGATCAGCTCGTCTTCGAGCTTCCCTCCGCGGATTTCTTCGAGGACCGACGCAATGCGCTCGGCCATTTCGGGTTGTTCGATTTCAGCTTCCTGAAGGAGGGCGACCGCTGAGGAACCGATATCAATCAGCCTCCCGCTGATCGTTTGGACGATTTTTTCGTCTTCGTCGGCCAAGAGACGGATGAGGGCGCGTATTTGGCTTTCTGGAATGACCATCCTCTTCTCTTACCAGCCGCTCCGCATGACGGTCAATGCGTGCGCGAGATTAGCCCATTGCCCGCCGGAACGCCTTGGCGCCGCCGTACAAACAGATGGCGTCGAACACGACCATGACGAGCACGACCATCGCCACGTGAGGCAGCGCCTCGCTCCAACTCGCCAAGATCAGCGGCCGCACGGCGTCGATGGCCCACGTCATTGGATTGAACTTCGCCATGAAGCTCATCCAAGCGGGCATGGCCGTCAACGGCACCAGCGCTGAACTCAAGAATATCATCGGAAGCGAGAGAAAGCCCAGCACGGAGAAGAAATCGCCATGGCTCTTGACCGAAAATGCCATGGCCATCGAGATCGCGGTCAATCCTACGCCGAACATCATGCCGATCATCAAGATCGCCGCGATGCCGAGCAACCCGGTCGCCGGATGCACGCCGAAGAGGAACGCCACGCCTAAAATGACGAGCACTTGCAGGGAGGTGATCGTCATGACGAAGATGAATCGGCTCAAAATCACCGATGTCCGATGAATCGGCGTGGACATGAGCCGCTCGAGAAAGCCGTTTTCCTTGTCGAACAACAGATCGACACCGCCGGCCAGGCCGTTGTTGAGCACGGTCATGACGACAACGCCGGCCGCCAGGAAACTGATGTAGTTCGGCGCCTGGGTCACTTGCGAATCGGCCGCACGCTGGAACAGGTTTCCAAAAAAGATCAGCCAGAACAGCATCGGCTGGACGAGCGTGAACAGCATGCTAAATTTTTCCCGGCTCAGCCGCCGGACCCAGCGCATCGTCAAGGCGCTGATCTCCTGCCAATATTCGCTCATGACGTGACCTCGCGCTCCACTGCTTCAAGGCGCCGGCCGGTGTGCGCAAGGAACACATCGTCGAGCCGCGGCCGGTTGTATTGAATGAACTCCACGGTGCAGCCCAGCCGGTTGGCCGATTCGAGGATAATGGGCAAGGCCTTCTCGGCCGATTCCACCCGGATGTCGAGTCCTTTCGGCATGGCCCTGACCGCTTTGATCGCCGGCTGCCCCTTCAAGGCCAGGTCCAATGACGGAACCTTCTCCGTCTCTTTAATCGTGAGCGATACAATGTCTCCCCCCAGGCCGACTTTCAATTCCACAGGCGAACCGATCGTCTTGATGACGCCGGCGTCGATAATGGCGATCCGGTCGCACAATTGATCGGCTTCGTCGAGGTAATTCGTCGTCATCACGATCGTCATGCCGCGCGCCTTCAACAGCCGCACGTAGTCCCAGATCTTGAGCCGGCTTTGGACATCCAGTCCCAGCGTGGGCTCGTCAAGAAACAGGACTTTGGGGTCCGGCAGGAGCCCGCAGGCAATGTCGAGTTTCCGCTTCATACCGCCGGAGTAGGTCTTCGCGGGCCGATCGGCATGCGCGTCGAGCTCGACGAGCTTCAGCAACTCGGCAATCCGCGGTCCCGCTGCGCCTTTCGGCAAATGATACAAGGCCGCCAGCAATTCCAGATGCTCCCGGCCTGTGAGAAACCGGTCGATCGCCCGCTCTTGCGGCACGTAGCCGATTAAGCGTCTCACGCGATCGGCGTCGTGCAGGCTATCGAGACCGAATATGGAGGCGCGGCCGGAGGTCGGGGAAAGCAGGGTGATCAGCGTGCGGAGTGTGGTGCTCTTGCCGGCGCCGTTCGGGCCGAGAAGGCCGAAAATTTCGCCGACATAGACCTGAAAGGAGACATCCGTAACGGCGCGATGGCCGTCGTACGATTTAGACAGGTGGGAGACATCGATCGCAACGGCCCGGTCCATTACCCCCAGCCCTTCGCACCGTGATGATCATGCATCAGAAATTGGATCAGATCGCTGAGGCGGCGGGCCTGTTGATGAAGACTGTGGGCTTCCAACAGGAATTGCTTCTCGAGCGGCGTGCAATCTAGATAGGTGGATAGTGTATTCACCAGAATGTCGTCGCTGACGTCTTCCCGGAACCATCCCTGCCAGGTCGGCGCATCCTGACGTGACCGAAGGTATTCCTCCAGCGTGGTCACCAGCCGGTGGCGGACGGCAGGCTCCAGCGAGGGCTCCGCTCCTCTTGCCATCAGCGTGATCGAGGCCCGCCGATAGGGCTTGTCATGAAATTCTTCCGTGATCTCGAATCGCTCCAGACCCTGAAGCAGGATATTCGACCGTCCGTCGGCGAGCGGCTGTACGCTGACCAAGCGCCCGACGCAGCCCATCGTGAACACCGGAGGATTCCCGTAGTACTCCGATTCCCACCCTTCCTTGAGCAGAGCGATGCCGATGCACTGTCCGTCCATCACCGTGTCATCCACCATCTGGCGGTACCGCGGCTCGAAAATGTGCAGGGGAAGATAGGTCCGGGGAAACAGCACCACATTCGGGAGCGCGAACACCGGAATCTGCGCGGGAATGGGAAACGGGGCGCTTTTGTCCGAAGACTCCGGCTCGTGATGATCCCGCTCGCGATCGGTCTGCATGGGCCACGATAGCCGATGGCCGGCAAAATTGTCAACGGCGCGACGGCATGTCGGGCGAAAGTACCCAGCGCAGAAATCCCTTGTCGTTACAGGCGATTTGTGACTTTCGACCGCCGCGTGTTATAAGCGCGACGCAAGAAGATCGGAACCGTGATGATGACATTGGAACGACGAATCGTCGTGCTCTTGGGCTGCCTCTGGATCCTGCCGATCGCATCGGCCGGCAGCGACTCGTTCACGCCGGCCCTCGAAGGATATCGATATCAATTCCCTCGGGACCATGGCTCGCATGACCGGTTTCGTACCGAGTGGTGGTACTACACCGGCAATCTCACGACGAAAGACGGCCGCGCGTTCGGCTATCAACTTACCTTTTTTCGCCGGGCGATGCCGGCCGATCAGATTGAGACGTTGCCTTCCAAGTGGTCCGCCACGCAGCTCTATCTTGCGCACTTCGCCGTCAGCGACCTCAAGAAGGAACGGTTTCTTTACAAGGAGAAACTCAGCCGGGCCGCCCTCGGCAAAGCGGGGGCCGAAGCAGACCGTCTCCACGTCTGGATTGATCAATGGCGAACGGAAGGTATCGACGCGGCGGCAGGGATGACGCAAATCCTGGAAGCCTCCGACGGTGACCTGCGCCTTGCGTTGACGGTCGTCCCTGAGAAACCGCTGGTCATCCATGGCAGCGGGGGGATCAGCCGGAAAGGGCGGGACAGCGGACAGGCCTCTCATTATTATTCGTTGACGAGGCTCTCAACGCACGGGCGCATCACGATCGCCGGCGAAACGTTCGACGTCGCTGGAGCGACTTGGATGGATCACGAATTCGGATCCGCCGACCTGGGCCCAGATCTCGTCGGATGGGATTGGTTCAGTCTTCAGATGGCCGACCAGACGGAGTTGATGCTCTATCGTCTCCGGCACGCGGATGGGTCAGCGGATCCGGTTTCAAGCGGCACGTTCATCGACCGCGACGGCGGATCGCATGCTCTGTCGCTCAACGACTTCACCTTGGAACCCGTCACCTTTTGGAGCAGTCCCCGGAGCACCGCCCGCTACCCGCAGCAATGGAGGCTGACTGTCCCCTCGAGAAATCTTTCCCTTGAAGTGATCCCGCGCATGGCCGACCAGGAGTTACGGACCGACCAGAGCACGCAGATTACGTATTGGGAAGGCGCCATAGAGGCCAAAGGGACGTCGGGCGGGAAGCCGCTGACAGGCCTGGGGTATATGGAATTGACCGGCTACGCCGAACGCTTGATCAAAAAACTGTAGGAGGGCGGTCGGGACATGCAGGGTCTTCGTGCTTCACGGTGGGGGCTCCTCGTCCTTGCGCTCGTGTGTCTCGGCTGTCAAAAAGACAGCGAGGCCATCGTCTCCATCGCTCTCCATCCCACCAACTCCAAGATTCTCTATGTCGCGACGAACGATGCCGTGTACAAATCCCGGGACGGCGGAGCGACGTGGGAAAAATTCCCGAGCTTCAGCGCCAGGCGGGTGACGACCGTCGCCATCGATCCGCAGTTGCCGGCGACCGTGTATGCCGGCACCATGGGGGACGCCGTTTACAAAAGCCCGGACGGCGGCCAGCACTGGCTTCCGCACAACGTCGGTCTGAAAGAACACGTGTCATTCGTGAATCAATTCGTCTTTCATCCGGTGGTGAGCGAAAAAATCTACGCCGCGACCACCGTCGGGGCTTTCTTCACGAAGGACGCCGGCCGTGAATGGGAAGAGCGGATGAACGGGATGAAAGAAGTGCACATTGTGACCGCAATCGCCATCAATCCCAAAGACCCCGCCGTGCTCTACGGTGGCACGACCGGGGGCATGTATCGCTCGGACGACAGCGCGACGACCTGGAAGAAAATCAACAATGGTCTCATTCCCGAAAGCGAGCTGATGGCCTCGATGGCCCTCGGCGTCAACGCGATTGAAATCGACCCCATCAATCCCGATGTCGTATACGCCGGCACGACGAAGGGACTCTACCGGACGACGACCAAGGGCGAGGTCTGGGAACGGATCGGACAGACGATCGCCGATCCGTTCATCAGCAGCATCGTCCTGCATCCGAACGATCCATCTGTCCTTTACATCGGAGGCCCTGCGGGCGTCTGGAAAAGCGCCGACGCCGGTAAAACCTGGCAAGCGAAGAACCAGGGTCTGGGCACCCTGAACATCAGAGCACTCGCCATGGACCCGAAGCATCTCGAGACGCTCTATACAGGGACGAATGGGAGCGGGCTCTACCGGTCCACCGACGCAGGCGCGAGCTGGACCGCCGTACCGCTCGCCGCGGCGCCGGCCCGAAGCTGATGCGCGGTGAGATGCCGGGCCATTGTCACGTGCAGCAGGCGTACCGTATCATCCCGGTCTGATGACTCAGCCGTCCTCCACGCAATCCGAAGTGACCAGAGCGCTGCGAGAAGAATTCCGTTCACATCTGGAACTCTTTTATGCGCGGCTCAAGCTCGCGCCCCCCTATGAAAGCGTCGAAAAAGCCGTCCGAGCCCTGACGACGGCCGTGCACAGCCTGCCGAAGGCTCAGCAGGCTCGCCTGGCGCAGGATGGGGAGATGAGATGGGAAGAGTTTCGCCGGGCATTCGAAGCGTCTGGACTGGCCAAGAAACATCGCGGCATCATTGCGGGCCTCGCGCGGAACCGTGCGGGCCTGGACCTGCCGCAGGAGTACGACCGCTTCCTGACCCTCTACACGTCAACCGGGCCCTGAACCTGTCAACGCCCTTCACCGACGGCCGCTTTCAGCTCTTCGTAGACTTGCGCAAGGCGGCTGTTTTCCAGCCGGTAGGACAGCGTCACCGTCACGACGCCGAATGCCAGCACGAGCAACCCAATGCCCAGAATCCCACCTCCCATCATGACGCCCGTCAGCGTGTCGAACCCCCCCTGTGTTCCATACGTGATCATGAAGGCCGTCGTCCCGAGTCCGACAAGCAGAAACCAGATGAGCGTGACAATGGCCGACGACCACGGAATTCGCTTGATGCAAACGGCGTTGACCATTTGCCCATCCGGCGTCAGGAGGATAAGGCCTT
>JBKPSD010000207.1:0-5259 GCA_046734935.1 Nitrospirota bacterium
ACTGTCTGAAAAAGGCTAGAGGGCGTCTTAAGTGCAGGTGCTGGTGGCCAAGAAACAGCGAAAAGGCGTCTCCTCGTCCTCTCCCGTAGTCTCGTAGAGTACCTTTTCGGGGCTGGAGAGGACTTTTCAGACAGTCTCATAATATAAATTCTCGGAAGTTCGCATCCAGGATCGTGCATAAACGGGCCGCGAGGGCCACGAGGATGGTATGAGAGGTCATCCGCCACGAAGGCCGGGGGTCTACATGTTGTGGTGCTGGATGGATATGCAGGGGAATGGATACCTCCTACCTCGCATGATCTCGCCCTAGTCCGTGCGATGCTCCATACTTCTCCTTGCAGAGAGGAGGAACGTCTAAGGTGGAGCCAGAGAAGCAGCCGAGCAACGAGATCGCTGGGGACCGCCTCCTCAAGAGGCTTGGGATTGATCAAAACAAGTGGACTGTCGGAGACCGGCGCATAGCCCACCTCGGGATTGGTATAGGCCTGGCCATCGTGATTATTGTGGTCTGCGGTTATGTGTTCGGATGGGAGTGGACCGGCCTCACCAGGCCCAAGCAGCGAACGTTCTGGGATTGGCTGAGTCTGTTGATCGTGCCCATCGTGCTGACGTTGGGCGGCTACCTGTTCACGCGATCAGAGAACCGGAGGACGCGAGAGGACGCCGACCAGCAGAGAAGCTTAGATCGCGAGATAGCAGATGAGCGTCGGCAGGACGATATGCTTCAAGCATACCTGGATGGGATGTCGCAACTACTGATTGATGCCAAGCGGCCGCTGGATAGGGCGCAGCTGGGCGACAGCCTAAGCACACTAGCAAGGGCGCGAACGTTGACTGTGCTGACGAGGCTGGGCGGCGAACGTAAGCGGAGTGTCCTGCAGTTCGTGTACGAATCCGGTCTGGTCAACATGGGCCACCAGGTTGTTGATCTCAGGGAAGCTGACTTGGGAAGGGCCGACCTCAGCGGGGCCAACCTGAACGAGGCCAACCTGAACAAGGCCAACCTGCGCGGGGCCAACCTGAGCAGGGCCAACCTCAGCGAAGCCCACCTGGGCGGGGCCAACCTGAACGAGGCCGACCTGAGCGAGGCCGACCTGAGCGGTGTCAGAGGAGTCACCGGGGAGCAGCTTAAGCAACGAGCCCGGTCCCTTGAAGGAGCCACCATGCCCAACGAACAGAAGTACAAGGACTGGCTCAAAGTGCGCGGCAGTCTTACTGATTGAGGTTCTCGTGTTGGCCATTTTCGTCCTTAACGCAGCCACGCCTTCAATGCTTCTGAATCCTAGCGAGAGGCTGACGGACGAAGGCGTCGCGATGGTGATGGTGTGCGGTGAGCAACCTAAAGCCGAGACGGTAAATAAGACGGCGGCAGAAATAATCCGCACCAAGTGGCTATTAAGGATATGGACGTACCATAGGCAAGACTCCTCAGCGTCGTCTACTACCATCTGAGAGGCGGGGATTAGGTTGCACTGTTGGCTTCAGGATTGAAAGGAGGGGATTGAAACAATGAGGAAGGTTCTAGCGATAGTAGCGGGGGTATTTACCCTTCTGATCATGTCCGCGATTCTGGGGTACTTCGGAATCCCGACGGTCGTCTTCCTCCTTGCGGGCATCGTGGGTGCTTACTTTGTGGGAAGGGAGATATGGCGTGGCGGGGATGCTAGGTACTAGAGATGCACCGCATAGCTCCGGTCCGTTAAGGGTAGGGTGGCTCAAGCTAAATAATCAGCATGCACACGCAATACACACACTGTAGTAACTACAACTTAGATCCGAAGATGTGGTAGAGCGGCGATATAGCCGAACATACTTCCATAGCCACGAAATTTTTGATGAGGACCGCGAATACCGTCCAAATGGTCAGCACCCACGCGAACTTGAGGGTATCTTTCATGGCTTTAGGTTAGCAGATGAGTATCTGTAAACGGACCGGTGGTATGCTAGAAGCATGCTGCGGCAGGTCGGCTTCTATCTACTCCCTATGCTCTCTTCCTTCTGGCGGTGGTTGTCTTCGCGCTATGGTTCGGCGAGTGGTCCGCCATTTCGGGACTGGGCGACGAATAGCCTACCCAACTTCGTACTCCGTGGTAAAGGCATTCTCAGAAGTTCGATTCTTACACGCCAATTCATTAGCGATTCATCGCCCGCCACTTTAATATGGCTGTAAGGATCTCCTAGGGACAAGGGTCCAAAGGGTGCCTAGCTTGGGAGGATAAGGTCTATTACAGAGCAAGAGATCGATGAGGGGTAATCAATACGATCTGCGGAGCATCATCGCAGCGATTTGCCTCTTTGCGGTAGTCGCCGCAGATCTGATTTACGGTGCAGTCAAGGGCCGCGAATTTTTGTTCTCGTGGCTAGGGTTGCTTTTTGCGGCACTCGCAATTATCGCTTTGTTCTTCGATCGGATTACGGAATTTACCATCTCTCCGCAGGAGGGCGTGCATGTCAAGGTTGGCGAGGTTCGGGAGCAGGCAAGAACTAACCTGGAGGCCGCCATCGCTGATAGAGGCGAACCTGACAGCACCGAGAAGGCCGCTAGAGTGGTTGACGCAAATGTCACTCCGGAAGCCGTACGCCAAGCTGAAGGGAGGACTGTCCTATGGGTCGATGACCACCCCGACAACAACATACTTGAGCGGAAATCATTAGAGGCGCTAGGCTTGCGATTTGTGCTGAGTCTTTCAACAGAAGACGCACTCGAAAGGATTGATAAGCAAAAATTCGATTTGATTATCTCTGATATGGGTCGTCGCCCTGACCGCTACGCGGGTTACACACTTTTGGAGGCGCTACGGAACCGTGGTAATCAAACGCCTTTCATTGTTTACATGGGCCAGAGCACCCCACAGCTGATAACAGAGGCTCGGCACAAAGGAGCTCAGGGGCTGACTAACCGGCCTGATGAACTTTTCGAACTAGTGACAAAGGAGCTCAGGGGCTCCACGATGTAGGGGAAAGATGAATCAAGCGAAACGAACCCAAAGGATTTTAATTAGCCACCGTGTCGCTGACCAACCAATCGCTGATGTTATCCGCACTAACCTTGAAGGGTGGGGGTTTAACGACATCTATCAAGCAGGAGCGCCTGAAACTCGCCCACAGGTCGGTGAGTTCCTCCCGGTTGAGCGGCCAGAGGCGTTTGATGACGTCGACCTCGTTATCCTTGTGTACACTTTTGCAGATGAGGATTGGTCCTGGTGTATGTGGGCGTGCGGTCTGGCTACGCGCCCCCGACAACCCTATGCTACAAGAGTCGTGGTGTTTCGATGCGGCAGATATGATGCACCGAGACAGTTTGCGCAGCAGATGATGGTCGATGTTGACCCTGAGGGCATTCTCAATTTCACAAAGCAGGTTCACAGAATTGAGAAATTTTTTGGAGAGCGGCCAGCATTTCGTCCAATGATTTCTGATGAAAACCTCGAAGACATGAGCAAGAACTTCTATGAGGATTTGAGACCTGTGATTCCCACTGGTCAGAGGGAAGAGCTTATTCCTCCTACTGGCCAGAGGGAAGAGCGGTATCTGTGGGATAGCTTCACACTCAAATTAGAGCCTCCAGTGGATCGTTTCAATTTTGAGACGAATGAGGATGAACTATGTAAACAGATTCAGAGCGAATTGGTCGTTACCCAACAATTCGGGAATGCGCTCAGGCATTTTGGATACGCGAACCTCGAAGGGGGCTTGAAACTGAGCGATCTCGTAGAACGTTGGGCACAAGAAACACAGGATCGTGAGAACGCATCGAACGCCTGGATCAATGGATTATGCCTTGAAATCCGACGCGCAATCGATGCTTATCCGGCAGAGCCTAGTTGGCAGCAACTTAATAGCGTTTACTTCAATCGCACATCGTATTACCCTGTGCTTAATCACATGCGGGTTCTTTCTGATAGTTCGATGGAATTTGATGTTTGTTTCTACACCGCTAACTCAAACCAGCGAACCTGACGAAAGGATGAGGTCCTTGACCACTTCGTGCTGGTGATTTATTCACCGGAGTGCGTGGAAAAAAAGACGAATTCTCGGAAGTTCGCGGTTACAAAGTTCACCTGCACAGCCCCGGTCCGATCGGCTATGCATGGCTATGCATTTTTCTTATGTACACAGCGGGGGTCTGTACATAAGAACAGGGGGTATCGGACCGGGGCGCAGCGGTATTCACCAAGCGCGGGAAAGTCGAGTTCTCGGAAACTGAGGTACTGGCCAGAAAAATCGAAAACTTACGGAGACTCGTGACTAGTTGCGAGATAGGTTTTTGTAAGAATGCAAGAAGGGAACTTGAGCACCTCACCCCAATCGATTTCGTCCCTCTACTTCCTGCTCTTCTTCTACCCATTTATTGCAGACTTTCTCAAGAACTACCCAAGCAGTCTGGTTGCCGTGATCCCTACGGTTGTCGATGTAATGAGTGAATTGACGCAGTGTACGACGAAATACCACATAGTATGCGTCTTTAATCACTTTTTCATCGAACACTTTTTGATCAACACCAATCGCAATTGCTTCGAAGTAGTTGAGGCGCTGGTGGAGTGCCGTTCTGACTTCTTCATTAGCCTCGCACGCATCTGACAGCGGGTTGCGTTGACACTGACCTGCCCGTAGGTCAATGCAATTATGCCCGTTCGGACAAATCCGTCGGTGAGAGCGCATGTCTGCATCATGCGATGTGGGTCGATCACACTGAAACGTGCTGTGAGATCCGCTTAAGAGGTAAAGGGTCAAGTCTAGTTCTAATCTCGAATGTACGGTGTAGCAAGTCCATATCTTGGGCGAGCTGGCTTGTCTGTAGGGCAGCGTCTTGAGCAGCTTTCCGCCGGTTCCAGTCGTGAGCATCGACGTAAGTTTTTCTCAGGAGATGTAGCTGGTAGAAGGTAAAGCCTAAGCCTACGACGATTGCCAGTAGGGTTAAGGCTTGTAGAACTAACTTGACGGTTGCGATATCCACCGGCACGTCCCCCCATATACGTTGTTTCTAAGGTTAGCTGAACATACTAAGGACCCGATATCGACTAAACAACCCTCGATAAAGCTGCGCATGCACCGCTCCTCTATTCGCCCAACTGCGGAGTAACCCGATTAGCGGAAGTTCCGTCGATGAAGTACTCATAAGAAACTGTCTGAAAAGTCCCGGAGATGCCCGAAACGGGGCCTTAGAAGGCACCGAAGGAGCACCGTTCGGCCCGTTTCGACCCCGGAACACCGGCCAAATTCACGCTCGGAGCGTTGCTCGAACCCCTTTTCAGACAG
>JBKPSD010000208.1:0-14129 GCA_046734935.1 Nitrospirota bacterium
AGCTGCTGACGTCGAGGGTTATACCGCTGAACGCGCCGGGCGTGGTCAGCTTCAGCTATCGTCACCGGCCGGGCCTCTCATTCATCAACTGCTTCGAACGAGACAACCTGGATCTCATCGATGATGTCGTTCATGAAAATAGCCATCACCACTTAAACCTGCTGTTGCGAAAACACGTCTTGTACCACCGTGACCGGAACCAACAGATCTTTTATTCGCCCTGGCGAAGGAGGCTCAGGCCGCTCCGTGGCATTCTGCACGCCACATTTACCTTCACGATGGGCGCTCTGCTCTTCGCACGATTGTCGGCATGGGCTGAGACGAGGCGCGGCAAGGCTCAATGGCGCGAAGCGGGCCTCACCGCCCGGCAGCTCGTCCGTGCCCGCTTTCGTTGCTTCGAAGAGATCGAATCCGTCCGGTATTCGCTGGTCGACCTCGAGTACGCCCGCCGCCTCAAGTGGATCACAACAGCAGGCCAGCGTCTGGTCAAGCAGCTCGAACGCGCCATCGTGTCAACGGAAATCGGCATGTCCCAACACCGCAGGGCCGTGCTCTCCTCCGCGTTCGGGCCTTCGTTGCGCCGGCATGTGGTTGCCCTGCGGGAAGCCCGCCGGACTTACGGGCCTGCGCGCCTCGATGAGGTGTAGCCCGACCGGGGCCTGTCTGTTCTCCTAGCTCTGCTCCTGCCCTCCGGCCGGTAGACTGTGAGTGGAGGGGCCATGCCGAACCGCGTGATGAAGGTGTTGGCGGGAATTACTCTGCTCTTGTTTTTGCTTCTCACTGCTGCCCTATTCATTGACCAGCCTTTACGCGCCTATATCGAAGAAAAGATGAACCGCAGCCTGAAGGGCTATCGGGTCCACATCGGAGCCCTGGATTTTCATCCCATCGGAGCCTCAATCGATCTTCATGAGATCAGACTCGAGCGTATCGATGAGCCCGATCCTCCGGTGGCAACGATCGCTCGCTGGTCGGCGAGCGTCCACTGGAGGGCCCTGTTGTCCGGACGTTTGGTAAACGACCAAGACATCGAACGGCCCAAATTCCATATTACGAGAACACTCGCCAGACGGGAGGCTGGCAACGACACGCCTGTCGCAGAAAGAGGCTGGCAGGATGCGGTCGAAAGCGTGTATCCGTTCAAGATCAATCAGGTCAGGATCACCGATGGCGAAATTCTATACATCGATGAGGCGAAGCCCGACCAGCCGCTTCGTGCACGCCGCATGAATGTTCAGGCGTCGAATATCCGCAACGTGCAGTCAGCCGATCAGGCGTATCCCTCGGAGTTCTCGTTTGAGGGCCTGTTGTTTGAGTCGGGGAAGATCCGTCTCGACGGTCGGGCCGACTTTCTGGCGGAGCCCCATGCGGCTGTGAAGGCGGAGTTGGCGATGGACGGCGTCCCGCTGGGGTCGCTCGTGCCGGTGACCGCGCGGTACAACGTGCAGCTCAGCGGGGGCACTATGTCGGGAGAGGGCGCGATCGAATATGGTCCCTCCGTAAAGGTCGTGAATCTCAAACGGCTCACCGTCGATGGTCTCCATCTCGATTACGTGCATGCCGCCCATACACAGCAAGCGGAAGCGGCGAGGGCAAAAGCCACGCTCGAGAGCGCGCAATCCATCAATGCGAAGGAAGACGCGTTCGTGCGCGTCGATCGCATCAGCATCGTTGACGGCGAGCTCGGATTCGTCAACCAGGCCACGAAACCCGAGTACCGGCTCTATTTGGTCGATGCCAATCTTACCCTGGAACGTTATAGCAGCCGGTTCCTCGATGGCCCGGCTTCCTTCGCTCTTCAAGGAAAATTCATGGGAACCGGCGAGACGCAGATCTCGGGCACGATGCGGCCTCCTCAGGAGTCGCCCGACCTGGAACTGAAGATTAAGATCGCGGGCACACAGATCCGGTCGATGAACAACTTGCTGCGAGCGTACGGCAAGTTTGACGTCGTGAACGGACTGTTCTCGTGCTATTCAGAGATCAGGATCGACGACGGGACGATTAAAGGTTACGTGAAGCCGCTGGTGAAGAAGCTCAAAGTCTATGATCCTGCCCAGGACCGAGACAAGCCGGCACTCGACAAGCTGAAGGAGGGCGCGATCGAAGATCTTTCGATCTTCCTCGAAAACGTCCCGAGGCAAGCGGTTGCGACCAAGGCGCATGTATCCGGTCCGACGAGCCGGCCTCAGACCGAAATCGTCGAGATCGTGATCGGCCTCATCCAAAACGCGTTCTTCAAAGCGATTCTGCCCGGATTCGAAAGAGAGTTTCGCGTGAAAGAGTAGGAGCAGGGTCTGGATATCCAGGCGCATCGTCGCGAAACAGACGAGACCGACGTCCCCGCGATTGCTCGCCAGTGAGGCGACGGGGGCATAGTCACAGTATGACGTCAAGGAAACCGAGCGAGAACGATCGCGCGGGCGAGATGATCGGATGTTGCAGCTGGTGCGTCAGAGGTAATCCGTATTTAGGGCTCGACCGTCACGTCCACAAACGCCGGCATGCTGTCCGCGCCCTTCTTATCGGTCACGCGCAGTCTGAAGCGGAACAGCTTCGGCTCTGAAACAAAGGGCGCGAGAAAGGACGCTTTCGGCATGTTGAGGTCCAAGAGGGGCACTTTCGCTCCGCGGACCTGGCTCCAGGTATAAAAGAGCGCCTCACCTTCCGGGTCGTGGCTGCCCAATCCATTCAATTCGACCTTCGCGCCCGACTTCACGGTGCGATCCGCTCCAGCCACCGCGACGGGCGGCTCGTTGGGCTCATCGCCGACGGCGACGTGCACGTCCAACGAAGCCTCTTTGCCGCGGTTTTTGACGGTAAGCACGGTCTTCCCGTTTCCGACGATTTTGAGCATCCCGTCCGACAGCACCTGGATCACCTTGTCGTTCGAGGAGTGATAACTGGTTCCGCTTGATGGCGACGCGAGCGGTCTCGAAACGCCGTCCGCGAAATCGCCGACCACGGGCAGCTCAAAGATCTTGCCGAGCACGTCCACCTGACCGTAGGTCGCGGATTGGCCTTCCCGGCCGAGGAGTAACGGCTTGTCCGTTTCAAATTCGATGGCCTGTAGTTCCGCTTTCGGTTCCGTGTTGACGATGATCTCATCGAAGACAGTCCTCGTGCCCAGCCGGCCGCGCGAGATGTCCGCGACCGCGAGCAAGCGCATCGGTCCGATCGCTTCGGGCGGGATCTTGAGAGGGCCGCCGAACGCCGGATCCATGTCTCCCGTCGAGATCAGCACCGGTAAGGAGACGACCGAGCCGCCGACCACGCTGTCTTTCTGGAGAAATTTGTCGATCGAGATCTTCGCGTCCGACTTCGATCGCGCGGCGTCGCTGTCCTCCTGTTGGACGAGGGTTTCGTCCTGCTCTCGATACCAGTAGTAGCGGACTTTCACGATCCCGATGTCGTTGCCAAGATCCACATGGGCGGTCACGGTTTGCCCGGCCGGCAGCGTAGCGCCGGGCGGCGGCTCTGTGATCTTAAATGCCTGCGTCGGGGAAGCGGCAAGAATGCTCCCGCACAGCACCGCGTACATCGTCGTTCCCGACAGACGCCGTAGAGCGCACCTGTGGTGGTTCATTGATCACCTCGTCAGATGGAAAGGCACGTCGGTCAGCACAACGCGATCCTTGAAGAGCAGGGCGCCCTTGAGGAGCAAAGCCCGTTGATTATGCAGAATGTTCTGCCACCAGCGGGCCGGCAAAATCTCTGGTAAGACCACGGTGATCCAGCACTCGGGGTCCTTGTCCAGGTTTTCCTCAATATAGTCGAGGAGCGCGCCCAGGATTGACCGGTAGGGCGACGGGAGCACGATCAATGGCACCCCACATCCCCATTGTGCCCATTTGATTTCCACAAGCGCGGTTTCCTCCTTGTCGACATCGATGAGGACGGCGCGCACTTCCCCGCCGCGGCTTCTGGCGTAATCGACGGCCCGAACCACCGCCTTGTTCACGGCGCCGATCGGAATGAGCACCAGGTTGCGGCGGGGACGGGGAGGACGGGCGTCGCGGGAGAGCTGCACCTGCTCGGCGACCGCCTTGTAGTGAGAACGGATGGCCCGGAACATCATGATGAGCGCCGCGACGAGCAAAAAAACGATCCAGGCGCCTTGCAAGAACTTAGTAACGGCGATGATGGTCGTGGCGATTCCCGTCGTCACGGCGCCGACACCGTTGACGATCAGCTTCTTGCGCCAGTGTAACCCTTTCTTTAGCAGCCAGCGCCGGACCATTCCTCCCTGAGATAAGGTGAACGAGACGAACACTCCAATGGCATACAACGGAATCAGCGCATGAGTGTCGCCTTGGAACACCATCAGCAACAGACAGGCGAAGAAGCCAAGAATAATGATGCCGTTGGAGAAGACGAGACGGTCGCCGAAGGTCGCCATTTGATGAGGCATGTACCCGTCGCGGGCAAGAATAGACGATAAATGAGGGAACCCGGCAAAGGCGCTGTTTGCTGCGAGGACTAAGAGCATCATGGTGCCGACTTGAATTGCATAGTAGACGACACCGGTTCCAAACGTCAGGCGGGCCAGCTGCGAAACGACGGTCTCATCTTCCTTTGCCATGATGCCGTAGTGATAGGCCATCCAACTGATGCCCATGAACAGCGATCCCAGAATCACCGACATCCACACCATGGTAACGGCGGCGTTATGTGATTCAGGATGACGAAACGCTTTGACTCCGTTCGAGATCACCTCCATTCCGGTCACGGCGGCGCAACCGGCGGCAAAAGAGCGAAGGATCAGAAACAGCGTGAGGGTTTCAGCTCCGCTTCCTGCTAGCGGCGGACTCACGGGCGGAAGGACAAAACTCGAGCCAGCAAGCGAGCGAAACGTCCCCACGAGCACCATCAGGCCCAAGGCGCCAATCGCGAGATACGTCGGCACAGCGAAAAACTTGCCGCTTTCCCTGGCGCCACGAAGGTTCACCACGACGATAAAAACAATGAACACGACGCCCATCACTGTGCGATGGCTAAACAATTCCGGAATTGCCGATGTGATGGCGGCCACACCCGCCGCGACGCTGACCGCCACCGTGAGCACATAGTCGATCATCAGCGCCGCTGCGGCTATCAATGCAGGCATTTCGCCGAGATTCGAGCGCGCGACGATGTAGGCGCCCCCGCCTTCCGGGTATTCGTAGATGATTTGGCGATAGGAAATCGTCAGCACAATGACCAGAAACAGAATGGCAAGGCTGACGGGAATGGACCATGCCAGTGCCGCAGTCCCTGCGAGAATCAACACCAAGAGGATTTCTTCGGTGGCGTATGCGACTGAGGAAATGGAATTCGATGAGAATATTGCGAGCGCGAGCCGTTTGGAGAGCCGCTCGTGTTCGGCTTGGGCAGTCTTGATCGGATAGCCGACAAGCCAACGCTTAAGGACCATGGAGAGGATTATCGCATAAACACCGCGCGAACGAGAGGAGAGGAAGGCCCTGTCGGGTGGGGCAAAGGACTCAGCTCCCAGAACCGTCGAATTGGCTCGCACTGTCAAAAATACTAGTGGGATTCAGGGGATTGACAGCCCCTACGAAACTTGCGTATCTTTCCGATTCCTTCGCGGGCCTGAGCAAATTTCGCGATGCGATAGTTGTTCGTGACGCCGTCTTCATCTTGTCGGTCTCATAATTTGGAGGGTTTTCACCCGGGATTTACGAGTTGTCTGTTTAGTCCACTCTTTCTTTTATAAGCAAGGAGGCCAGTCCATGCTTTCCCATTCTCATTCCACACGGGTCAACCGACCCACCTGCACGCTCGGCCTGTTGGCAGCTGCGGCCCTGCTCTGGGCTCCGCTCGCCTCCGCCGAGAATGCATCGTCTCATACGGCGATGAACCATCAGCTTCCCGCCTGGGCAGAGCAGCTCAAAGGACAGACGATCATCGAAGACACGATGTCCGGCAAGGGCGAGCGTGCCGCGATGGTTGAGCAGCAACATCAGCGCATTATGGAGCACATGAGCCATGATCCGCAGACGCAAGGCGTCAACACCGGCATGTACAACACCTCCGCGATGATGCACCAATATGGCGCAGGCGGGCAGGACATGCTGCTTGTCTCCGATCCGCGCGTTGAGCCGGTGGCGATGACGGGCGGCGGGAAATGCCCTGCCACGGCTCCGGTGAAGCAGTACAACGTGTCTGCGATCAATGTCGAGATCACCCTCAACCAGTGGCTCGATTTTTATCCCGGCTACATGTACGTGCTCGATGAAAACATCGACAAAGTTCGTGCGGAGGAAAATACAAACAAAGAAAGTCGTGAGAAGGAAGGTCACGATCCAGGGGCCGTCCTTCCGGGCGTGCAGGCGCAATGGATTCAGCCGCTGGTCATCCGCGGCAACCAGGGCGACTGCGTCAAGATCAAGCTCAGCAACAAGCTGGAAGGCGGCGAAGACGTCAGCCTCCATATCCACGGCTCTGCGGCGGTGGTGAGCGCTACCGGCGCGGCGGCAACGACGACCAACCCCGATACGATCGTCGCCAAGGAGAAGAGCGGCGATTATGAATGGTACATCCATCCGAGCACTCAGGAAGGCGTCCGGCAATTCCATACGTTCAGCAACGATCGCGAGCTGACCGTCATGGGTCTCTTCGGCGCGTTCGTGGTCGAGCCCCGCGGCTCGAGCTACCTCGAACCGCTGGGCTCGGGCGACCCGACGCCGGCCACGAGCGGCTGGCAGACCATCATTAAGAACGGTACCGGCCCGGACTTCCGCGAGTTTGTGTTGATCTACCATGAAGTCGGTGATGAAGCGTTCCGTCCGCTGAACAAGAAGGGCGACTTCCTGCCGCAGCGCGATCCGCTCACCGATGCCTATCGTCCAGGCGGCCGCGCGATCAACTATCGCAGCGAGCCGTTCGGCATCAACAACATGCACGTGCAGCATGAGTACTTCGGCTTCGAGGACGAGTCGATGGGCTACAGTTCCTATACGTTCGGCGATCCGTCCCCGACGATCCCTCGTTCTTACATGGGCGATCCCGCAAAGTTTCGTTTGGTGCACGGCGGATCCGAAGTATTCCATAGCCACCATCCGCACGGTGGAACGATTCGGTGGCCGCGCAGCCCGCGGGCAATCGACGACATGAACCTGTGGGCCACCAGTGCCAACGGCCCGGTGAAGTATCCCGTCATTCGGGCGAAGACCGATCGTGTGGACGTCGAAGTCATCGGACCTTCCGAAGCGCTTGATCTCGAGACCGAGTGCGGCTCGGGTCTCTGCCAGCAGCTGGCGGGCGATTTCCTGTTCCACTGCCACGTGGCGCACCATTATGTGGCAGGGATGTGGGGCTACTGGCGGGTTTACAACACCATTCAACAGGGTGATTTACGAAACGATGTCATGCCTGATCTCCGCGAGCTACCGGATCGCAAGGGCCGGATCAAGGCCCCTATTGCGTCCGACAAGCTCGTCGGCCAGACGGTCGATTGGTTCGGCACGCAGTTTAAGATCGTCGACAAAGGTAAGAGCAATTGGAAGAGCAACCCGGCCACGATCACGATCAAAGACTGGGTGGAGATGCAGCTGCCCACGCAGGGCAAGCCCGGTCATAAGGACGATGAGAAGGGTCAGATCGTCTCCTACGACGCCACCGTGCTGGACTGGACTTGGAACGGCAATGTGGCGATGAGCGAGAAGGAAAGCACGATCGACAATCCGAAGTATAAATCCACCCACCCGGGCAAGCGGCATCCGATCATGTTCGAGCCGATGACCGGTAAGGTAGCCTGGCCGCATCTCACGCCGCACTTCGGCAAGCGCGTGATGTTCTCTCCGAACCACGTTGGCGCCCCCTGGCTGGAGATGATCCGGCGCGACGCCAACGGTGAAGAGAGCGTCGACCAAGCGCAGCCGGGTGAGCAGGGCAACTGGAGCCTTTGTCCGGTGAATGCCGGCCGCAAGAACTACAACGTGCATTTCATCAAGCTGCCGATCAAGATCGCGAAGGCGCAGGGCAAGGAGCCCCCCGTGGTCGATCCGAACGGCTTGATCTATGTGCTGCATGAAGAGGAAGCGGCCATCCGGGCGAACGACGACCTCAAATATCCATTGGTCGTCCGCGGCAACATCTATGATTGCGTCGACTGGATGCTCACCAGCGAGTGGGACGATGACGACTATACGAATTTCCAGTCGTCGAAGATCAACACCCACTGGCACTTCCTGCAGTTCGACAATCAGGCGTCTGACGGCGTGATCACCGGTTTCTCGTATGAGCAGTCGGTGCGGCCGTTCACGATGCTGGAGAAGAAGAACAAGAAGGGGCTGCCGATGCCGATGAACACGGTGTTGACGGCGGCCGCGAAGAAGGGTTCCAACAGCCTGGCTGTGAAGAATGCCAAGCAGTACCACGTCGGCACCTTGATTCTCGTCGGCGCCGACAACGTCAAAGGCAATGAGATTTCCCGCATCAAGGCGATCAACGGCAACACGATCACCCTGACGAAGGGATTGAAGAACGATCATCCGGCGAACGACATCGTGACAGTCGAATTCGTCCGGCAGCGCTTCTGGGTCGATGCGGACGTCGGCACGGTGTTCTGGCATGACCACGCGTTCGGCGCCACGACCTGGCCGCACGGCGGGTTCGGGACGTTCATCGCCGAGCCGGTCGGATCAACCTATCATGATCCGAAAACGGGCAAGCTCGTCTGGAGCGGACCGATTGCGGACATCCATACGAACGAGCCGGTCGGCCACGGCGTCAACAACAGCTTCCGCGAGTTGATGGTGCAGGTGCACGATACCGTGCCGCACACCGTCAACATTGTGACGGCCGGCAATCCTCCCGGCCAGCCGGTCGAGGTCGCGCTCGAGGCGGGCAAAACCGTCTCGTTCATGATGCCGGAAAAACTGTATATGACGCCGATGCCGTTCCTTAACGGCGGAACGCACACGACGGGCAGCGGGCTCAACTTCCGCGCCGGCCCAATCGCCCAACGGTTGGCGACCAATCCGGACGTGTCGCAAGCGTTCAACAGCCAGATCCACGGCGATCCGTATACGCCGCTCTTGCGGGCGTACACCGGAGATACGATGGTGTTCCGACTGCTGCACACGCTCATGAACGAGACGATGACCTGGACCCTGTCCGGTCATACGTTCTGGTCCGAGCGCTATGCGTCCGATGCAAATCGCAAGAACTCTATTCACATCGGGATCGCCGAACGTTATGACCTTGTGGTGCCGGAAGCGGGTGGTCCGCGGCATCTCGCCGGCGACTACATTCACTTCAACGGACGGTCCTCGAAGTTTTCCGAGGGCGGCTGGGGCATTATCAGGGTGTATGACAAGGAGCAGCAGGACCTGAAGAAGCTCCCGGCCGGGTACTCGATCAAAGGTGAAATTCCGAAGGCGTTGCCGGTCTGCCCGGCCGACGCTCCAGTGAAAACGTTCAACGTGGTGGCGATGGATTATCCCGCCATGACCTTCAACGCGAAGGCGCCCGAGGCGATCGAAGTCGACTTCGAGCGGAAGATTCAGATCACGAATCCCGACGCCAAGATCTACGCGTTGGAAGAAGACGCGGCCAAGGTTTCGGGCGGATCACATCCGATGCCGCTCACGCTGCGCGTGAACGTCGGCGATTGCGTGAAGGTGCATCTGAAGAACAAGATGAAGGAGAGCAAGGCTTCCTTCTCGGCCATCGGGTTGGTGTTTGATCCGAAAGATTCGATGGGCGCCAATGTCGGCAACAACCCCGGCGATCAGACGATCGCCCCTGGCGGCGATCGGACCTACACCTACTATGCGGATCCGTTCAACGGCGAGACGACCTCGCTCGTCTGGGACTGGGGCAATGTGATGACCAATCCTCGCAACGGCTTGTTCGGAGCCGTGGTGGTCGGTCCGAAGGGATCGAAGTATCGTGATCCGAAGACGGGCGCCGATCTCTCCAACAAGAACGCGTGGGCGGCCGACGTCATTATCGACCGCACCATTCCGGGCAATGAATCCAGGCCGAACTACCGTGACGTCGCCTTGTTCTTCCAGGACGAGGACAACATCATCGGGACGAGCTTCATGCCCTACGTGCAGAACGTTGCAGGCTTGACCGGCGTGAATTACCGGTCCGAGCCGTACAAATATCGCGAGGAGCAGGGTTGCTCGCTCGGCAAGGTCTTCCAGCCGTGCAAAGCGGACAAGCCCGAGGACCCGGCAACACCGATCATTGAGTCTCATGCGGGCGATCCCGTCCGCATCCACGTGATCGGGGCGAACAACGAGCAGAACGGCATGTTCAGCGTCGAGAAACATGAATGGCCGATCGAGCCGTTCATGCGGGGGGCTGACCAGATCAGCGTGGTCGAGTTCTCCGGATCGGAAGTGCTGGACGCGTTCGTGCCCTCCGCCGGCGGACCCTATCGTTTGCCCGGCGACTACGTGTACAGCAACCAGCGGTTGCCGTATTCACAGTCCGGCCAGTGGGGATACCTCCGCGTGTTGCCTTCAGGCGACCAGCGGTTGCTGCCTCTGCAAGGCGCGGGCGCAGGCATGAAGAGCGCTTCGCTCGAAAATGCGGCGCAGGTGATGCCGGTTTCGGCAAAATAAGCGTCGTCGCTTTCGAGGATAGGGCGACCAACAACACGAGGGGGAGGCCGCAAGGCTTCCCCCTTTTGTTTAGACCCAAGGCTCTGCCTCTTTTGCTTGGCGGCGTCCATTTGGTACGATGTCGAGAGTGCGTTCGCGGACTGATTTCGGAGGCATCATGAAAGGGCTCTTGCTCTTGTGCGGATGGCTGCTGATCGCCGGCTCAACCGTCTGGGCGTACGACGAAATTCAGGTGACGGACGGCGGGTCTGTCACCGGAAAAGTGACGATGACCGAGGGGAAACCGATTCCCAAAGGCTTCAATTTGATCACGTTTCCCGACCCGGTCTATTGCGGACGAATTTCGACGGGCACCGGCTGGCGGATCTTGAAGGAATTTGAAGTTGGCGGCGACGGCGGTCTGAAGAATGCGGTCGTGTGGTTGGCGGACGCGAGCAAGGGAAAACCGTTCAAGTTTGTCGCTCCCACGATCGAAGCCAGGGACTGCCGATTTTTGCCCTTTGTCACGGTCGTACGCGACAGGTCTGACGTCGTGATCATGAACATGGATCCGGTGATGCACGACATTCAGGCGTACGAAACATCGCAATTGGGCCCCCGCGTCTTGTTCAATACTCCGCTCCCGATGAATCCGCACCATAAGCGTTTTGTGACCGCAGAGACCCATGAGCATCTGGCCGGTCAGCCGGTGACTGAAGAGGTCCGGATGACCAAGGGCCGGAAATTTTTTGTCATGCAATGCGGCTTTCACGCCTACATGGAGAGTTGGGGCCTCGCGGTCGACAATCCCTACTACCAGTTAACTGATGCGAACGGAGGGTTCTCGCTCACCGACGTCCCGGCCGGCGACTACACGTTGATGGCCTGGCACCCCGGAGTCGGCGTGGTCCTGGAGAAGAAAATCACTGTCCCCGCCAAGGGATCCACGCAGGCGAATTTCGTCTTTGAATCACCCAAGGGCCGCCGGAGTGCGCATGAAATCGAGGAGAACCCGCATTTCGGGCCAGATTCTCTCGGCAAAACACTCGAGATTCGTCCGACCCTCGAATTGCAAACGCCGTGAAATCATCCTATACGATGTTCTTATTTATGCTTTGATGAAGGAGAGCGCTGTGAACGAAATCCTGAAGCACATCCTGCGAATCTGCCTCGCGCTCGCGGTGAGCGGCACCGCTGCTGCCGCTCATGGCTATGACGTCATCGACGTGGACCACGGCGGTGTCGTGGAAGGGACGGTCACGCTCGAAGGCGCGGTTCCCGAACCCAAGGGGTTCAACCTCATCACGTTTCCGGATCCACAATACTGCGGGCGCATCTCGAACGGGCGCGGATGGCGCCTGCTCCATGATTTTGTCGTAAGTTCTCATGGCGGCTTGAAAGATGCCATCGTCCTGCTCGAAGGCGTCGAGGCCGGGAAGCCTTTCGAAGTCTCGGTGCCGTTGATTGAGGCGCGCGATTGCATGTTTCAGCCGTTCATGACGATTGTGCGCAACGGTCACGCGGTGGAAGTCGTCAATATGGACCCCGTCATGCACGATATTCAGGGCTATGAGACTTCCTTGGAAGCCGGCGCCCGCGTGCTGTTCAACACGCCGCTGGTGATGAACCAGCAGCACAACCGCGGCGATCTCCATGCCATACATAACCATGCGCCGGGCAAGTCACTCGTGGGACCGATCTATCTCAACAAAGGCAGGCGCACCTTTTACATGCAATGCGGGTTCCACGCGTACATGGAAAGCTGGGCCATGGCGGTGAACAACCCTTACTATGCGCTCACTGACGAGAACGGAAAATTCTCGCTCGAACACGTTCCTCCCGGCACCTATCAGCTGGTCGTCTGGCATCCGCAGACCGGCCCCGGTTTGAGCAAGACCGTCACCGTGAAACCAGATGGGAAGGTGACGGAGCAACTCTCGCTGCCTGCGCCCAAAGGCCACCGGTCTGCCTTCAGAGTGATCGACAATCCGCGCTTTGGCCCGGAATCGCTCGGCCGCTCCATCGAAATCGACCCCTTCGTTGAGCATCAGCACTGACCCTCCGCCCTCAAAGCCGGTCTGCCGGGTGACGCTGGCAGCCGGCAGAACCGTCAGTGTGATTTCTTATGCGGATGAGTCACAGGAGGTACGGTCAAGCACTTTGGCTGGTCTTCCTCGTGAATGCGCTATTCTGGCCATCCTTCGCTGCGCCGGCCTCTGACACTGCAATTGCACACCCGCGTGAGTTTTCGGGAACACTCATCAAGCAGGTGAATGGGAAAAAATACGAAGCACAAGTGTTTGCGAAGGGCGACCGTCTGAGGCTCGAATACAAATATGCCATCCGGACGGACTACGGCTACGCGGCAATTGAAATCATCCGGCTTGACCTTGTGGAGGCATGGTATTTATTGGCGCAACAGAAGGAATTGCTCGTCACCACGCTCGACGCCGATGATGTACTGCCGATCGAGCCCACTCTTCCTGGAGAACACAGCAGAACATTGGCCGGTGACGCGACGGCCGTCGGACGGACCGCTCAATTATATGAAGTCCAAACAGACCGGCACGGTCGAACGGAACGGTGGTACGAATGGGTGGATGCGGAAACACACATGGTGCTCAAGCTCGTCAGTCGCGATCGCGACTGGTCGTTCGCCTATGAACGAATCAGATGGTCTCCACAACCTGCTCACTATTTCGACGAACCGCTGGGTTATCAAAGGCGACCCGTCCCGACGGTTCGAGGCCAAAGGGGATAACGCGATGAGTCTGATATGACACGGGCTGCGCTCATCCTTCTGCTGGTCTTTACCGCGGCGCCCGCGTCGGCGTCGGCGCCGCCGGACCTCAAAATGTTGTACGACCAAAAGCAATACCAGCGCGTCCTCGATGGCATCGCGAAGCTGAGTCCTGACGCCCAGAGCGCTCCGGATGTCCGGCGTTTGAAGGTACAAGCGCTCGTCAAATCCGGAAATCCACAAGGCGCGCTCGCGGAGTATGACCAATTTGAAACGGCACTAGGGCGAGAGGATACCGCGCTGTTGCGCGAAGTCGCATGGGGATTCATCCTGGTCCTCGTCAAGGACATGCGGGAGCAGATGCGGGGAGCAGCGTATACCGCCTTGAAGGAGATCGAGTCGAACGACACGGTTCCGTATTTTGAAGACGGCTTGAGCGACGGATCGGGGCCCATCAGGATGCTGGCCGTTGAAGGGTTGGGACGATCGGAGAAAGGTCGGAAGTCGAAGAAGCTGCGGCTCGCGCTCGAGGACCAGGCGGGTATCGTGAAGGCGCGGGCGGTGAAGGTGCTCGGGAGGAGCGGCGACCGGTCCCTGCTTCCGCTGATTGAAAAAGCTGCGAAGGACGAGTTGGCGACTGTCCGTATTGCCGCTTTCGGCGCGCTGGTCAGGCTCGGCCGTCCCGAGGCATGGGAAGAATTAGAGAATGCGGCCGGGGCGGCTAATCCCGAGGATCGTGCAGAGGCCCTCCGCACGATGGCCGATCTGAAGGATCAACGAGCCGCGCCGTTGATGAAAAGTCTGTTGGGGTTCAAGCAGCCATCGGTTCG
>JBKPSD010000209.1:0-3937 GCA_046734935.1 Nitrospirota bacterium
CATGTTGAAGAAACGACGGCACTGTAATGCTGAAGTGTTCGGTTCGAGAATGGTCCGGCGATGCCGACTTGCCCATGGATCACTCCGGGGTATAAAATGCAATGGTGCAATGTAGCACCAATATCGAACCATGGTCAATTAATCATTACAAGTCAATATTGACCGTGTTTCATCGGAAACAGGGACGGGGCAATAGCATCGTCTCTCACGAATAGGGCTTGTAGGGTATTCCGTCTATCGACGGGCGAAGTCGAGCTTGATGCGCCCGGCGCAATGAAGGAATCACAAAAGCCGTGGAGTACCGGCGGCGTTATTATCGCAACGGCATTCCCACGACTTGGAGGTGGTCATGCGATATGAAGAAGCCTGTATTGGGATGTTCGTCAGGCTCCTCTCGGACTGGCACGGGATCCCCAGGGGCACTGTGGGAAGCATCGACACCGTGGAGGCAGAGATCGATGGCTCGTGGTCTTTCACGATTTTCTGGGAACTGCATCGCCCTTTAGGGTCGGCGATCAGTGGCCGAACTCGTCGGACACACAGCGGACTGCAATCCGGATCCCTGGGCCTGCGACTCTGGGAAGAGGATCTCCCGCGCTTCGAAGTGATTACCCAGGAGCAGAAGGCTAAGGCTGCCTTGCACATCACGGCACATGCTGACACAACGCCCAAGATATTGAGCTTGTTTACCTCCGAGGACGTGGAGCAACTGAGACTACCGTTTACAGACGGAGAACTCATTGAAGATGACCAGCCGCAATTAGCCTTCGCGTCGGTAGGAGCGGACGACTTATAAAGTGAGATGGGAGGCGTGGTGCGATGGCGTGCGAGCCGGCTCGTTTACCTCATGACGTTCATGACATTTGTAACGGAGAGTGTCGTCGTCGAGGGAGTCTTTACGTTAATTGCCTCAATTGCTTTGCGGGCAAGCGCCGCTTCGGGGCCGTTCGGGTAATGATCAAGAACCTCATCGAATGTCATACGCGCTCTGTAGTAATCGCCGAGCATCGAGTATGTCTGGCCAATTTTAAAGGCCGAGGCAGCCAGTTTTTGACTCATGGGGTCAAAGGACCTGACATTCGAAAACGAATTGAGAGCCTCTTGATAGCGGCCTAGCCTATATTGGCATTCTCCAATCCAGTATTGTGCGTTCGCTGCCAAGCCTGATGTTTTATGTAGTTCGATAAAGAATTTGAAACCAGCCAATGCCGCTTCATAGTCTCCCTGTTTAAATTCTTCCATGACACGATCATACAAATGCCGTGAAGTATCTTGCGTCACTGAGGCAGCAAACGTTGGAGTAGTGGAACCGACCATAGCGCCTAAAAGTAGAATGTACACTAATGTGGATACCAGACCAAGTTGTGCCGCGACTCGCTTTGTCATTTAAAGTCCTCATTATGAGAGATGAAGAGCAGAGAAGTCGGATGAAGCGTAGCAATCGCAGTACCACGGATGGGGATCAAGCAAGAAATGCCCATACGGTGAGTTTCAAGCAAGGGATTGCATCAATTCCCCGTGACGAGTATCTCGTTATTGCCACGCATCACGTCGTAAAAAGAGCACGTCTCGGGGGGAAAGAACACAGTAAAGCACGTTGTCGCGTCATCTCGGTCCACCGATCGCTAGCAGGTCCTTCGACTGGACAGCCCGCGTGTGTTTCTGTACAAGGACAAGCCAATCACTGACCCGAAGACCGCCGGGCCCCCTTGACCATGCGTGTCCGCGAGCGGGCGGGCAGAGGGGTGGATGCGACCACGCGAACAAAATCATCGGGTGCAGGTCAAATATCGGCGAGGTACTTGAGTGACCTCAAGCGCTTGTCCCTCGCAGGGCGCGCCCATAGCTCAGACGGATATAGGAGCTGCCTTCTATGCTGTTACAGGGGATTGTTCAAGTCTTTGATGAGTTGGCGATCCTTGTACTTTAGAGGCTTCCCAAATGTTCCATCAGTTCACTTCAGTGCTCTTCGTCTCACGCCCCGCTTGTCGCAATAGATAACACCCTACTATCACCTACGACCTCCAACGTTGGCTTCCACCCAATGTCATTCCTGCGCCGCGTCTCGTCATCGAGCGTAGGACAAATCCGACTAGAAAAGTGACTAGGTGACATTCGGAGCCCCAAAGCCCAAGATCTGCGCCAAAAAGTTCATCGCAGAGATTGTGACCAACCGAACATTAGATTTCGCCAGCTCCGGTTTACGTCTGTGGCTGCTGGTGATCTTAGCCAGCTGCCAAAGCCCGCCTACGCCTCTCACCACCGAGACTGATGGTTCTTATGTCCGACTCCCTGACGATTCAACCAGAGCCATTGTGTGGGGCAATCACCCAGACGCTGCGAATAGTCTGAAAACATGGCTCCTTAAGCGGCGCATCACGGTAGTTGACGAAGCGAAGGTGAGCCAGATCGCAGTGGAAAGGGGCATGCACAATAGCCTTTCGAACGCGGACGTGCTCAAGGCTGCGAAAGTAGCTGGAGCCAAGCAGGTAGTTTTTGTCGAAGCCGATATTTCATCGCAAAGGTTCGATATCCTCCGACAGCTCCGACATAACGTTTCTCTTCACATTCGTGCATTAGATGTGGACTCCGGTGAAATCGCATGGAATGGGAATGCCCGCTCGACAGCACCATTTACGGACTTAACCGAAGGGATTCATCAATTAACCTGTCATGCATTGGCAACCGCCTGGGGCTTACGACAAGCCGGCATGACGAGAGAATCTTCAGTGTGTCTGTCCGGAGAAAACGTAATGATGGTCGCTGAACCAGCTACCGCTCGCTTTATCCTCGCTACAGCCAGAGCATTTAGGACTGTCTATGCCAAGCAGGTTATCGCACAGGCGGCGAGATCGAACGTCAAACCCGATGAGAACTGGACAATGAACGAGCATGGCATCATGCTTCCCGCGCAATTTCTCAAAGCGGCGGGCAGGGAACTCGATGATTTCGAACTCAGCCTCATCGGACTTACGCCGATTTACAAAGAGAACCTCCCAAAAACGAAGGCGGAAGAAGATGCGCTTAAAAAGCTTATTGCTAATCCTTCCGCCGGAATTCTCACCTTTGAAGAAGGTAATCAGTTTAAGGGACTTGCGGCTGACTTAGCGATCTCAGATTCTTGCGTGGGCTGTCATAACTCTCATCCAACCAGTGCTAAGAAGGATTTTAAAAAAGGCGATGTCATGGGAGCAATTGTTGTTCGTTTCAACAAATAGCCTTGGCCGCGTCGCATCCGTTTTATCGTTCATGACATAGGCGATTCAAATAATCTCGAACTTGGTTCACAACCAAACGGTCGTGGTCGATCATTTTTAATCCATGTGTTTCGTCAGGTGAAAACCATCCCATTCCCTGTCCTTCCCCTAATTGAAGAGGTTGGTCCTGATACTGTTCAACAAACACGTACTTCGTGCTGTCAGTCTCTCCATCTCGAACTTTTTGCGCTAGGAGAAACTTCGGGTTTAGGACTTGGTAGGATAATTCCTCTCGGATTTCGCGTTTTAGTGCTTCCATTGGAGTTTCTCCTTTTTCTATGCCCCCTCCAAAGAATGCCCAATAACCTGGCAATCGAAAGGCATCGTTTGTCCGATGCTGAAGGAGTATACGTCCAGAAAAATTATAGAGAATAAAAACCGAAACGTCTCGCACAGCCATAGTTCCCCGCCGGGATATGTCTCGCCAGTCGTCATTGTGTCGCTGAACGTCCCCCACGCGTCATGATCTTACCATCTTGGGAGAACCTTAGTCTGAACTCAGACGGTTGGAGGAGAATGGCGAGGTTCAATTATCTTTCAGACACACAAAGACGGGGAACGTCGGACATTGCCTGTGCGCCAGAAGTCTATCGAGTGTTTACGGAACTTAGGCAAGAGCGTAGACTAGACACTCAGCGGGTGTTTGTGTACAACGGCATGCCCATAAGGGATGTGAAAAC
>JBKPSD010000210.1:0-5168 GCA_046734935.1 Nitrospirota bacterium
TGCATACCCCGTCCGCTGTTAGTTTTGTCCTGAACCGACGGGCCTGGGGCGGCGACGGCCGACAACGGTAACGCGCTCGAGGCCGTGCCGGTGGAAGGCGCGGTGCTCAAGGCAGCGCCAAACGACAGCGATGTCGTTGGGGCGGTCGTCACAGAGGTGGTTTTTGTCGGCGCAACGGTAGTCGACGTGCTCGGATTGTGCGCGGTGGAATCGTTGCTCAGGGTCTGCGTCGTTGTGCCTTGAACTGTGCTCGTCGTGGCGCTGAGGCTTGTCGGCGCGGGTGCGGACGCTGCTCCGCTTAGCTGTACGGTGGCAAGCGGTGCAGATTTCTTAATGAGCTTATGAGGTTTCCGGAGAGGGTCCTTCGCGCTTGAAGGCGTTTTTGCGGCGGTTGTCAGTGTATTGGACGAAAGCTGTGCTCTTTCCTGTCCCAAGGCGACCAATGGCTCGGCGCCCGCGGATGCCGGAGTCAGGGTCAGAAGCAGCGTCAAGGCTGATACGGCAGCAAGCGACTCAACATGTACCGTTACGCTTCCTGATGATAGCAAATGCTTCATGCACAGCTCCTCCGTAACGATGACACGTGCTTCCGGTGAGCCAGTGGCGCAGGTGAGCAAGTCCAGTGCCGATACGCGGCCGTCACGGTGAATGGATGAAAAGGTGCCGTTTCTGAAGGATTAATCCTCGTCCCGCGGAATGCGGCGACAGTAAGGCATAGCTCGAAATCGCCTACCGCGAGAGACAAGAGATGGAATTCATGAACAGATAAAGTATCGCATTAAGTTTAGCGTGCTAGTGACCCGCAATGCTGCCGGTCGTGGATCCCGGACGATGCCGGGACCCCTCAGCGGCGGCGTCGGCGGTCAAATGTCTGCGACTTTATTGACGTGAGCCCGACCTTCTGCCATTCTGTCAAAACTCTCATCGAAGGTAGCTCAATGGAGACAGGCAGATGAAACAACGCACAGTCGCAGTCGTTGGGCTTGGCTACGTCGGACTCCCTATCGCCGTCGCCTTCGGTAAACAGGCTCGAACCGTCGGATTTGACATCAACGAGGCGAAAATTAAGGAGTTGCAGAAAGGGTTCGATCGCACCGGGGAAGTGTCGGAGGCGGACTTGAAATCATCCGACGTCCTGTACACCGCTGACCCTGCGGCGCTGAAGAATGCCGATTTCATCATTGTCGCGGTTCCTACCCCGATCAACGACGCCCTTCAGCCGGATTTGAGTGCGCTGCGAATGTCCTCCGAGCTCATTGGAAAGCAATTGTCACCCGGAACGATCGTCGTCTATGAGTCTACGGTCTATCCAGGAGTGACGGAGGAGGTCTGTCTCCCGATCCTCGAGAAAACGTCTGGGCTGAAGGCGGGAACAGACTTCAAGCTTGGCTATTCACCCGAGCGCATCAATCCCGGCGACAAAGAACATACGCTCGAAAAAATCGTCAAGGTTGTCTCCGCTCAAGACGAAGAATCCTTGGAGATCGTCGCCGCGACGTACGGGAAGGTGGTCAAGGCCGGTGTGCATCGAGCGTCCAGCATCAAGGTCGCCGAAGCAGCGAAGGTCATCGAAAATACGCAGCGTGACCTAAATATCGCGCTCATGAACGAGCTGGCGCTCATCTTCCACCGCCTGGGCATCGACACGAAAGGCGTTCTGGAAGCGGCAGGAACAAAGTGGAACTTCTTGAGGTTTTCTCCCGGATTGGTGGGAGGCCATTGCATCGGCGTGGACCCCTATTATTTGACGCACAAGGCGGAATCAGTCGGATACCATCCACAAGTGATCTTGGCCGGACGCCGGATCAACAACGGCATGGGCAAGTTTGTGGCCGAGCAGACGATGAAACGGTTCTGCCAGCTGGGCCGGCCGGTCAAGCAGCTCAAGGTCATCGTGTTGGGGTTGACGTTTAAGGAGAATGTGCCCGATCTGCGCAACAGCAAGGTGCCCGACATCATTAAGGAACTGCAGGAATACGGGGTGCAGGTGCTGGTGCATGACCCGCTGGCAGAATCCGAGGAAGCCATGTCGGAATATGGTCTGCACCTCAGTGAATGGTCCGCTCTCAAAGACGCCGACGGCATCGTGTTGGCGGTCGCCCATCGGGCATATCTCGACATGGGCCAGCAAAAGATCATCAGTCTCCTCAAAAGCGGCCAGCAGGCTGTTCTCATCGACGTCAAAAGTGTATTAGATCGCCAGACATTGCCGAAGAACATCGCCTACTGGCGCTTGTAGACCCGTCTCCTTCTTCCGCTCCCGTCAAGGCCTCTCCATCCGCCCCTGCCAGTTTCCTTTCATAGAATGAACTAAGCGCCGCTGCGGAATTTTGCGCGATGGCGGAATTTCGCTTTTTTTTATTGAATCTATTAAGCCTCGTGTAGACTCAGCCTGGCACAGGGACTCCCTGTTCCTGCCTAGTTCACATTAGACACGGGATCAGCATGCGTCTCACGCGACTGGGCGCTTCCTTTCAGGCGGCTTTCATCTTTCTTTGCGCCATCCAGCTCGGTGGGTGTGCGTATTTTGAATCCAGTGACGTCAAGCGCGGGGATCAGCATTTGGCAGCCGGTAAATGGGAGGAAGCCACGATCGCGTACCGACAGGCCCTCAAGGAAGCGCCTTTCGATGCGTCGCTGCAGGAGAAATTCAATCTCGCCCGGGAGCGCGCCGCGGCACAGTATCAGGAACGAGGCCGAAGCGCCCTGAAGGAACACCACCTCGATCCCGCAATCGAACACTTTAAACGGGCGTTGTCCATTGAGCCATCCAATCCCGAGCATCAGGCGGGACTGGCGGAAGCGTTGCGCTTGAAAGAAGCCCGTGAACATTTCCGCGAGGCCGATCGCTTGGCTCAGTTGGGCCGCGTTGATGAGGCCATGGAGGGTTATGCGAGGTCTGCTGAACTCGACCCAACGTTTCCCGAGCCGCTTGAGGGCATTTCGAAGTTGACGGAGGACCAACAGGCGCGGGACCGCGACGACCAACGCAAACAGCCGATCACGCTGCGTTTCCGAAATGCCGGTCTCAAGGAAGTGCTCGAAGGCATCGGGAAGGCGGGCGGCATGAGCCTCATCTTTGATCGCGACGTCCGCAACGATCCCGTGACCATTGCGATAGAGGCCACGCCGTTCGACGACGCGCTGAATCTCATCTTGAACAGCAACAACCTGTTCTCCCGGGTCGTGTCGCCTGGCGTGATGATCGTCAGCCCGAATACCCGTCAAAAGCAGGAGCAGTATCAGGATCTGATGATTCGAACCTTTTACCTCTCGAATGCCAAGGCCAAGGACATGCTGGCGCTGCTCAAGGGCATGCTGGATTCAAAGCGGATGCATGCGAACGAGCAACTGAACACGATCGTGATTCGCGATCAACCGGAAAAGCTGGAGATGGCGGAAAAAATCATTCTGGCCAACGATCGCATCGATTCGGAGGTGCTCTTCGACGTCGAAGTCTTGGAAGTGGATCGGACGGTCGATCAAACCTACGGCCTCACGTACCCGAAGCAAGTGGCCGCGGCGATCGTGCCGCCGGGATTCGCGGGAAGCATTGCCGGAGATATCGCTCAGCAGTTCTCAATGCAGCAACTGACGGGCCTCGGCCAGGGCAATTATCTGCTGAAGCTTCCGACGAATGTGCAGCTGGATTTCTTCAAGCAAATCACGGATGCCAAGACCTTGGCGTCGCCAAAGGTGCGCGTCGTGAACAACAAGAAGGCGGAAATCAACATCGGCGACAAGCAACCAATCTTACTTTCGACGACCAATGTTCTTCCCGGCCAAGCGGCCACCGGTGCCGTGCCGACTACCTCGACGGTCACGTCCATCGAATTCCGCGACACGGGTGTCAAATTGACCGTGGAGCCAGCTATTCACCTGGGAAATGAACTGTCATTGAAGATGAAGATTGAGGTGATACGTCTGGGCGAGCCTGTGCTACTCCAGGCGAATCCGCCGATCACCCAATTCAAGTTCGGAAACCGCTCAGCCGAGACGATGCTGAATGTGAGGGATGGCGAAACGATCGTGCTGGGTGGTCTCCTTCAAGAAGAAGATCGCCGGACCCGTGTCACCATTCCCTGGATCGGCGATCTTCCGTTCATCGGTAACCTCATCAGTTCGTTTAAGACGCAACGGGTGACGACCGAAGTCATCCTGACGCTCACGCCGCACATCGTTCAGGCCATGACGGCCCCCAGCTTGAGCCGGCAGGCGTTCTGGTCCGGAACGGATTCAGTTTATTCGAATTCGACCATGTTCACGCCTCATCCCAAGCCCACGTACAAGGTCAGAGGCGCCAATGTGTCTTCGCAGCCGGCGGCGACGGCCGCGCGCGGTGCCGCTGCCAAGGGCCCCTCAGCGTCACTCTCAAGAATGTTGACCGTCGGACCGGTTGCCTCGGTCACCCCGAACGACTCGGTTGTTGAAGTGGGAAAGGAAGTAAGGATCGCAATTGGCGATGAGCGGTTACGGCCCGAAAAAGAGGGCGTGTTCCATTTGCTGTACGACCCGAACGTTCTCGACCTCAAGGCGCTGATCGATGCCGAGGTCATTCAAACGGATCCGGCGGATCTCCCTCCGTCGGCCTTTGCCGAGGCCATCGTCGCGTTTCGGGTGAGGCCGTCCGCCCCGCACGGAACGACGGGCGGACGGAAAGTCACCGCGAGATTCAAGGCCAAAGCCCCGGGCGTGTCTTCGATCCGCGTCGCACTGATGGACGCCCATGGAGAGATGGCCGCAGACGGACCGCCGGAAGGAAAAGGAATCGTGAGGGTGCGGTGAGACAGTCCGGAGTGACGCTCCTTGAGCTGCTCGTGACGTTGACGATCGTGATGGTTCTGGCGTCGGTCGCGCTTCCCTTGAGCCGGGTTTCCGCCAAGAGATCGCATGAAATTGAGTTGCGCCAGCATCTGCGAATCATGCGCGCCGCAATCGACACGTTCAAGCTGGAATGGAACCGGGACGGCGACATGCTTATCGGTCCATTGTGTGTGAAGAACAAATTATCCTGTAAGGACGTCACAAGCAATTACGGATATCCCAAGTCGCTTGACGCGTTATTGGGGGTCAAATTGAGCGGTGAAGAAGCCACCGTCCGCGGAACGGCTATGAGACGATATCTGCGAAGTCTGCCGCTTGATCCCATGACAGGCAAGGCGGACTGG